>JAJZPE010000039.1 GCA_021811325.1 Bacillota bacterium
GCGGCCGCGTACATGCGGCCGCCCAGTTATTCGTGGTTCTTCGCTCATTCCCCTCCGCGCTCGTATGGGATGCCGTCGGCGGCGGGCGGGGTCGCCCTCCGCACCACCCCGGCCAGGACCACCAGGGTCACCAGATAGGGGATCATCTTGATGAACTGATAGGGCACCTTGCTGGCGACGACCCGGAAGCTGACCGACTCGGACAGGCCGAAGAGGAATGACGCCCACATCGCCCCGACCGGAGCCCAATTGCCGAAGATCATGGCGGCCAGGGCGATGAAGCCGCGGCCCTGGGTCATGCCTTCGATGTACATCCCGGTGTGCTCCACGGCTAAATAGGTCCCAGCCAGACCGGCCAGGGCGCCGCTGATGAGCACGCCCGCATACTGCATCAGGGTGACGTTGACCCCGAGGGTGTCGGCGGCCAGCGGGTTCTCGCCGACGGACCGCAACCGGAGCCCGAAGACCGTGCGGTTGAGGACGTACGCCGTGGCCGGCACCAGGAGCAAGGCCACAATGATCAGCGGGGAGATGCCCGTGACCACCGGCTTCAGGAAGTCCACGCGGTCCAGGAGCGGGATGTCCCACGCCTTGAACTGGCGGACCTCAGGGGAGGTCGTGGCCATGCTGAAGAACTGGATGCAGAGGAAGCGGGTCAGGCCGGCGGCGAGGATGTTCAGGGCCACGCCGCTGACGATCTGATTGATCTTGAAGGTCACCGAGGCGACCGCGTGGATCAGGGCCAGGACCATCCCGGCGAGCATCCCCAGGAGAACGCCGGCCAGCGGTCCGTAGTAGAAGGCGCCCACCGCCCCCCAGAAGGTGCCGGTGATCATCATCCCCTCGAGGCCGATGTTGACCACGCCGGCGCGCTCGGTGTAGACCGCGCCCAGGGCGGTCAGGAGGATCGGCACGCTCATCCGCAGGGCGGAGGCCACGAGTTGGCTTATGTCCATGTCACTGGGCCTCCTTTTTCTTCTGGACCCTGATGTAGCGGGACACGATCTCGTAGGCCACGACGATCGACAGGATCATCACGCCCTGGATGATCGTGATGACCTCGGCCGGGACGCCCGAGAAGACCTGGACGCCCTCGGCCCCGCGGCTCAAGAAGCCGAAGAGCAGCGCACCGAGGATCACCCCGAAGGGGTCGTTCTTGCCCAGGAGGGCCACGGCGATGCCGTCGAAGCCCCGGCCCCTTGGGAAGTCGATGTCGAGGTAGCCGAAGAAGGCCAGGAGGTCCGACAGGCCGACAAGCCCGGCGATGGCCCCGCTGATGAGGAAGGTCCGAAACATCTGCCGCCTGGCGTTGATGCCGGCGGCCTCAGCCGCGTCGGGGTTCTGGGCCACGGCTCGGATCTCGTAGCCGAACGGGGTCCGCCAGATGACGTAGTAGAGGACGGCGGCCAGGGCGATGCCCACGAAGAGCAGCCAGTTGACGTAGACGTAAGACGGGAAGTTGATCCCGAAGTGGGCGAAGAAGCCGTGCATGGTCGGGATGCGCGCCGACGGCTGGATGAGCGGCATGCGGACACGCGGGCTGCCCATCCCCCCCACCCCGACGACCTGGCTCTTGTCCAGGAAGACGTCGGCGATGAGCCAGTGCACCAATGAGGCGGCCACGTAGTTCAGCATGATCGTGCTGATGACCTCGTGGACGCCGCGCTTGACTTTCAGGTAGGCCGGGAGCCAGGCCCACAGGACCCCGCCGACCATGGCTGCGATGATCACCAGGGGCAGGTGGATGTAAGCCGGCAGGCCCTTGAAAGCGAAGCCGACGATGGAAGCCAGGACCGCTCCGATGAGGGACTGCCCCTCGACGCCGATGTTGAAGAGGTTGATCCGGAAGCTGATGGCGCAGGCCAGCCCGGCGAAGATGAGCGGGGTTGCCCGGAAGAGGATGGTGGCCACGCTGTCGATCCGCCCGAAGCTGAAGGCGAACATCTCGAAGTAGACATCGAGCGGGTTCTTGCCGATGGCCAGCATGATCAGCGAGCCGATGAAAGAAGCAAAGAGGATGGCCAGGAACGGGGTGGCGATCTGCAGCCGCAGGAAACGCCGCGCCTGTGGGTCGGCGGGTAGGAGCCCGAGCCGCCGGCCCTTACCAGGTGCCGGGGACGCCGGGGCCGGGGACCGGCCCGCGGCCGGCGTGGTGGTGTCGCTCATGCCGGCACCCCCTCTCGGGACTGGCGTTTGCTACCGGTCATGTAGAGACCGAGTTCCTGCGGCGTGACCTGGTCGGCGGCCAGCTCGGCGACGATCTCGCCGTTGTAGACGACCCCGATCCGATTGGCCAGGGACATGACCTCTTCGAGGTCGGCCGAGACCAGGAGAACGGCCTTACCGGCCCCCTGGGCCTCGAGGATCTGCTGGTGGACGAACTCGGTGGCCCCGATGTCCAGCCCCCGGGACGGTTGCGAGGCGATGATCACCTTGGGGTCGTGGGAGAACTCCCGGGCCAGGATGACCTTCTGCTGGTTGCCGCCGGACAGGGCCAGGACCGGATTGTCCAGACGCGACAGGCGGATATCGAAACGCTTCTTCATCTCGTTGGCGTGACTCATGATTGAATTGAGGTTGAGGCCGCTCGGCCGGGAGAAGCCCGGATCGCGGTGGAACCCCAGGATGAGGTTCTCCCAGATGGTCATGGGCAGGACCAGCCCGCGCTTGTGCCGGTCCTCGGGGATGAAGGCCAGCCCGTGCCGGCGCAGTTCGCCCGGGGTCAAACCGGTGACCGGCTGCCCCTGCAGGCGCACCGTGCCGCCGCTTGGCTTCCTCAGGCCCATGATCGCCTCGATGAGTTCGGTCTGGCCGTTGCCCTCGACGCCGGCGATGCCGTAGACCTCGCCGGCCCGGACCTTGAACGAGGCCGCGTTGACGACCGGCCGCGCGCCGCGGCCGGGGACGGTCAGCCCCTCGACGTCGAGGAGGACGTCGCCGGGGGCCACGTCCGTCTTGGCCAGGTTGAAGAGGACCGGACGGCCGACCATCATCTCCGCCAGGGCCCGCTTGTCGGTGCGGGCGGCCTCGACGGTCCCGACCATCCGCCCCTGGCGCAGGACGCTCACCCGGTCGGCAATCTCGAGGACCTCGTCGAGCTTGTGGCTGATGAAGATGATCGTCTTCCCGGCGGCCTTCAGGGCCCGCAGGTTGTTGAACAGCTCGGCTACTTCCTGCGGGACCAGCACAGCCGTGGGTTCATCGAGAATGAGCACGTCGGCTCCGCGATAGAGAACCTTGAGGATCTCCACCCGCTGCTGCTCACCGACGGAGAGAGTGGCCACGCAGGCCCCCGGGTCCAGGGTGAACCCGTAGCGCCGGCACAGCTCGCCGATGTGGGTCCCGACCTGCTTCAGGTTCAGGATGGCGCGGTTGGGCTCGTGGCCGAGGATGATGTTCTCGGTCACGGTGAAGGCCGGGATGAGCATGAAGTGCTGATGGACCATGCCGATGCCGAGGGCCACCGCCCGGCCCGGGCCGTCGATGCTCTGCTTCGTGCCGCGCAGGTAGATGGACCCGGCATCCGGACGATAGAGGCCGTAGAGAATCTTCATCAGCGTGCTCTTGCCCGCGCCGTTCTCACCGACGATGGCGTGGATCTCCCCGGCGTTGACGGTGAGGTCCACCCGGTCGTTGGCCACAACGCCCGGGAACCGCTTGGTGATCCCCTCGAGCTTGACGATTTCCGCCCCGGTACTGGGGGTCAAAGGGCATCAGTCCTTTGCTGGCTAATGAGCCAAGGCCTGGAAAAAAGGTCCATTCGCCAAAATAGGGGGTAGAGCCGTGGGCTCCACCCCCTACTGGCGTTACGTTGGGCTATTTCTTCGGGAGGGCGTCGGCGAACTTCTTCGCGTCGGCCATGTTCTCGGGGACCTTGATCTCGCCCTTGGAAACCTTGCCCTTGATCTCGTCGAGGAATGCCTTGATGTCTTTGACGCCCGGGTTGTCGGCATAGCCGACGCCGTTGTCAGAGAGACCAAAGCTCCGGTAGCCGCCCTTGAAGGCGTTGTTGACGACGGCCTTGATGGTCTCGTAGACCGAGACGTCGACCCGCTTCAACATGCTGGTGGCGATATACGGCTGGAGGTCGGCGGAGACCGTCAGATACTGGTCGGAGTCGACGCCGATAGCCAGCTTCTTCTGAGCCGCGGCGGCCTGGAAGACACCGACGCCGGACGCGCCGGAAGCGTGGTAGACCACATCAGCCTTGCTTTGGTACTGCTTGAGAGCGAGTTCCTTGCCCTTGACCGGGTCCTTGAAGGCGTCGCCGGTGGTACCGATGTAGGCCGAGAGGACGTTGATCTTCGGGTTGACGTACTTGGCCCCGGCGTAGAAACCGGCTTCGAACTTCTCGATCAGGGGGATCTTCATGCCGCCGACGAACCCGACCGTGCCGGTCTTGGAGAGCTTGGCCGCCGCCGCGCCGACGACGAAGGAGCCTTCATGTTCCTTGAACCCGAGGCAGACGATGTTCGACTGGTCATTGAGCTTGTCGACGAAGCCGTCGATGAGGGCGAACTTGGTGGTCGGGAAAGCCTTGGCCACGTTGCTCAGGGCATCGGTGAAGAGGAAGCCGACCCCGAAGACGAGGGTGTACTTGTCCTCGGCGAGGGTCCGGAGGAGCTGCTCACGGTTCTCGCCGCCGGCCGACGGTTCGAGGTACTTCCACTCGTACTTGCCGACCCAGGTGTTCTTGTCGGTGGACTTGGCCTGCGGGTCGAACTCCTTGATGGCCTTCTCGAAGCCGGCATAGGCGGAGTCGTTGAACGACTTGTCACCACGGCCGCCAACGTCGAAGACCAAACCGATCCGGGTCGCCGGACGCTTCGCCTTAGTGCTGCAGCCGGCCGCCAGAACCATGGAGACAATCATGACGGACACCAGGATAAGAGCTAATACCTTCTTGGTTCTCATGTTCTGAAACCCAACCCCCCTTCTTTGATCAGGACGGTTCCTTAACAAAGCAGAAACTTTGGCCTGCGCTCTCACCCCCACAGGGCGCCCGTGGTCGGGCCATGCGCCCGGCCAGAGTTTACACACGCTAAGTGCCAAAACCCTAGTTTCTCCCCGGACTTAGCAAAATCCTGCCCAAAAAGGAAAATTCAGCCCCGGAACAGCCGCCGCCTTGAACCCGGTCCGGAACTAAAACCCCAGCTCAGCGCCGACCAGGAGGACGTTGAAGCGGATCGAATTAGGCCGCCTTTCGATGATCGCGGTGACCCTGCAGAGGCGGTCCGGGGATGAGCAATCGTTACAGACCCCCGTCAGGGCGCAGGGGGTCTTGTAGCTGTAACGGATAGCGTTCATCGGGGCGGCGACGGCCTTGATCCGGGCGACGGCCTCGTCCACGTCGGCCACGACCTTGTTGTAGCCGGCGACGACGATGACCCGGCCCGGCCCGTACATCATCGCCCCGGCCCGGTTGCCGGTGCCGTCCACGTTGACCAGCTTGCCGTCCAACGTGATGGCGTTAGAGCTGGTCAAATAGACGTCGCAGACGGACTCCTCGAGGCGCAGCCGCCTGGCCTCGGCCGGGGTCAGGCCGGGGAGCCAGTGGTGGACGACCTTGTGCCCCCGCTCAGCCAGGGCCCTGAGGAGTCCCAGCTGCCTGGCGGTCATCGACCCGCCGACGCCGACCGAGGCGCCCGCGGGGACCAGCTCGAAGACCTTCTGGGCGGCCTCCTCGGGGGTGGCGGCGTAGGCGGCCTCGAAGCCGTTCCGCTGCAAGGCCTTGATGGCCTGCTCGGAGCGGACCCGGGCGTAGGTCTCGCGGATGCGGGTCAAAAGGGCTTCGTCGATATCACGGTTCATGGCGGGACCTCCGAGTCAAAGAGATGGTCACGTCGGCCGCGGCGATCAGGGCGAAGCGGCGGGCCTGGCGGTTGTTGGAGGTGGCCGCCCAGCGGCCGGCCTCGAGGATGATCTCCAGGTCGGCCTCGGGGATCGGCTCCCCGGTACACTTGGCAAACCCGCCGGATAAAACCCACAATCTATTCGCAGCCAGCGAGGTGTTTTCCTGCCCGTCACGCCAACCAAGTGTTGCCAGGCGGCCGAGGAAAACCCCCGTCAGGCCGGTATTGCCCGTTGACGCCGAAGCTCGACGCTGCTAGAGTTGAAGCCAACAAGGTGGGATGCCCGGTGTATGACTTACGGATCGTCGTCGAAGAGGTGCGCGGCTTCTGCGATTTGCCGCTCAAGCCAGGCGATTACGTCGAGGTCAAGGGCGGCCGCCTGCATCTCCCGGACGGCAAGTTCTTCTGCATCTGGGCCTTGCAGGCGCTCATGCCGATGATCCCGGCCAAGCAACGTCATATTGTCGAAGAGAATGACTGGCTGCCGGACACCCAGCGGATGGTCTGCCCCGACCCGGACGGCCAGGTCATCTTCCGCTTCGAACGGGTGCCCTGCGGCGACTCGCCGGCCGAGCTGGGCGGCGCCGCGGCCCGGGGCGGCGTCTCGGCCCAGGGCGCCCCGCGCCCCGCGGGCCGGGCTGAGCCGCCCGACCGGCTCCTCGTCAGCGAACCGGCCTGCTCCGGTTGTCGCGCCTGTGAGCTGGCCTGCAGCTTCGCCCACGAACGGATCTATAGCCCCGAGACCGCGCGGATAATCGTCCTCAAGGACGAAGCCGCCGGCCTCGACCGTCCTTCGGTCTGCCGCCAGTGCGGCGTCGCCCGCTGCGTCCAGGCCTGCTCCGAGGCGGCCCTGACCCGCGACCCGGCCACCCACGCCGTCCTCGTCGACGCCGGGCGTTGCAGCGGCTGCGGAGCCTGCGTCGAGGCCTGTCCCTTCGGGGCCGTCCGCCTTTCCACGGCCACGGGCCGGCCCCTCATCTGCGACCTCTGCGGCGGCACGCCGGCCTGCGCCGAGCAGTGTCCGACGGGAGCCGTCGTCTATGGTCGGGCCGGCAAGGCCGCCGCGGGAGGTGGGCGGTCATGAGCCATGGTCCGTCCGGCGCCCGGCCCGGTGGTTCAGCCTTCGCCGGCGGTTACGCGGGCCGGGTCCTCCGCGTCGACCTGAGCCGCCGCACGTGGCGGACAGAGCCCCTCGATCCGGGGGCCGCCCTCCGCTACATCGGCGGCCGCGGCCTGAACATGGACGTCCTCTACCGCGAGGTGGCTCCGGGCACGCCGGGCCTCGACCCGGCCAACCGGCTCATCTTCGGGGTCGGCCCGCTCAACGGGACCCTCTTCCCCGGAGCGGCGCGGTTCAACGTCAGCGCCATGTCCCCGCAGACGGGCATCCTGGGCGATTCCAACGCCGGCGGGTTCTTCGGGCCGGAGCTGAAGTTCGCCGGGTACGACCAGGTCATCCTGGAGGGCCGGGCCACGTCCCCGGTCTACCTGCTCATCACCGAAGACGGGGTCCAGTTCCGACCGGCCGAACACCTCCGCGGCCTCGACGTCTGGGCGACCGACGCGGCCGTCCACGCCGAACTCAGGGATGATCGCGCCCAGGTGGCCGTGGCCGGCCCGGCCGCCGAGCATGGGGTCAAGTTCGCCGGCATCTTCGCCAACCTGGTCCGGGCGGCGGCCCGGACCGGCATGGGGACGGTGATGGCCGCCAAGAACGTCAAGGCGGTGGCCGTCCGCGGCCGCCGGCCCGTGACCGTGGCCGACCCGGACGGTTTCGCGAAACTCCTGCGCGGCCTGACCGCCGAGATCAAGGCCCACTCCGAATATCAGCCGCGGCGCGAGCTCGGCACGACCAGGCTGGTGTCGGCCCTCAACGCCCTCGGGGCCCTGGCCACGCGGCACTACCAGACGGGCCGGTTCGAGGCGGCGAGCGAGGTCAGCGGGGAAGCCCTCGCCCGTCGTTTCCGGATCAAGGGCAAGGCTTGCTTCGCCTGCCCCATCCCGTGCAGCCGCTTCTTCCGCCTGACCGACGGCGAGTTTGCCGGACTGGCCAGCGAGGGACCCGAGTTCGAGGGCCTGGCGGGCTTCACCTCGCGGGTCGGCAACACCGACCTGGCCCTGGGACTCAAGGGCGTCGACCTCTGTAACCGTTACGGGATGGACGTCATCGGGACGTCCGAGGTCATCTCTTTTGCCATGGAACTCAGGGAGCGAGGCGTCATCAGCGACGCCGAGGCCGACGGCCTCGAGCTGACCTGGGGCAACGGCCGGACCATCCTGGCCCTCGTCGAGAAGATCGCCCGCCGCGAGGGCTTCGGCGATGTCCTGGCCGACGGCGTCCGGGCGGCGGCGACGAGGATCGGCCGCGGCAGCGAGGCCCTGGCCATGCACGTCAAGGGGCTCGAGTTCTTCCAGGCCGACCCGCGCGGGTTGAAGGGCTACGCCCTCGGGCTGGCCGTCTCCAGCCGCGGCGGCGACCACCTCCGCTCCGAGCCGTCCTTCGAGTTCACCGGAGACGGGCCGGCCGGGCAACGGCGCTTCGGCGCCGCCGAGGCGGCCTTCCGCCTGGAGCACAAGGGCAAGGGCCGGTTGGTCAAGCACTTCGAGGAGCTGTGCGCCCTCTCCGATGGCCTCAACGCCTGCAAGAATACCATCGTTAACATGGAGGTCCTCGACTACGAGCAGGCGGCCGAGTTCCTGCGGGCCGCCACCGGCCTAGCCTTCGACGGGGCCGGGGTCCAGCGGGCCTGCGAGCGCACGGTCAACCTGGAGCGGCTGTTCAACGCCCGCGAAGGGCTGACCCGAGCCGACGACCGGCTCCCGGACCGCTTCCTCAATGAGCCCCTCCCCGCGGGCTCCGGCCCGTCGGCCGGCAGCGTGGTCGAACTTGAGCCGATGCTCGACGAGTACTACACCACCCGCGGTTGGGATCTGACGAACGGCCTTCCCACCCCGGCCAAGCTGACGGAGCTCGGTCTCGAGGAGGAGGCCCGGCAGGTCGGCCTGAAGCGGGCGGCGGATTGAGCGGGGACTCCACGGATCGAGCGGCACCGTGAAGGCGAAATAGAGGCGAGGTGGAGGCAAGACCAAGGGCGGCGACCACGACAGGTCGCCGCCCTCTCTCATTGGCTGCCGACGCGAGCCCGCTCACCCGGCCGGCCGCTCGATCGCGTGGACCACCCCGGGGTGCAGGAAGACGAGTAGGGACCGGCGCACCGGCCGGCCTCGGATGGCCTCAACCGCCCTGGCGTATAGGGCGAGCTGGGTACGATAGCCGTCGGCGGCTGCGGGGACCTGCTCCGCGGGGATGCGGTCGGTCTTGAAGTCGATGACCGTGTCCCCGCCGTCCTCTTCGAGCAGGCAATCGATGATGCCCTGGATGATCACGCGGTCGTCCGCGGGTGCCCCGGCCACCTCGCCCGCCGAAAGGGCCATGGTGAAGGCGACCTCCCGCTTGACCCGGCCTTGGGCGGAGCGCAGCTGCAGGCCAAGGTCGGATTGCCAGAAACGGGCCAACGCGGGCAGGTCGACGGCGGCCGCCTCGCGCTCCGTCAAGAGGAGGTTCCCGACCATCCCGGCCAGTTGTCGCCGCAAGTCGGCGTCATCGAGTTCCGCGGACAAGTCGAGGTGCCGCAGGACGAGATGGATGGCCGAGCCGCGTTCGGCGCCGGTCAGGTCGGGCTCGGTCCCGACCATGAAAGCCGGTCGGCGCCAGGCCTTCCCGGATGGGCGGGGCGGCGGCGCCAGCTGGCCGGCCTCCTCATCATCCGCGAGAGCGGTCTCGTCGGCGCCGGCGCCCGGCCAGCCCGAACCAGTCAGGCGGGCTTCGCTGGCGCTGACCTTGGCCGTCAGGCCGAGTGAGACTTTGTCCGGGTAAACCCATTCGAGGCGGCGGACAATGTCCGCGTCATCGCCCTCCGGCGTCAGGTCCGGCGGCAACGGCTTGAGGGCGGCCAATTCCGACCAGGGCAACTCCTGCCGCCGTGACGGGCCCGCCGCGGCCACGTCGGGCGTGCCCGGAACGCCGTAGAGGCGAACCGACCAGCGGCTTCCGGTCGCGGCCGTCGCTGCGCCGGTCGCCGCCGCTTCCCGGGCCGCGTGCCCGCCGGCCTCCTCCGCTTCCCCGTTCCCCGCCCCGCGCCCGGCGAGGGCGGCAAGGTCGCGGGCGTCGGGATGGCCGATGGTGGCCGGACCGAGCCAATCCAACCAGCACTTGGCCCGAGCGAGGGCGTGGTCGGGCAGGGGTTCGCGGGCGCCGACCGCAGCCCAGGCGCGGCAGGCGGCGGGCAGGTCGCGTACCGAGCCCACCAGGACGAGCCTTTCTCGGGCCCGCGTCATGGCCACGTAGAGGAGCCGCATCTCCTCGGCCAGGGTCTCCAGGCGGCGCCGACCGCGGACGGCCCGCCAGGCCAGGGTCGGATAGGCCATCCTGAGTTCCGGGTCGACGAAGTGGGGCGCCAACCCGAGCTCGCGGTGAAAGAGCCAGTCGGCGTTGAGGTCCTTGAGGTTGAACTGGTGGCCCAGGTCGGCCAGGATGACCACCGGGAACTCGAGGCCCTTCGAGCCGTGGGCGCTGATGATTCGCACCACGTCTTCATCCTCGCCGATGGCCCGGGCCGGGCCCAGGTCGCCCTCGGTCTCCCGGAGCCGGTCGATGAAGCGGAGGAAGCGCGAGAGGCCGTGGACGGCGAAGCGGTCGAACTGTCCGGCCCGGCTGTGTAGGGCCAGCAGGTTCGCCCGGCGCTGCGGCCCGCCCGGCAGGCCGCCGACGAAGTCGAGGTAACCGGTCTCACGGTAGAGCCGCCAGACCAGGTCGGCCAGTCCACCGCGCCTGGCCCAGGTGCGCCAGTGGTCGAGGCGGCCAAGGAACTCGGCGCACCGCTGGCGGAGGCCGTCGGGGATGAGGTCCGGCCCGGCGGCCCCGGAAGCCGCCCGGACCAGAGCGTCGTAGTAGTCCCCGCGGCGGTCGGCCAGGCGGACCCGGGACAGGTCGGCCTCGTCGAAAGCGCCGATGGGCGACCGCAGGACGGCGAAGAGCGGGATGTCCTGCCGCGGGTTGTCGATGACCCGCAGGACGGCCAGCATCGTCTCGACCTCGGTGGCCTCGAAGTAGCCCGTGCCGAGCTGAGCGTAGGCTGGGATGTCGTCTCTGGCGAGGACCTCCAGCAGCTTGTTGGCGCGGTTGCGGGTGGCCCTGAGGATGATGACGATGTCCTTGAAGCGCACGGGGCGATAAGCCTTGCCCCGACGGTCAAATATCTGGAACTCGGCGCCAGTCTCGCCCTGGCGGCCTCCGACCATCGCCCGGATGCGCTCGGCCACGACAATGGCTTCCTTCTCGATGGCCTCGAGGTCGGCCGCCTCGTCCTGACCGCCGCCGTCATCGTCCTCGTCGCCCGGCGCGGGGTCCGTTCCCCTAGCTTCCCCGGCATCCCCTTCCCGTTCGATGAGATGGACCTCGACCGCCGGAGGCGGGGTCGGGTGGCCGCCGAAGCCGGCCCGTCCGACCAGGGCGGCCCGGTCGTCGTAGGAAATCTCCCCGACCCGCTCGGTCATAACCCGGCGGAAGACGGCGTTGACCGCCTCGATGACCGCCCCAGCGCTGCGGAAATTGGCCAAGAGGTCGATCACCCGCCCGGCGCCGGACGCCCCCGGTGCCGCTTTGGAGGCCTCGGCGGGCGCGGGCCACCGCTCGTAATTCCGGTATTTGTCAAGAAATATTCCCGGATCGGCCAGCCGGAAGCGGTAGATGCTCTGCTTGACGTCACCGACCAGGAAGAGGTTCGGCGCGCCCGTCCCCCACTGCCGCGAGACGAGTCGCAGGATGGTCTCCTGGACACCGTTGATGTCCTGGTACTCATCGACGAGGACCTCGTCGTAGCGGGCCTGCAACTCACGGGCAAGGTCGGACGGGGCCAGCCGCGAGCCGCCCCCCCCACCCGCGTTCAACAGACCGAGGGCCAGGTGCTCGAGGTCGGCGAAGTCGAGCTGGGCACGGGTCGCCTTGGCCTGGCGGTAGGCCACGGCGAAGGCGTTCACCAGGCGGACGAGGGCCTTGACCCAGGGGGCCGTCGCCCGTGCTTCGGCCAGCAGGTCCTCCTCGGACCGCATGAAATAGGCGTTGGCCAGTTTGGCCACGGCGGCCTTGGCCGCGTTGCGGGCCTCCTTGGCGTCCTCACGGTAGGCCACGCCCGGCCCCTGGACCTTCGCCTGCGGCAACGACTTGAACTTGGGCAAAGCCGCGAAGGCCGCCGCGGCCCGCTCCCAGTCGCCGGAGTCCACCACCGTGACCAGGCCGCCGATGACGGACAGTTCGCTCTGGAGGGTTTCGCGGTAAGCCGCCGGCCCGCCGGGCCTGGCGGCCAGTTCGAGCGCCGCCTGCAGTTGCCCCACGGCCTGGTCGAGGACGAGCGACGCCTCCCTGAGGGCGGCACGCCCCCATGGGAGGTCGCCGAGCCGGATGCCCGGCGCGGGCTCGAACCGCCCGGCCTCCTCGTTCAGCCAGGTCTCCGGGGAGGGCAGGGCCCGGGAGAAATCGTCGGCCCGCAGGACCAGTTCGCGCAGCCCCGCGTCGCCGCCCGGGCCGCCGTAACGGTCGACCAGCCCGGTGAAGTCCTCGCCGCCGCCTTCGTACTCCTGTTCGAAGAGGCCGTCGAGGACCTCGCGCCGCAACAGCTCAGCCTCCTGCTCGTCGAGGACGCGGAAGGCCGGGTCGAGTCCGAGGCGGTGGAAGTTGGTGCGCAGGAGACGGAGACAGAAGGCGTGCATGGTCGAGATAGACGCCCGGTTGACCAGGGCCGCCTGGCGGCGGAGCCACGTGTCGCCAGGGGCGGCGGCCAACCGCTCGGCGATGGCCTCGCGGATGCGCCCTTTCATTTCGGCCGCGGCGGCTTCCGTGAAAGTCACGACCAACAGCCGCTCGATGCCGACCGGCGCGGTGGGGTCGGTGATCAGCCGGATGACCCGCTCGACGAGGACGGCCGTCTTGCCCGCCCCGGCCGCCGCGGCCAGGAGGAGGTTGCTCCCGCGGTGCTCAATCGCCCGGCGTTGTTCGTCAGTCCACTTCTCTTGGCTCAAACGGTCTCACCTCCGGCCGGCCCGTCGTCGGGGCCATCGCCAAGGTCGCCGGCGGCCAACCGGCACCAGATCTCATCGTGGTCCCCGCCGAGGCGGCGGTAGTCGTTGCCCGGCAGGAGGATGTCGAAGCCGCAGGCCGCCCTGAACTCGCAGTAAGCGCAGGGCCGCTCGGTGCCGCGCCGGTAAGGGGCGACCCTGATCTCGCCGCCGGCGATCCTCTGACCAAGGCTTTTCACGCGCTTCCGGGCGAAACCCAGGAGGGCCCTCATCTGATCCGCATCGATGGCGGCCTTGGTCTTGCCGACCGCCCCATCGTTGTTTATCCTCAGGGGGACGATGGCCGAGTAGCCGGTCGCGCCGGCGTCCATCAGCCTGACCGCGTCGGAGTCGGCCAGGAACATGCCCCCTGCCCGCATCTGGCGGAGCTTCTTGTCTTCCCGCTGGTCGTCGGGCAACGGTCCGTCGACCCGCAGGACCGGGTCGTGCACCCGCAGGTACATCAGGCCGGCCGGTTCGGCCCCCGGCAGGTTCTCCATGGCCACCGCCAGGTAGACCAGGAGTTGCAGGCTGAGCCCGTAATAGAGGTCCTCGACCTTGAGGTCCTTGCGCCCGCTCTTGTAGTCGACGACCCGTAGGAAACGGCGCCCGCCGGCCTCGGCCACGTCGACCCGGTCAATCTGCCCGCGCACCTCGACGAGCCGCCCGGGGTTCAGGTCGACGGCGAGGGGCGGCCACTGGCCACCGAAGCCGAAGCGCACCTCGACCCCGGCCGGCTTGAACTGCCCGCGCCGGGCGTGCTGGAGGATGGCCCCGGCGGTCCGCCGGAGCGTCCGGCGCAGCAGGCGCCCGAGATAACGGTAGCGCGCCGAGCTCAGCAGGATCTGGTCGCGAAGCCTGGGAGTGACCTCATCGACGACCTTGGCCACGACGGCCTCCATCTCGGCCTCGCTCATCACCGCCAGGTCCACGCCGGCGTCGACGGCCCGGCCGACAAAGAGCTGCAGGGCTTGGTGGAAGAGGCTGCCGACGTCGGGGGCCTCGACCCGGTGGACCCCGCGCTCCCTGAGGAGCAGGCCGTCGGCCAGGAAGTGCTTGAAGGGGCAGGCGGCGAAGCGCTCGAGTCTGGTCACGCTCGACCGGAGGGGCTCTCCGTAGAGCCTCTGGACGAGGTCCCCGGGCAGGGGCCCGGCGTCGTTGGCGAAGACCAGCGCGCGCGCCGCCACCAGGGCCTGCGCGCGGCGGTCAGGATGGCTGGCGAGGGCCCGGTAGACCTGGAACCAGAAGGGGGACGGACGCCGCCCGCCCCTGGCCGCGGCCAACCTCCGGACGAGGTGGAGGGCCGCCCGGCGGGTGTCGGTGAGGTGGTCGATGGCGCGGACCGGCTCGTCGCCCGGGTCGAGCCCGGCAGCGACCGTCCGCAACCCCGGGAGGCACAGCCGCATGCGGGCCACCAGCGGCGAAGACGCCAACGGCTTGCCCTCCTGGTCGGCCAGGGGGTAGCTGACGTAGAGCCGCTCGCGGGCCCGGGTCAGGGCGATGTAGCCCAGGTACTCCTCGTGGAAGGAGCGCAGCCTGGCCGGCGGCCCGAGCTCCAGCCCTTCGGCCAAGAGGTCGTCGCGTTCCTGGTCGGTGAAGACGGTGTCCTCGGCGACGGCCGCCGGGAAGCTCCCGTCGTTGACCCCGAGGACGAGGATGGCCCGGAGTTCGGGCTGGCGCGAACGGTCGACCGCGCCGACCAGGACCTGGTCGAGACTCGGCGGGATGAGCCCCAGGCGCAAGGCCTCCAGGCCGGACTCAAGGATCCCGGCGAACTCGCTCAGGGTCATCGGTTGCTCGCCGAGGGCCTCCACCAACCGGTCCAGGAGGCCGGCGAAGCCGTTCCAGACCTGCTCGTGCTGGCGCGCCCCCGCTGGGCCGCAGGACCGCGTCGCCTCGTCGCTCCAGGCCGCTAGGGTCTCAGCGATATCGAGCGACTCGATCAGCCCGAAGAGGACTTCGGCCAACCGGCGGGCGGGCGCGGGCGAGGCGATGGCCGCCCGCAGGTCCCGGACAGGCCCGCCGACCAGACGGATGACCTTCTCCCGCGTCCGGTTGACCCGCTCCAGCTCTTCGCGCTCCCCGAGGGAAGGCTCGCCGCTTTCGGTCTCGAAAGTTCCGCGCCGAAAGGACCACGCCCGCCCGTCCGACCAGACCCGCCCGCGGATGCCGTGGGCCAGGACGTAGTTCTCGAGGCGGTCGACGTCCTCCCGGTCGAAGGGCAGGAGGTCGGTCTTGAGCGCCCGGAAGAGGGGGTCGGCCGCCCAGTCGGTGACGGCCGTCTCCAGGATCGAACGGACGAACTCGACTAGCGGATGGTGGCTCGCCGGTCGTCGCCGGTCAATGAAGAAGGGCAGGCCGTAGTCCCCGAAGACCGACGTGATCAGAGCCTCGTAGGGTTCCAGGTCACGGACCACGACCGCCACGTCGCGGTAGCGGTAGCCGTGGTCGCGGCAAAGGCGGATGACCTCCCGCGCGGCGGCGTCGACTTCGGCCCGCCGGTCGCCCGCGGCGACCAGGGTCACGGCCGGGGCCGGGTCGCCGGGGAACGCCCGGGTGTCCGGCCGGGTGAACTGCCGTTCCAGGTGGGCCAGGGCGGGTGAGCCCGAAAAGCGCGTCGGGCGGCCATCTCCGGGCAGGACGACGGCGGACCTGACCTCGACTCCGGCCCGCGCGGCCGCATCCGAGAGGCGACGGTGCGTGTCCCGGGTCGAATGGAACAGGTCGATCTCCTCGGGCGGCCGTCCGACCTCGGCGGGGTCCAGGCAGAGGGCCACGTTGACTTCGGCGGCCGTCTTCATCAAGGCCTCCAGGACCACGTACTCCTGAGGGGTAAAGCCGGCGAAGCCATCCACGTAGACCATGGCCCCACGGACCGTGGGCGAGGACGGCAGGCGGGCGGCCAGGAGGGACAGGTAATCGTCGGGGTCGGTGTATTTGTCCTTCAGGTACTCCCGGAGGTCGCCGGCCACCTGGGCCAGGTCGCGCAGCTTACAGGCCAGCGTGGATCGGTCCAGCCCGCGCCTGGCGAGGGCTTCCGCCCCACCCAGCAGGTCATCCGGCTCGATCCGGTAGAAGTTCAGTTCCTTGAGGGCGGCGGTCAGCTTCTCGACGAAGCCGGCCTGGCCGGCCGGCCGGCCGAAGACTTCGAGCCCGTCCTTGCGCCGCTCGAGGATGGCCCGCAAGACCAGGCGCTTGCCGAGGTCGTCGAGGTGGGGCCGGGCCGCCCCGCCGGTCTCCCCGAGCACCCTCCAGGCCAGCCGATGGAAGCTCAGGACCTGCGCCCGCATGGCCCCCGCCGGGTCCCCGGCGCCGAAAAGGGCCCGTTCCATCTGGAACGAGGCCTGCTCGGGGACGACAAAAACAAGCGCCGGCCCATCCGGGCTCCGGCGCAACTCGCTCTTTATCTCTTCCAGGCAGGTCCAGGTCTTGCCGCTGCCCGCTCGACCGAGGATGAAACGCAGAGCCACTCCCCGATACCTCCAAAGAGCCCGATGACTAGAGCTTCGACGGCTCGGTGATGGGTTCCTCCGCCCAGAAGAATGCCGGCACGGGGCCGCGGCGACGAAAGCGAGGAAAGTCCCGGCGAGGGCGGTCTGGTTCGATGGCGAATGATTTAGGTCGGACATGGTCGTCGTCGGTCTTCCGATTGCCTTCGGAATCGTCCCGGCGACCCTCACATTTCCACTTCCAGGTCTCGAAACCTGTGTTTGGGGTATGCCTTCGGGAGGAATGACATTGAGCACCTCAGCCTGGCCGGTGACGGCCGGCGACAGCCACCGTCACAGGGGCGGCGCCCTTCTCGCGAGGGGCCTGCTCAAGGCGGCCATGGAGGAGTTCCGGACCTGGTTGGCCCAGGCCAAGCAGGCCGGCGATAACGTGGAAGCGGCCCTGGCCGAAAACGCCCTGGGCGTCGCCTTCCTTGAAGAGGCCTCGGCCGGCGAGGCCTTGAAGTCCTTCCAGGAAGCCCGCCGGCAGCTCTCTCAGGGACCCGGTCGGGACGATGTGGCCATGGGCAAGATCGAGGCCAACCTGGGTTCGGTCCTCTGGCACTTGGGGCAGTTCGGGCGGGCCGAACGGCACCTCCGCCGGTCCCTCATCCTCGTCAGCGACCTCACCGACGAGGTCTTGCGGGGCCGGGTCCTGATGTGGCTCGGTGGGCTCCACGTGGACCTTGGAGCCTCCCGGGAGGCCCTCAAGCATACCAACGAGGCCCTTATCCTCTTCGAGCGCGCGGCCGCCCGCAACTACGAGTCGATGGCCTGCACCAACTTGGGCATCGCCCACGGGTCGCTGGCCGAGTACCGGCGGGCCCAGGGCTACTTCGAGCGCGCCCTGGCCATCGGCCGGACGCTCGGCGACCAGAAACAGATTGCCTACACCTACACCGAGATGGCCCGCGTCTACCTCCTGCAGGGTGACTACCAGCTGGCCATGCACTTCTGCAACCAGTCCGTGGTGGCCCTGTTCTCCGACGTCAACGCCCTCGACCGTGAGGAAGTCGGCCAGGTCAGCCTGGTCTTCGCCCTCATCTTCGAGGCCCTCGGCCAGATCGTCAAGGCCATGATCTACGCCCGGCGGGCCGCTCATTACTTCGGTCAACTGCGGGCCAGGAGCCGGTTGGCCGAAGCCGAGGCCATCCTTCGGCGGCTCAAGACTAAACTTTCCGGCATGGGCTATGACCTGGAAGGTATTTCCCAACCCGGCGTCGAAGTGCCGAAACCCTCCACCAGGAAGCGGAAAAGGCCGGCCGTGTATGGTCAGCCGGAGACCGTCTCGGCCTCACGCCCCGACCAGGACTTCTCTGAACAGGAGTTGAGGTTCCACCACCTGGACACCTTCCTCCGGTTCGCCGACGCCATCGAGGCCAAGGATCCCTATACGCGGGGCCATTCCGAGAGGGTCACCGCCTACGCGCTAAAGCTCGCCGAGGCGATGAGCGTGTCCCTCAAGGACCGCAACGTCTTGGCCCTGGCGGGCCGGCTCCACGACGTCGGCAAGGTCTCGGTCAGCTCGGCCATCCTGAACAAGCCGGGGCCACTGACGGAGGAAGAATTCGAGGACATCCGACGGCACCCGGTAACCGG
>JAJZPE010000040.1 GCA_021811325.1 Bacillota bacterium
TTTCCACTCGACGGCTTTGCTCTGCGTCGAAGCGGCGGCGTAAGACGATGAGCCCCCGACCTCAGTACCTGGGGATGAGGCCGGGGGCTCCTAGCTGCAAAGAAAGGTTAAGATACCGCAAGGGGCGAATCAGAGCCGGGCGGTTGGTTGGGAGGTGTTTGCGTGAGAGGATATATCCGTAAACGACGCGAGAACAACTACCAGGTGGAGATCTCAGGTGGCCGCGACCCTCAGACCGGGAAGAGGCTGAGGAAATATATACAGGTGCGCGGCAGCTACGCAGACGCGGAACGCGCTCTGGACGACGCGCTTCATCAGGTTCACACCGGGACGCCGCTGATCTCTCCACAAAAGGGTCGCGTCACTCTGGATGAATACTTTCGTGGATGGCTCAACGGATGGGCGCTGACCCACGTTCGCCCCACCACATTTGAAAGCTACAAGATGATCATAGAAAAGCACATTCTCCCCTCACTGGGGCGTCTGCGCCTCGACAAATTGCAGCCCGAGCACTTGGAGAAGCTCTACTCGGATAAACTGAAGCTCGGCGGTCTGCGGACGGCGGGAACCGGGCTTTCGCCGAGGACTGTGCAGTACATGCACGCCCGCATCAAGCAGGTGCTCGACCGGGCAGTCAAACGCGGATTGATCAGTCGCAATGTGGCTGAGCTGGTGGACCCGCCCCGCCAGGAAAAAAGAGAAATGAAGACATTGACGGCCGCCGAGGTGCAAGCCTTCCTGGAGGCCATGCGCACAGATCATTATTACGCCTTGTGGAGACTCGCCCTTGGGACAGGCATGAGGCGAGGCGAGCTTTTGGGTTTGCGATGGAGTGATGTTGATTTCGAGCGAAAATCCCTCACGATTCGGCAGCAGGTAGTCCCTGTGGAGGGACGGCCGACGATCCAGGAACCGAAGACCGCCAAGGGGAAAAGGACGATACCTCTTTCGGACGACATGATCGAGGCATTGCGGGAACATCGCTTGAAGCAGACGGAAGAACGTCTACTCGCTGAGCAATACAGCAATCTGGATCTCGTGTTCGCTGGTCGAACTGGACAGCCAATCAGCCCTCGAGGTATGGAGAGACGGCTCCATCATCGGCTAAAAAAGCTAGGGCTCCGGCTCATCCGCTTCCATGACTTGAGGCATACCTTTGCTACGATCGCATTGGAGGCCGGTGTGCCCCTGAAAGTTGTCTCGGAAACCCTGGGTCACGAGAAGATCTCGACGACAGGCGACCTGTATCAGCACGTGCAGATGAACGTCCAGGAGAAGTATATCGCTATGGTGTCCGACCTGATGAAGCCGCGATCTCGTGAACAAGGCAAGAGATCCTGATCCTCAAAGCACGGTGGTACCCCAGATGCGTCGCGGGCTAATAGCTCGCGGCGCTTTCGCATTTAGGTGTGGCCCGGCACGGATGTATAAAGATGCATGATGACGGATTGAGCCCTGAGGACCGCCGTCGCCTGCCGTCAAACTGCCGTCAAAACCGTATTCGCTTCCCACAAAAAGGAAAACGGCAAGCTGGACATCTGCATGTCTAGCTTGCCGTTTCTCGGTGGGCGATACTGGATTTGAACCAGTGACCTCATGCATGTCAAGCATGCGCTCTAACCAGCTGAGCTAACCGCCCGTGATGCAAAATCTATTATACCATACGATAAGCCTGAGTCAAGTCGCGGTCAGGCCGCCTGGCGGCGCATATCCGAAGCTCATCACACACTCGAGACTTGCACGAGCGGCCGCCGGAACTGCGGCGGTGCCGGCAACTCGGCCAGACGGCTGGCCAATCGACTGATGATCTCGCGCACGGTCAGGATCTCACGGATCTTTTCGATGTATTTACCCGAGAAGATGATGCCGTCGTCGAGCCGCCCTTCCTGCGCGTTGATCAGGGCCTGGCGGATGCAGAAGACCTTGGAGCAGACCTTCAGGCACTTCACGCAGTGCTCGGGGGCCGGTGCGCGGCCCTCGGCCATCCGTTCGGTAAAGGCGTTCCGGATCGCCCGACCGGGCAGTCCGACCGGGCTCTTGATGAGGATGATGTCTTCCGCCCCGGCGTCGACGTACGCCTGCTTCAGGCGCTCGTGGCCGTTCCCTTCCTCGCTGGCGGAGAAACGGATGCCCATCTGGACGCCGGTGGCTCCAAGGCCGATGGCCTCGCGAATGTCCTCGGCCTCGACGATGCCGCCGGCGGCGATGACCGGGATGGACACGGCCTCGGCGACCTCCGGGACGATCTTCTTCACCGACTCATTCGTCCCGAGGTGCCCGCCGGCCTCGAACCCTTCGACGACGACCGCGCTGGCGCCGAGCTTCTCAGCCGTCCTGGCCAGCCGGGCCGTGGAGACGATGGGGACGATGGGCGTGCCGCTCTCGCGGCCCCAGATGAACATGTCCCGGGAGAAGCCGGCGCCGGAGACCACCAGGTCGATGCCCTCGCCGATGGCCGCCTTGACGAGGTCGGCGAAGGCGCTGACGGCATACATGACGTTGATTCCGATGATGCCCTTGGTCAAGGCGCGCGCCTTGCGAATCTCCTCGACCAGTTCTCGCGGGCTCATCCCGGTGCCGGCGATGATCCCGACCCCGCCGGCCTCGGCCACGGCGGCGGCCAAACGGTGCGTCGACAAGCGGACCGCCATCCCGCCCTGCAAGATCGGCAGCGACGGCTTCAAGCCCGCGATTTTCAGCTCAGGTAGCTTCATGGCGCACGTCCTCTCTGGTCATTCCCACCACAGTTAAGCGTGGACCATCGATTTCCCTTGATAGCTGGGTGCTTTTGTGGTCTTAATCGGGCCTCTTACAGGCCTTCGACCTCACGCCCTGGGGATGGGTCGGACCAAAGGGCCGCGGGCTCAGGGATGCGCGTGGCGAAGACCCGGCCTCGGACCGCATCGGGGACCTCGGCCTGCCAGATGGTCTGCGACGCGACGTTGGCGATGACCAGGGTCAGGCCGAGGACGGCCGCGCCAGCCAGAGTCAGGGCCGGCAGTGTGGACAGCCCGATCAATGCCGAGCCGCGCCGATGCCCATGATGCCCAGGATGACGCCCAACCCGGATCAGCTAAGCAGTCGGGGGACGGCGGCCAGGGCGAACGCTCGGTCGGCGCTTCCGCCCGCGGGAACCTGACCACCAGCAGAGAGGCCGCGGCAAAGAAGAAGCTGACCGCGTCGACGAGGATGGCCGCGCCGACGCCGGCCGCGGCGATGGCCACGACGGACATGGCCGCCCCACTCCCGGTGGCCTTCATGACCCAGGAAAAGCCGGTTCTGGAAGAGCCCCGCGGCCGTGCTCTCCCCGGTGCGCATCGTCTCCAAGGACCTCTCCCCGCCGTCGCCTGAATGTGAAGATGAGGCCGATAGGTGAGAACAAGACCCCTCCCCGGATTCCCCGGAAAGGGGTTTGTCCTGTGCCGGAGGCGGGGGTTGAACCCGCATGGGCCAGAGGCCCGAGGGATTTTAAGTCCCTTGCGTCTGCCAGTTTCGCCACTCCGGCGCTTGAGCTTCAAGGGTTCTCCGGGCCGCCGGTTCGCGCGGTCCGATTCTTTGAAGCCTGTTGTCACATGAACATTATAGCATGACCGGCGCCCTCGTCAAAAGCCTGGCAAGGCTTTCCGGCTCTTTTCACCAGCTGAGAGGCGGGGCTGCCGGAAACAAGAACGGCGCCTGCAGTGGCGCCGTTCTCTTGCCCGTCCTGAGGCGACACCCGGATTCGAACCGGGGGTAAAGGTTTTGCAGACCTCCGCCTTACCACTTGGCTATGTCGCCGTCTTCGCTAAATCATGATATCACATCCATCAAGCGCGTTCAAGGCACGCCGCCGTCATGTCATGGCGCGGTCGGCAACCTTTTCCGTTCGTCTTCGTCGGCCTTTCGGGCGACGGTCGTTTTGCCCGCCGGCGCTTTGGCTGTTATAATGACTCTAGCTGCGAAACCGCAGTTCGGTGAGTCGCTCGGCAAATTGACAACCTGCCTGAAAGCCATTATACTATTAGAGCGTGAGGCGCGCAATCGACGGGTGAAGCCGGGCGAATAGCTCAGCTGGTAGAGCACTTGCCTTACACGCAAGGGGTCACAGGTTCGAGCCCTGTTTCGCCCACCATTCCCGGCCCCACATGGACCTTTCCAGCTTAAGAGTGCATGGAGACGTGGTGTAGCTGGTCTAACATATGTGCCTGTCACGCACAAGATCGCGGGTTCGAATCCCGTCGTCTCCGCACAAGAATGGCGCGGTAGCTCAGTTGGTAGAGCAGTGGACTGAAAATCCATGTGTCGCCAGTTCGACTCTGGCCTGCGCCACACGCGCGGAAGTGGCTCAGCGGTAGAGCATCGCCTTGCCAAGGCGAGGGTCGCGGGTTCAAATCCCGTCTTCCGCTCAAGATGACAGCAGAGCAATCTGCCGTCATCTTTCCTTTTCGGCCCTCTTTGTGCCCCTCTTGTGCCCCCTTGCGTAGTCGACCGGACAAAGGTGGGAGAGCCCTTTGCGGACGTTCGTCGGGTGTGTGGTCGTGGAGAGCTTGGAGCGCCAAGAGCCCATGGCCGGTCTGAAGCCGGTGGCCGAGCGAGTGGTGGAAAGGCCCGGCGACCCCGACGCGACCATCTGGCACGTGCGGTGGTACCGGCTCGACGACCAGACGCTGCGCTTCCGCCTGCCTGGGCTGGCGGAAGCGATGCGGCCGCACTGGTACGCCCACTTCTGGGACGGGGACGATCTCTGCCTGGTCCTAGCCGGGCGGGCCTTCTGGGTCAAGGCGTCCGACCGGGCCACCTGGCGCGAGTTCATCTCTTACGGAGACACGGTCGGAATCGAGCGCCGGTGGACCGAGAACGTGCCGACGGTTCTCCCGGAGTGGGTCGAGGCCGCCCTGCGCGCGACCGTATGAGCGACGGCGCCAAGCCCGACGGCGTGTGAGCCCGACGGCGAGTAAGGCCCGCTCACCCGCAAGGGCAAAGAGCCCGGGACCCTGTCCCGGGCTCTTTGCCTGCCGGCTCGCGTCAGCGGCGCGTCACTTGGTTAGTTCCGCTTGGAGCTCGGCCGAGTCCCTACTTGTTCAGTTCGGCCTCAAGCTCGGCGATCATCTTCTGGAGCATGTCGGTGACGAACTGGTTCCGCTCGATCTGGAGCTTGATGATCGGCAGCCCCATCTCCATGGCGGTGATGCGCTGCTCGGCCCAGTAACGGGCGCGTTCGTTCGTGATCTCGCCCAGTTTGGCCCGGGCGTCGGCGATCCGCTGCTCGTGGTTGGCCTGCTCCTGGAGGAGCTTCTGGTACCGCTCCTGAGCCTGGGCCAGCTTCTCCTTCAACTTGGCCAGGCGCTCCTGCAGCCGGGCGGTGTTGTCCCGCTTGAAGCCCAGGGCCTCGGCCACGGTCTCTTGAACCTTCTTCCAGTCGGCGCCGACCTTCTCGGCGATCTCCTGCGGGGTCTTGCCGCCCCGACTGAGACCAATCATCTCGTCGACCGGCTGGCTCGAGATCTTGGCGATGGCCGCCAGGATCACGGCCGCGTGCGGGGCGATGCCCGCCTTCTCGAACTTGTCCACTTCCCCGCCGGCTCCGAGCTTGTTCAGGACCAGCACGACGACCTGGTCGTAGTGCTGCTCGGGCGGGGCGCCTTGCTCCGAGGCGCTCTGGGCGGCCGCGGCGAGCGGCGCCATGGTCACCAGGAGCAGGGCGGCGATCAGGGTGACGGCGGTCTTTCTGAGTCCCTTCATCTTCGGCAACCTCCTTGTTATCTTGGATGGCTCCCTTCAGCCCGGGGCCGCCGGCGGCCCCGTCTCCACCCCAATCATCGCCCCTGGACATTGCCAGCCCGTTTCCACGATGTTACCTAACCTTTAAATCCGGCCGGCTTTGTTGACACCTCTTGGAGCGGCTACTATACTATCGATGGTGTAGTTAACGTCATTAACTATTTTCCGAAGGGGCGTATGCCCATGACCCCCGACTCCAGGCAGGCCGCCATGGCCCAGCTCGAGCAGTCCCTCACCGTCCTGGCCCGGGCCATGGGTGGCCGCCAGGCCAGGCCGCCGGCCGAGGGGCTGTCCGTGCCCCAACTGATAATCATCGGCTGGCTGGCCGCCGGCGGCAAGCGGCGGATCTCCGAGATCGCCACGCGCCTCGGCGTCAGCCTCAGCGCGGCCACCGGGCTGGCGGACCGCCTCGCCAAGGCCGGCCTGGCCGCCCGCGAGCGCAGCCGAGAGGACCGGCGCGTGGTCTGGCTCGAGATCACCCCGAAGGGCCACGAACTGCTGGCTCGGACGGGAGAGCGCCGCCGCCAGTTGATGGGCGAGGCCTTCTCCGTTCTCACCGACGAGGAGCTCGAGGAGTTCATCCGGCTCGTCAGCAAGGTTGTCCACGCCAACCGAAAGGAGCCCATCCCCGAATGACCGAACCCGTCCCGACCGGGCTGCCGCCCACCTTCATCCAACGCTATCGTACAGCCTTCGTCGTCGCGGGCCTGATGTTCGGGATGCTCCTCGGGGCAGTCGACCAGACCGTGGTCGGGACGGCCATGCCGACCATCGTTGGCTATCTGGGCGGCTTCTCCCTCATCACCTGGGTGACCACGGCCTACATGCTGACCTCGACCGCTTCCCTCCCCATCTTCGGCAAGCTCTCCGACATGTATGGCCGCCGCCTCTTCTACCTCCTCGGGCTGGGCCTGTTCCTCACGGGTTCCGCCCTGTGCGGGGCCGCCCAGACCATGCCGCAGCTCATCTTGTTCCGCGGGCTGCAGGGCATCGGTGGCGGGGCCATGGTCCCGGTCGCCCAGACCATCGTCGGCGACATCTTCCCCGCCGCCAAACGGGCGCGGTGGCAAGGCATCTTCACCGCCCTCTTCGGTCTGGCCTCGATCCTCGGGCCCCAGCTCGGCGGGTGGATGGTCGACTACTGGAACTGGCGCTGGGTCTTCTACATCAACCTGCCGATCGGTTTGACGGCGGCCACCCTCATCGGGGCCTTCCTCAGGGAGTCCAAGGATTCCGGCCCTCGCAACGTCGACTACCTCGGCGCCGGCGCCGTCGTCGGGGCCGTCGTCTTCCTGCTGCTCGGCCTGGTCCAAGGGGGCAAGGACTACCCCTGGACGTCTCTGCAGATCCTCGGGCGCTTCGCCGCCGCCGCAGCCTTCGCCGTTCTTTTCGTCATCGCCGAGCTCAGGGCGAAAGAGCCCATCCTCCCGCTGGACCTCTTCAAGGACCGCGTCTTCGCGGTGACCAACACCGTCGGCTTCTTCATCGGCCTGGGCATGTTCGGCGTCGTCGTCTTCATCCCCCTGTTCATGCAGGGCGTCATCGGTTTCTCGGCCTCGAACGCCGGGGCCATCATGACCCCGATGATGATAACGCTGGTCTTGGCCAGCATGGTCGGCGGGTGGCTGGCCCTCCGGGTCGGCTACCGGACCCAGATGACCCTGGGCATGGGAATCATCACCACCGGTTTCTACCTGATGAGCCGGCTCACCCCGGACACCTCGAAGCTGCAGGCCGTCGGGTCGATGCTGGTCGTCGGCTTCGGCCTGGGGCTGGTGATGCCGATCCTGGTCCTGGCCGTCCAGGACTCCTTCCCCAAGGAGCGGCGCGGCGTGGTGACGTCATCGACGGCCTTCTTCCGGTCCATCGGCGGGACCATCGGCGTCACCGTCCTCGGGGTGGTCATGAACAACAAGGCTCTGTCGCTGGTCCGGGCCCGCCTGGACTCCATCGGTACGGGCGTCCCGCCGGCCTATGCCCCGCTAATGGTCAACTTCCAGGCGGCCGTGGCCAGAGACCCAGAGTCGCTCTTCGCCGTCCTCGTCAACCGGGAGGCCCAAAAAGCAATACCGGCGCAACTTCTCGCGCCGGTGATGCGGACGGCCCAGGAGATCCTGTCGAAGTCTATCCAGACCGTCTTCCTCGTCGGCCTGGCCCTGGTCGGGGCCGGGACCGTGGCCGCCCTGTTCATGGGGCGGGCCCGGCTGAACCACCGGGCGTGACGGCGGCCCGCAGGCCGCCGCAGGCGCCCGCCAGGCGACCCAACAAGAGCGCCCTATGCGGGGCGCTCTTCACCGTTCATCATCCGGAGGGCGAAGGAGAACTTGCTTCCTTTGCCCTCTTCGCTTTCCACCCAGACCTCGCCGCCGTGGTCGTGGACGAT
This sequence comes from Bacillota bacterium, assembly GCA_021811325.1. Taxonomy (GTDB): domain Bacteria; phylum Bacillota; class Sulfobacillia; order JAJYWN01; family JAJZPE01; genus JAJZPE01. The sequence continues at coordinate 8,144 of JAJZPE010000040.1, forward strand.
GTGCCTGACGATGGCCAGGCCGAGGCCTGTCCCGCCGGCCCGCCGGCCGGCCGCTGTCTTGGCCTTGTAGAACCGTTCGAAGATGTACGGCAGGTCGGCCGCGGGGATGCCCGTCCCGGTATCGGTGACGGCGAAGACGACCCGCTTTCCGCCGTCATCGATGGTCGCCGAGACGGTCACCCGACCGCCGGTCGGGGTGAAGCGGACGGCATTGCTGATGAGGTTGAAGAAGACCTGCTCGATGCGGTCGGAATCGGCCACGACCAGCGGGTACTCGCCGTCGGCCAGCTTGACCTCGAGGTCCAGCCCCTCGCGTTCGAGCCGCGGCCGGACCTTGTCGGCCACGCGGTCGACCAGCCTGACCGGGTCGAGCCCTTCGAAGCGGTAGTCCATCTTCCCCGCCTCGAGCTTCGAGAACTGGAAGAGGTCTTCGATGAGCCGCGAGAGCCGGCCGATCTCCTCGGTCATGATCCCAAGGTAGCGCTCGCGCTCGTCGGGCCCGCCGACCACCCCGTCGCGCATCGCCTCGACGAAGCCGCGGAGGGTCGTCACCGGGGTCCTGAGCTCGTGCGAGATGTTCGAGACGAATTCGCGGCGGGCCTGTTCGGCCTCTTTCAGGCGGGTGATGTCGTGGATGATGACCACCTTCCCGCTGGTCCCGTCGGCCAGCGTGAACGGGGCCAGGTGGAGGCTGAGCCAGCGCCGGCCGTCCTCGACGCGAATCTCCTCGCTGCCCTCGACGCCGGGTTCGGCCATCCCGCGTTTGACCGCCTCGACCAACTCCGGCGGGCGGAGGGAGTCCTCGCAGGACCGCCCGACGGCCTCGTCGTTGGCCCCGCCGACGAAGGGCGCGGCCGCGGCGTTCAGGAGGGCGATCCGGCCGTCCCGGTCGACGGCCAGGAGCGGCTCGGCCATGTTCGAAAGCACCGCCTCGAGCTTGGTCTTCTCGGTCGACAGGCGGCCGACGGTCCCGGCCAGCTTGGCCGACATCGTATCGAACGCCCGGGCGAGCGTGGCCACCTCGTCCTGGCCGGGGACCTCGAGTTGGTGGTCATATTCGCCGCGGCTGATGGCCTCGGCGGCGACCGTCATCCGGCGCATCGGGCGGATGATCCGCTCGGCCAGAGCCAGGGCGATGATCAGGCCGAGGACCGCGGCGATGAGCCCGGCCCCGGCAAGTTCCCGGAGCAGGCTGAGGGCCGCGCTCCAGGTGGCCGCGGACGAACGCCGGCCGACCAGCGCACCGACGACCCGGCCGTTGTCCCTGACCGGCACGGCGGCCATGAACGACCATTCCCCGAATGGTTCGCGGACCTGGAGGTAACCGCCGCGCGCGCCATTGAGGGCCCGCTGGATTAGGCCGGCCGGGATGATGGCTCCCGGCGGCAGTCCGCCGGTCCCGCCCTTGGCCACGATGTGGCCCTGCGGGTCGACCACGTAGATCTCGCCGCCGAAGCGCTCGGCGGAAGAAGCCAGGGTGGCCTCCAGGTTGAGCTGGGTTCTGAGGTCGAGCTGGCGGCCCTGGACGACGGCCGCCGCGGCCTTATTGACGCGGGCGGCGTCGATCAGCATCTCCCGGCCGACAGTCACCCGTTGAGCCCGGACGAGCAGGCCAAAAAGGGAAAAAGCCCCGATGCCGAGGGTCAGGGCGACGACCGTGACATATGAGATGATCAGGCGGGACCGCAGCGACCTGAACATCAGGAAGACTCCTCGAACTTGTAGCCGACTCCCCAGACGGTCTTGATGTAACGAGGTTCGTCCGGCTTGGGCTCGATCTTCTCGCGCAGCCGCCGCACGTGGACGTCCACCGTCCGCAGGTCGCCGAAGTAGTCGTACTCCCAGACCTGCTGGAGCAGTTGCTCGCGGGTGAAGACCCGCTGGGGGTGTTTGGCGAAGAGCCACAGGAGGTCGAACTCCTTGGCCGGGCACGGGACGACCTGGCCGCGCACTCTCAGCTCGCGGCTGTCGTGGTTGACGGCGAAGTCGGAGAAAGCCAGCACGTCGGCCGGCTGCTCGCGCTGGGGGTTGGCCCGCCGGAGAACGGCCCTCACCCTGGCCACCAGCTCGCGCGGGCTGAACGGCTTGGTCAGGTAGTCGTCGGCCCCGATCTCGAGGCCGAGGACCCGGTCGACCTCCTCGTTCTTGGCCGTCAGCATGATGATTGGCAGGGAGCTGGTCTTCCGGATTTCCCGGCAGACCTCGCGCCCATCCTTCTTGGGCAGCATCAGGTCCAGCACGACCAGGGCCGGCGGGTTGGCCCGCAGGCGGGTCAGGGCGTCCTCGCCGTCCTCGCTCTCCTCGACGGCGAAGCCTTCCTTTCCCAGGTATAGGCGGATGAGTTCGCGGATGTTCGGTTCGTCGTCGACGACCAGGATCCGTTGCTTCTCCTCGGGCAAGGTCGGACCCCTCCTGCTTCATTATAGCCTGTCCACTTTATCGGCGTAAACCGGTCGCACGGTTAGTGGCGGGACGGGGCCTGCGGCCGACCGACGGGTCGTCCGCGGAAGGAAACCGCAGCTTCATGCCAGAAGATTAGGGTGGGGTGATCTCCGTGACCCGGAGCAGAAGACCTCCCTTCACTCGCACGTTGGTGACGCTGGGGATTGTGGGCGTCGTCGCCCTGTCGGCCTGGGCGGGCTGGCGGGTGGCCGAGACGGTCAGCCGTAGGCGCGCCGAAGCGGCCCGCCGGGCGGCTGAGGCGGCGGCGGTGGAAGCCGCGCGGCCTTCGTTCACCGCCCGCCTGGAGCCTTCGTCCACCCCGGACCAGGGCGCCTATCTGGTCCTGCTGGTCGAGTCGACGTCCGGGCGGGTCATCACCGGGGTCGAAGCCGTCGTCTTCGGCGGGAAGCTCCCGGCCTACCAGCTTACCAGACAGGTCGCCGCGGACGTCACCGGTGGGACGCCCGGCCGGCCGGTGGGGCAGCCGGCGGGCGTCGAGATCAGGCAGGTCTATTACTCGTCCTTGGCCATCGGCAGCGCCCGCAAGCCCGGCGACTACGCAATCACTTTACGGGTGACGGATAGCCGCGGCATCGAGAAGACGGAGTCCCTTCCCTTCACCGTCAAGCAGAAGAAGTTCGAGGTGCAGCGGCTCACGGTCACCGGTCAGAACGCCGCGCTGGCCTCGGACGACAAGGCCTGGGCCTACGACCGCGACCAGGTCAACGCGGCCAAGGCCAGCTCGGTGGCCAAGCCCCTGTGGGACGGCGACTTCATCCGGCCCCTGGACGGCGATATCTCCACCGAGTTCGGGCAGATCCGCTTCGTCAACGGGGTCGAGACCGGACGGCACTCGGGCCTGGACATCGAGGCCCCGATGGGGGCCGTGGTGCACGCCACGAACGCCGGGGTGGTCGTCTTCACCGGCCCGCTGAAAATCAGCGGGAACACCGTCATCATCGACCACGGACTGGGCTACTTCTCATCGTACAACCACCTGTCGAAGATCACCGTCAAGACGGGCGACGGGGTCAAGAAAGGCCAGGATATCGGGCGCGTCGGCTCGACCGGCTTCTCGACCTCAGCCCACCTGCACTGGACGATGACCGTCAGCCTGACGGCCGTCAGCCCGTGGCTCTTCGTCGGCCGCCAGCCACCCCCGCCCATCCCCGACTTGCTCATCATCAAGTGAACCCGGCGGATCCACGCCCGGCCACGGGGCCCGGGCCTGCGGGGTCGGAGCTCGGGTTAAGTGAAAAGAACGGGCCCGCCGCATGGGACGGCGGGCCTTCTTGGTCTTGCGGCTTTCGGGCGGCGGCCCCGGGGGTGTCACGCTGACCCCGAGGCCCGCATCCCCCGCCAGTAGAGGACGACGCCGACCACGCGGACGGCCGCGGCGATGGTGAAGACGGCCGCCAGCCCGATGCGGTCGAGGAGGAAGACGCCGAGGATGGGGGTCAGGAAACCGGTCGCCCCCATCAGGGTGTTGAAGATGGCGACGTAGGTCGCCCGGCCATCATGCGGCGTCGCGTCGAGGAGGCCGTTGAAAAGGGCGAGGGTGAACCCGGCCCCGGCCGCGCCGCCGGCCAGCATCAGCGCGGAGATCCAATAGGGCGAGCCGGAGGCCGCGTATAGGAGGATCAGGGCGGCGAAGCCGGCGGTCGAGGCCACCAGGACCCACAGGTTCCCGCGCCTGTCGGCGACGCGGCCCCAGGCCTTGTAGGTCAGGACGGCGGTGACCCCGCTGAGGGTGGAGAAGGCGCCGATCCACGATTGCGGCAGGTGGAGCAGGCGCACGAAGAGGATGGTGAAGACGGCCGCCGGCAGGTTGAGTCCGAGATGGAAGACGAACGAGGCCGTCGTGAAGGCCAGGAAGCGCGGATGGCTCCGCAGCGTTTGCAGGCCCCGGCCGCGCGGAGCGGGCGGCTCAGCCACGGCCCGCGGGGCCGGCGTGGGTGGCACCCGCAGGTCCGGCGCCGACGGCTCCTCGCGGAGCTTCGCCAGGTAGTAGAGCGAGGCCATCAGGCAGCCGAACGAGATCACGTAGAGGGACGAGTAGTTGTATGGGAAGCGGACGACGTCCAGCCAGACCCCGGCAACCGCCGTGGCGACCAGGGTCACCAGCGACGAAGCCATGTTCCGCTCGCCGAAGAGGGTGCCGCGGATGCTGCTCGGGAAGAGCTTGCCCATCAGGGCCGTCCAGGCCACGCCGCAGACGGTGCCCGGCAGGTTGGACACGGCCAGCAGGATGACGAACAGCCAGGCCCGCGAGACGCCGCGGACATTGATGAACGGGATGACCGCGAAGACGAGATAGAAGACCCGGTAGGCCCAGGCCGAGCGGATGACCGGCTCGAGGTAGCGGGCGAAGCGGTTGGTGTAAGCCGCCCCCGGGAGCTGCGAGAGCATGGCGACGAGGGCGGGCAACGAAGCCAGAAGGCCGACGAGGTAGTCATTGGCTCCCAACTTGATGGCCAAGACGCCGAAGAAGGGGTTGGTCAGCCCGACCATGACGGAGTACCACATCCCGTCAATCAGGCTGGCCCGGGCGTTACCGCGGACGATCGGGTCATCGATGTAGGACTGGTTGAGCATCGGCATGGCACCATTATAGCATGCGGAGCCACTATAGCATGCGGGCTACCGTCCCGCGGCGTTCTAAGCGGGCGCCGCGCCTCATAAGACGGAGTTGTGGCCGGCTCAACCAGGGGGGGTGAGTCCTTGGAAGGAGCCGTTTTCGTCAAGGGCCTGGCGGCCCAGTTCTTGCTCGTCGGGATGTTCGGGGCCATCGTCTGGGCGACGATCAGGCGGGCCCGGGGCGCCCGGCACCTCCCTCGCATCCGCAGGATACCCGGCCTCGAGGCCGTCGAGGAAGCCGTCGGGCGGGCCACCGAGATGGGCCGCCCGGTTCACATGACCTACGGCCTCGGGGACATCGACGACGCCCCGACCTTCGCCTTCTGGGGGATGCTCGGTCACGTCGCCCGGCTGTGCGCCCGGTACGAGACCCGCCTTATCCAGACCAACAACAACTATCTGGTTATGGCGATCAACGAAGAGGTCATCCGCCAGGCCTACGCCGAGAGCGGGCGGCCGGACCGGTATCAGCCCGAAGACATCCGCTTCCTCTCGCCGTGGCAGTTCGGCTACGCCTCGGCCGTCCTCGGCCTGTTCCAGCGGGAACGGCCGGCGGCCAACATCATGATCGGGACCTTCCTCGCCGAGTCGCTCATCTTCGCCGAGGCCGGGCACGCCGTCGGGGCGGTGCAGATCGCCGGCACGGCCAACACCTCGCAGTTGCCCTTCTTCATGGCCGCCTGCGATTTCTGCCTGCTCGGCGAGGAGATTTACGCGGCCAGCGCCTATCTGTCGCGCGACCCCGTCCTGACCGGCTCGGTCGTCGGGCAGGACCTAGCCAAGATCTTCATCTTCGGCCTCATCATCATCGGCACCGTGGTCGAGAACCTCTGGCCGCGCAACTGGTTCTGGGACCTGCTGAGCCGCTGACGCGCGGCCGCGACCCGCCGAGGGGGTTGACCTTCTTTGGCCCGTGAGATTCCCGCGACCATCACCGTCCTGGCCGTTCTGGTCGTCGTCTTCTCGCGGTACTTCGCGGTCGGGGCGGCCCTCGACCTGACCCGCGTCACCGACCGCTGGCTGATGCTGACCTACGCGGCCTCGGTCTTCGTCGGCGTCATCAACCTCACCCGCCTGCACCTCGACCGGCTGCGGCGCGGGAAGGACACGCGGTCCTATGATCTGGTCCTGCTCTTCGTGATGTACGGCTACATGGCCCTCGGCTTCGCGCAGACCAACGCCGGCGTCACCTTCCGCTGGGTCTACAACGCCGTTTTGGTGCCGCTGGACTCGACGATGTACTCCCTCCTCGCCTTCTACATCGCCTCGGCCTCCTTCCGAGCCTTTCGCGTGCGCAGCTTCGAGGCGGCCCTGATGATGGTCGCGGCCGCCCTGGTCATGATCGGCAGCGTCCCCCTTGGCGACGCCCTCTCGCCGGCCTTCCCGGCCGCCCGGGCGTGGCTGATGCGGGTCGCCCAGACGGCGGGGTTCCGCGGCATCCAGATCGGGGCCGGTCTCGGCGGGCTGGCCACGGCCTTTCGCATCTTCCTCGGCATCGAGCGCGCCCACTTGCGGGCGTGAGGGCCGCAAACCCTTGGGCCTTGCGAGGGCCGCCCCTGCCCGAGCCGCAGGGGGTGACCGACCGTGAAGAACCGCTGGATCTACGTCCTGCTCGTGCTGGCCATCATCCTCCCGCTGGCCAGGCCGCTCGGCCTGCCGGTCAACCCGACCCGGGAGACCGAAGACCTCTTCCGCATGGTCGAGGGACTGCCCGCGGGGTCCGTCGTCTATTTGGCCATGGACTTCGACGCCGGGGCCATCCCGGAAATCCTCCCGCAGGCCGAGGCGGTCTTCACTCACGCCCTCCTCAAGGACCTCAAGGTCATCCTCCACGGGCTCTCGGACCAGGGCGTGCTCATCGCCCGCGACAGCCTCCACCCCATCGCCTGGTCCCTCGGCAAGGCCTACGGCACCGACTTCATCAACCTCGGCTTCAAGCCGGGCGGCGGCATCGTCCTGAGGGGCATGACGGCCGACCTGTGGAAGACCATGGGCGGCGTGGACATCGACGGGACGCAGCTCGCCAAGTTCCCTCTGATGCAGCGGTTGAAGCGCCTCGACCGCTCGACGGTGGCCCTCATCGTCGACTTCAACTCGGGCGGGTCGGCCATGGCCTACCGGAACTACGTCAGCGAGCCCACCGGTATCCCGCTGGCCCTCGGGTCCTGCGCGGTCAACTTCAACGTCCAGATGCCGTTCTACCGTTCGGGCCAGTACAAGGCGATTCTCAACGGCCTCCGCGGGGCGGCCGAGTATGAGCGACTCCTCGGCCGGCCGGGCAAGGCCACTTCGGCCATGGACGCCCAGTCGACCTCGCACGCCCTCATCATCGGCCTAATCGTCCTGGGCAACGTGGCTTACCTCCTGGGCGGACGGCGTACCGACAAGCCCAAGCGGTAGGCGGTTGAAAGGCCGGCTGTCGAAAGGCCGGCTGTCGAAAGGCCGGCCCCGCCCGGGCCGAGAAGCGGGGGGATTCCCACGGACGCCGTCGAGGTCCTCGCCAACCACCTGGTCCCCATGGCCATGACCCGCGCCCAGGTCTGGGTGGCGGCCGTGGCCACCCTGGCCATCTTCAGCTACGTGTGGCGCGAGAACCCGGCCTTCCGCCTGGCCGAGTACGTCTTCGTCGCCCTGGCCACGGCCAACGGGGTGGTTATGGTCTTCGACAGCTACCTCAAGCCCTTCTTCCTCGTCGACATCAAACAGGACGGGCAGTTCCTGCTGCTCGTCCCCTTCGCCGTCGGCCTGTTGATCTATGCCCGGAACCTCCGCGGGCTGGGCTGGCTCAGCCGCCTGCCGATGTCCCTGTGGGTCGGCTACGGCGCGGGCTACGTCCTCGCCTGGTCCCCGCAACCGCTCTTCATACAACTCCGCGACACCTTCGTCCACTTCTATCAGGTCTACCCGGACGGACCGCTGGCCGGCCGGTTCTGGCTCGGGGGGACGGTCAACAATATCCTCTTCTTCGCCGGCGTGACCACCACCCTGATGTACTTCTTCTTCACCGTCGAGCGCCGCGGCCCGGTCATGCGCTGGTCGGCCGCGTTCGGGCGGTGGACGATCATGCTCGCCCTCGGGGCGGCCTTCGGCACGGCCGTCCAGGGGCGCATGTCCCTGCTCATCGGACGCATCCAGTTCCTCCTGGGGACGTGGCTTGGGTGGTTGAAGTGATACGGCGCAAGAGCGGGACCATGCCCCGCGGAGGCGGATAGCACGGAGGGCCGGCGATGGCGCCGGCCCTCACGCATTCGTCACCGCCCGGTTCAAGACCCCTTCACGGCCCGGGCCAATCGGAGAACTTGAGCCCGGAGCCGGTCAAGGTGACGACGACGCCCGCCGGGTCGGCGAAGCGGCCCGCGGCCGCCAGCCTGGAGTAGCCGGCCCAGGCCGCGGCGCTCGTCGGCTCGGCGAAGAAGCCGAGGCGGGCGAGTTCACCGGCGGCCGGCAGGACATCGCCCTCGGGGACGGTAACGGCCCCGCCGCCCGACTCCCGGATGACCCTCAGGACCTCTTTCCCACGCGGCGGCCGGACGAGGGCGATGCCCTCAGCCACGGTCGGCCGCTGCTCCACCGGCGGGAGGTCGTCGAGGCCTTCCGCGATGGCCCTGGTGACCGGGTCGCAGCTGTCCGTCTGCGCCGCCCAGAGGCGCGGCTGCCGGGGAATCAGCCCAGCCGTGAGGAGTTCCTTGAAGCCACGGTGGGCGCCGATGAGGAGGCTCCCGCCCCCGACCGGGAAGACACAGTCCGATGGGGCCTTTCCGCCCAGTTGCTCGAAGACCTCGTAGGCCCAGGTCTTCATGCCGGCCAGGAAGAACGGGCTGCGGTTGTGGCCGGCGTAGTAGGCGCCGGCCCGGGCGGCCCCCTCAGCCGCTTCGGTGGCCTTTTCGCGGGGGCCCGGGACGGCCACGAGCCTGGACCCGGTCTGGGCGATCTGGGCCAACTTGCCCCGGGACGCCCCGGCCGGGGCGAAGATGGTGCAGCGGAGCCCGTTCCTGGCGCTGTAGGTGGCGACCGAGGCCCCGGCGTTGCCCGAGGAATCCTCGACCAGGTCGGTGACCCCGATTTCGCGCAATCGGTTGAGCATGACCGCGCTCCCCCGGTCCTTGAAAGAGCCCGACGGGAAGAGGTAGTCGAGCTTCAGGAGGGGCGAGGGGCCGGGCCAGGCCACGACCAGCGGGGTCAGCCCTTCGCCATAAGCCCTGACCTCATCGACCCGGGCCACCGGGAGGAGGGCGTGGT
>JAJZPE010000041.1 GCA_021811325.1 Bacillota bacterium
TGCCGACCGTGGTCGGTGAGCCTTTCAGCCCGCACTGGGTCAGGTCGAGCTCGAGGTGGTCCTTGGTCCAGGTGATGGGTTCATAGCGGGCGGCCCGGATCTGGTCGGGCAACGCGCCGTAGCGCATGTCGTTGATCTCGTCGGTCACCGTGAGGAGGGCCGGGAGCTTCGTCTTGACCAGCTCCTTGCCGTCGCCGAAGGCGCGCCACACGGTTATCTCCTTTTTCTCGGGGTCGATGGCCTCGACGCCCGTAACGTAGGTCAGCTGCTCGTAGTCGAGGCGCGTGGCAATGCCCGGCCCGACCTGCCCCGTGTCGCCGTCGATGGCCATCTTCCCGCAGAGGACGATGTCGATGGGCTCCTTCTCGGCCACCTTGCGCAGGGCCTGGGTGAGGATGTAGCTCGTGGCCAGGGTGTCCGAGCCGGCGAAGGCCCGGTCGGTGAGGAGGATGGCCTCGTCCGCGCCGTAGGAGACGGCCTTCTTCAGGGCCTGCACGGCTTGCGGCGGGCCCATGCTGACGACCGTGACCTTCCCGCCGAAGCGGTCCTTGAGCTTCAGGGCCTCCTCGAGGGCGTGGCCGTCGTATGGGTTGACGATGGATGGGACGCCGGCCCGGATGAGCGTGCCGGTGCTGGGGTCGATCTTGACCTCAGTCGTGTCCGGGACCTGTTTCAAGCAGACTACCGCGTGCAAAGCTGCACCTCCGGAGCTATTCTTTGAACGTGCCGGACGTCTGATTCACAAGCGGCGCGGCGCCGGGTGCGGGGTCGGGGGCCGACCGGCCTGACCTGAAACGCTGGCTTCGCCTTAAGGATAGCTTTTCCTTCCGCCGATGTCTGTGTTCCGGGTCACAAACTTATGTGCGCCAGGTGCCGTGCCGGACCACGACGGGTTCCGCCAAGATGATGATTGTTTTCGTAAGGAAACTTTTGCTCCCGGAAGGAATGGCGGCCCGCGGCCAGAATACTGTCTCCCGGGCATCTGTGTGCTCTTAACGGCCCATGTTCTCAAGCCCGCACGTCTTTCGAGCCACGCTTTCGACCGGTAGGTAAGGCTTGCGGGCACTTGCCAATTCGCTCGGACGGTTGTATGGTTATGTGTTGGACCCGCACGGCGGATATGCTCCGTGAGCCCACTCACGCAAGGGGGTCGCAACCTGTTGGCCACCAGAGAACTCTACTGGAACATCGCCGGGCACGTCTTCATGTACCTCTTCGTCCTCGTCTTCGCGGTCATCTTCGCTTACGGCGTCTACCGGCGCTATCAGCTGTGGCGCCTGGGCAAGGCCGACGAGCGCTTCCGGGACTTCTGGCGCTGGAACACGCTCCGGCCGCGGGTCAAGACGGTCATCGTCGACGGGCTGGCCCAGGTCCGGTTCTTCCGCGACGCCTACCCCGGGATCATGCACTTCGCCATCTTCTGGGGCTTCGTCGTCCTGTTCATCGGGACCGTCTTCGTCGCCGGCCAGGCCGACTTCGGCATCAACACCCTCTTTGGGACGTTCTACCTCATCTTCTCGATGACCCTGAACGTCTTCGGGGTCGTCGCCGTGGCCGGCGTGCTGATGGCCATCTGGCGGCGTTACGTGACGCGCCCGTCGCGGCTCGACAACACTCTGGACGACGCGGTCATCCTGTGGGGTCTCCTGGTCGTCCTCGTCAGCGGCTACATCCTGCAGGGGCTGCGCATCGCCGCGACCAACGACCCGTGGACGGCCTGGGAGCCGGTGGGCAACCTGGTCGCGCAGCTCTTCCTGGCCGCCGGAGCGAGCGTCGGCGGCATGGAGCTGTGGCACCGCCTGCTGTGGTGGTTCCACATGTTCCTCGGCGCCGGCTTCGTGGCCTACCTGCCTTACTCGAAGCTCTTCCACATCGGGGCCTCGCCGGCGAACCAGTTCCTGCGGACCCTCGCGGCGCCGGGCGTCCTGTCGAAGGTGGACATTGAGAACGCGGAGACCTTCGGCGTCTCCAAGGTCGAGGAGTTCACCTGGAAGCAGCTCTTCGAGACCGACGCCTGCACTCGTTGCGGGCGTTGCCAGGACTACTGCCCGGCCAACCTGAGCGGCAAGACCTTGTCGCCCAAGGCTTTGATTCAGGACCTCAAGACCCACCTGTGGGCGGTCGGGCCGGGGCTGGTCAAGGCAAGGGCGCAGGCGGCGGCGCAGGCGACGGCGGCGGCGCCGGCCCAGACGGGCGCGGGCGCAAGCGCGGCCCCCGCCAAGGCGATGGTCGGCGAGGTCTTCAAGGACGACGACATCTGGGCCTGCACGACCTGCCGTGCCTGCGACGAGCAGTGCCCGGTGTTCGTCGAACACATCGACAAGATCGTCGACATGCGACGGTACCTCTCGCTGATGGAGATGCGCTTTCCACCCGAGGTCGACCGGGCCTTCAGGAACATCCAGAACCAGTCCAACCCGTGGGGCCTCGGCGCCGGCTACCGCGCCGACTGGGCCGACGACCTCGGGGTGAAGAAGCTCTCCGGCGGCGAGCCGGTCGACGTGCTGTACTGGGTCGGCTGCGCCGGCGCCTACGACGACCGGAACAAGAAGGTCGCCACGGCCTTCGTCAAGGTCCTCCAGGCGGCCGGGGTCAATTTCGGCATCCTCGGGACCGAGGAGAAGTGCTGCGGCGACACGGCGCGGCGCCTGGGCAACGAGTACCTCTTCCAGATGCTCGCCCAGGAGAACATCGAGACGATGAAGCGGTACGGGGTGAAGAAGATCGTCACCACCTGCCCGCACTGCTTGAACACGCTGAAGAACGAGTACCCGCAGTTCGGCGGGGACTTCGAGGTCGTCCATCACAGCGAGTTCATGGCCGGGCTGCTGGCCCAGGGCAAGCCGAGCCTGAACGGGCAGGGCAAGCTCGGCGGCGCGGTCACCTACCACGACTCATGCTACCTCGGCCGCTACAACAACGTCTACGCGCAGCCGCGGGAGATCGTCAAAGGCGCGCTCGGCGAGGGCGGCAAGTTCGTCGAGATGTCGCGGCACCACGCCAAGAGCTTCTGCTGCGGCGCCGGCGGCGGCCGGATGTGGCTTGAGGAGTCGCACGGCAAGCGGATCAACGAGATGCGCGTCGACCAGGCGGCCGAGGCCAAGGCCGACACGGTCGTCACCGCCTGCCCGTTCTGCCTGACGATGTTCACCGACGGGGTCAAGGCCAAGGACTTGACGGAGAAGATGAAGGCGGTGGATTTGGCGGAGGTCGTGGCTGGGAGGCTATCGAAGGAGTAGAGGGATACCCTGCCTGAGGCCTCAGGCACCTCACTGCAAGAATGCTGGCATGGTAACCGCTGCCGGCACTACGCGGAGGCGGTTTTCCGTATCCATCGGCGAGGTTGAGATGCGGTGAGAGCGCGCCGAGGGATGTGACCTAAATGGTCGCACAAATCAGTCGCTTCCGGAAGGAGTCGCAGGCCTCCGCGGAGAAGTGCCTAAGGTAGGCAAGGCCGCACCCGAGAGCAAAGCCGCGCCCCGCAAAAGGGGTTGCGGCTGTTTTGTTTTGAAGACCAACCAAAGCTTGAAGGGAGGGTGACCAGATGAGGTTCCTACGGGTCAAGATGGATGAGCTGAAGGTCGTCACCGAGGAGGTCCCGGAACAGTACAGGAAGCTCGCCGGGCGCGGGCTGACGTCGCGTCTGATCCTTGACGAGGTGCCGCCGACGGCCCACCCACTCGGGCCGAAGGCCAAGCTCTTCATCGCCCCGGGAGCCCTCGCCGGGACATCCGCGCCGTCGTCGGGACGGGTCTCGGTCGGCGGCAAGTCCCCGCTGACCTGGGGCATCAAGGAGGCCAACGCCGGCACGCCGGTGGCGCAGAGCCTTGGCAGGCTGGGGATCAAGGCCCTCATCGTCGAGGGCGAGCCGAAGGACGGCAAGTACTACATCCTCAAGGTCACGAAGGACGGGACCGAGTTCCTGCCGGCCGGGGACCTGGTCGGCAAGGGGCTGTACGAGGCGTACGGCGAGCTGAAGAAGAGCTTCCCCACCGCCGGCTTCATCGCCTGCGGGCCGAGTGCCGAGCGCAAGCTGGCCACGGCCGGGGTCTGCTTCAACGACACCGAGGGACGGCCGAGCCGGTACGCCGGGCGCGGCGGCCTCGGGGCGGTCATGGCCGCCAAGGGCCTTAAATTCATCGTCGTCGACGGGACCGGAACGCAACCGGTGGCCCCGGCCAACGCCGAGTTGTTCCACAAGGGCACCGAGAAGCTGCGCGAGGCGATTCTGACCCACGGCGTGACCAAGCCGGGCGGGACCCTCAACAGCTACGGCACCGCCGCCCTGATCAACGCGTTGAACGAGGCCGGCGGCCTGCCGACCCGCAACTTCTCGTCCGGGCGGTTCGAAGGCGCGGCCAAGGTCTCCGGCGAGCACCTGGCCGACGTCATCCACCAGCGCGGCGGCGAGGGCATGACCGGCCACGGCTGCCATCCGGGCTGCCTCATCAAGTGCTCCAACATCTACTCCAAGCCGGACGGGAAAGAGCACGTCTCCTGCGTCGAGTACGAGTCCGACTGGGCCCTCGGCCCCAACTGCGGCATCGATGACCTCGATGCCATCGCCGAGATGATCTGGCAGTGCAACGACCTCGGCATCGACACCATCGAGCTGGGCGTGACCATCGGCGTGGCGATGGAGGCCGGGCTGCTCAAGTTCGGTGACGCCAAGGGCGCGGTGGCGCTGTTCGACGAGATCCGTATGGGCACGGCCCTCGGGCACATCCTCGGGCAGGGAGCGGCCTTCACCGGCCGGGCCTTCGGGGTCGTGCGCGTGCCGACGGTCAAGGGCCAGGGCATGCCGGCCTATGAGCCTCGCGCGGTCAAGGGCATCGGGATGACCTACATCACCTCGCCGATGGGCGCCGACCATACCGCGGGCTACTCGGTGGCGGTGGAGATATTGTCCGTCGGCGGCAAGGCCGACCCGCTGGCCGTGGAGGGCAAGGGGGCGCTGTCCAAGGCGTTCCAGGAGACGACGGCCTACATCGACACCTCCGGGTACTGCCTGTTCATCGCTTTCCCCATCCTCGACATCGCCAGCGGCTTCGAGGGGATGATCGAGTCGGTCAACGCCGTGCTCGGCACGGAGTTCACCGGCGCCGACGTGACCAAGTTCGGGGCCGAGGTCCTGAGCTGGGAGCGCGAGTTCAACCGCCTGGCCGGGATGACCTCGGCCCACAACCGGCCGCCCGAGTTCATGCGCTACGAGAAGCTCCCGCCGCACAACAACGTCTACGACGTGCCCGATGAGGAGCTTGACAAGATTGCGGGGGCGTAGGGGAACCAGTCATGAATAAGGTCCAGGTCTACCTGTACGCAACGCTCCGGCAGTTCCACGCCGGGGCGGGCAGCGTCAACGGAACGGAGATAGAAGTCCCGGACGGCACGGCGATTTCAGACCTGTACCGCTTGCTCGGCATCCCCGAGGACCAGGTCAAGCAGGCCTTCGTCAACGGCCGCCACAAGGACCCGGATTACTTGCTGAGGGACGGCGACCGGGTGGGCGTGTTCCCGCCGATCGCTGGGGGGTAAGCAGGGGCTCGTCCAGCCGATATCCGGCCCCACGGTAGATTCCTCCGCGAGGGCGTGAGAACCCTCGGGACCATTCCTTTGAGGATCCCCAAGGTGCGGCAGGGATCGTTCTTTCCGAGCCTTCTCGAGCCACGCCGGCGCGCTGAACGGGCTTTGGTGGCCGTCATCCAGGAGGCGTACGTCCACGGGGTCAGCACCCGCGACGTTTCCCAAGGCCGCCGAAGCCCTCCGGGAGGCCGAGGAAGAGGTTCTCGCCTACATGGCCTTCCCCAATGAACACTGGCGGCAGATCCACTCGACGAACCCCCTGGAGAGGCTGAACAAGGAGATCAAGCGCAGGACCGACGTGGTTGGTATCTTCCCCAACCGGGCCGCCGCCATCAGGCTCGACGGGACACGACCTAAGGTCGCGTGTGGGCAAGCAAAACAAGCACCGTGTAGATGGGTGTTTCTGTCGGAGAGATGAATAAGGAGCCGTGGCCGATTGGCCGCGGCTCCTCATTTTTTCTGGCGGGAAGGCGCTCGGCTACGCCGGTAGTAGCGCGGAACCCGCTCCCGGGCGAGGCCTGAGGCCGCTCCTGTGGGTTCTTCAGCGGGCTCCGGGTCGTAGACACCGCCCATTCCATTGGCCAAAATGGTCAGGATGAGCTGGTTCAGGCTTACTCCCTCGTCCGTTGACATCACCGCCAGCTCGCGGTGCAGACTCTTGGGCAGGCGGAGAGTGAGACGCCCCGAGAACTCGTCATCGACGGAGTCAGAAGGCGGTATCTCCAGCCCGCGTTTGAGGGCAACTCTCATCCACTGCCTCTTGGCGTCCTCCAGGTTGTGCAGGGCTTTCTCCTTGGTTTCACCATCTGAAGCGCAGCCAGGCAAGGCCGGAATCTCGGCTAACCAACCACCGCCTTCCTCCTCGGTCAGCGGCCTGAGCTTGATCTGGTACTGGCGCTCGAGGTACGAGTCAAGGCTTGTGGGCATGTTCCTCGTCCTCCGTATTCAAGACCTTCTCCAACAATCGGGCCAGCCTGCGGACATAGACCGGCTTAACCCGGTTCCGGTGAACCGGGATAGTCTCCTGGGGCAGATCCCCTTGCACCCGATGATAAACTACCCAATGACTCCCACCGCGCGGCTTGACCACCGCGAACCCGTACCGGCCCATTAGTGCCCTCAACTTCCTCCAAGTGATACCGTAAGGGTTGCTGATGAGGCGCTCGGCTCTTTTCCTGGCCTTGGTCAAGCTGCCTCAAACCTGCCTTCCTGGCCGTTCTCAGCTCAAGGGTTTGCACCGCCAGTAGTGTCACTATTGTACCAGGTGTACCCGCCGAAGTCAATGAGTTCAGGGAAGGAAGCGCCCAGGCTCTGGCTGAGGGTCTGGCCGACGCCCAGTCCGCCGTCGGGGCGCCGGGGGCAGAAAAGGGACGCCGTTGGCCGCGGCGTCCCTCGTTGGTGTCCGTTCTGTCCTTATCCCTTGCTCTTGCTCTTGCTCCCACCGTGCTCGAACGTCTTGCAGCAGGTGTCCGTGCAGGTGCCGGCCGGTGTCTCCCCCATCGTGCTGACGATAGATTCGACCTGCTTAGCGTCGTAGCGGTCGGGGAGCTTCGCGGCGGTGGCATCGTTGGTGATGAGAATCTGGTTGGCCACGCACTCGTTCCCCGGGGACCAGTAATGGCAGTTGTCGATGGTGCACTTGACTCCAGGCACTGTTGACCTCGCCCCTTTCCAAGCCTTTGGGGCTAGTGTGCCACGGCCCGGTGGGGCTATGCCGGGTCAGCTCCCGCGCCTGGCCAGGTGGACCTCCTCTTCCCCGCTGAAGTAGAACCCCACGGACTCGATCAGCCGGCGGGCTTTGGCGTTGTCCTCCTCGACCCAGAGCATGGCCCGGTCGGCGCCGTGGTCGGTGCCCCGCCTGAGGGCCTCGTCCAGAAGGCGGCGCCCGAAGCCCTTGCGGCGGAAGGCCTCGGAGACGGACAATAGCTTCACGAACAAGTTGTCGTTCTCCGGGCCGAAGAACTCGACCCAGATGAAGCCGATGGGGACCGAGCCCGGGTCCTTGACGTCGTCGAGGACGAGGATGATCGAGCCGGGCACCGTGCCCGCGCTGGTCGCGGCGGCCGCCGTGGCGACCACCTCCCGCACCTCGGCCGGGTAAGGTGAGACAAAGGGGTCGAGGGTCTCGAGGAACCTGACGATGGCCGGCACGTCGCCGTCATGCGCTTGGCGGACCGCCAGGTCGCCGGGGAGCCCCTTGAACAGCAGGCGGCCGGACGACAGGGGCCGCAGCCGGTAGTCCAGGTAGTGGTGGCGCGGGAAGAAGTTGAACCGCACGAGGATGCGCACCAATTGGGCGACGGGCAAGGCCTCGAGGTTGAAAACGATGGTCCGCAAGGGGATGGCCGGTGGGAACGGGGTCTCAAGCCCGCCGGCGAGGGATTCCGGGGCGGCGTCGCCGATGAAAGCGGACTTCAGGCCGCGCTCGAAGTTGACCGCGTCACGGGAGGCGAAGTACAGCCGGCTCTCGCCGCCCGTGGCCGGCACCACGGCGAGGACCGTGCCGTCGCCGCGGAAGACGGCGCCCCCACGCTCGCGCAGCTCCTGGTCGACGTCGGCCGGCTCGGAGTAGTTAAAGCACCCCCAGCGGACGGCGTCCGCGGGGAGCCAGGATTGTGAAGGGGTGGCAGGTTCCCATCGTCCAATGGCCGCGGGCGACATGGCGACCTCCAGGGGACAGATTGCGGGGCTCGCGGGCTACGACGCCCGCCGGGCCATCTGGCGGCGCATGATCCGCTCCAGGTGGGCCAGGGTGTAGCACTCGAACATCTCCGAGTTCTTGCGGAAGGCCTCGACCGAGCTGAGGCCGGCCCACTCGTTGTGGGGCAGGGTGTTCAGCCAGATGACGTCGCGGGCGCGGCGGCGCATCGAGGCCAGGATGCTCGCGGCCTCGTTGGCGGCCAGGGTCTTGGTGTCGCTGACGATGATGAGGATGGTGTCCGACGACAGGAGTTGCTTGTAGTGGCGGCGGAAGGTCTGCAGCGAGGTGACCAGGTCGGTGCCCTTGCCCCAGACGACGCTGTGGTTGATGACCTCGGCCATGGTCTCTTCGAAGGGCCGCTTGGTATCGAAGTACGGGGTGACCCGCTCGAGGTTCTCGGAGAAGATGAAGCTCTCGATGCCGCGGACGACGCTCGACAGGCCGTAGATGAACTGCAGGACAAAGCTGGCGTAACGGGCCATCGAGCCGGAGACGTCGCAGATGAGGAGGATCTTCGGCTTCTGCACCCGCCGGCTCTTGTATTTCAGGTCGAAAGGGGCGCCGCCGTAACGGATGTTCGAGCGGATGGTCCGGCGGATGTCGACCCGCTGGCGCTTCCGAGTCATCCGGTAGCGCCGCGAGATGCGGGTGGCCAGGCGCCGCGTCAGCCGCTTGATGATCAGCGTGACCTTCGGGATGTCCTTGTCCGGGATGTTCCGCATGTCCTCGTAGAGGATGGGGTCGTTCTCTTCCCCAGTCCCGGCGAGGATCTGCTCGATGATCTCGTCGAGTTCCTCGTCGCCGGTGAGGTCCTCCTCATCGACCTGGAACTCGGCCTCCATCTGGCGGCGCCAGCGCTCGAGGTGCCCGCGGACGATGTTCTCGATCATCGGCTGGAACGACTTGTCGACCTTGTGCCCGCCGCTGGACTGGGCCAGGAAGTCCTTGAGCTTCTGCTTCTGGCCGTCGCCGAGGCGGGCGTAGGTCGCCTTCTGCTCGTCGGACAGGGTGAGCTTGTCGCCCTGGAACTTCAGGTCGTCCTCGGCCTGCCTGAGCTGCTGGGCGCGGGCCGCCTTCTTGTGCGTGCGGACCTCGATGCGCTCGGTCTTCTTCTCCTCGGGGACGAAGAAGAGGTCGAAGGCCCGGTCGAAGATGGGCAGCTCGTCGAGGTCCTTGACGAGGGTGGCCCGCATGGCCGTCTTGACCTCGCGGCGGTTCATGATGTCGACCAGTTCCGCGGCCTGCAAGGCTTCGAGGGCCTCGGCCGAGCTGACGCGGATCCCCAGGTGCCGCAGGACCTGGATGAACTTGACCAGGTTGTTCTCGAGGAAGTCGGGGACTTTGGCCCCGCCGCGCTCCTGGACGTCGACGACACCCTCGGCGTAGTCCTGGAGGAAGCGCTGGCGCGGGTCGGGAGCGTCGCCGGCGGCGCCGGTATCCCGCGGCGCCGGCGGGCCGCTGCCCTCGCGCTCACGGTCCTGGCTCACCGGCGGTCACCCCGGCGGGGCGGCGACGGGACCGTCGGCGAGGCGCCGCGCTTGGGTTTCTGGGCGCCGGGCTGCGGGCCGGCCATCTGGGCGGCCGTGACGTGGGTCGCGGGGCCGCCGCCGGCCACCGTCGTCCCGGGCTTCAGCCCGGCCGGGAGACCGCCGGCGGCCTTGGCCAGCTCTTCGACGCGGCCCATGATGCCCCGGTCCTCCAGCTCGGCCTCGAGCACGTCGAGGTCCTCCTTGTTCTTGAGGAGCAGGTTGGCGGTCTTGCCGATGAGGCTGTCGTTGAGCCGGTCGGCGTCGAGGGCCAGGAGGGCCCGAGCCCAGTCAAGGGTCTCGGCGATGGACGGCCGCTTCTTGACCTCCAGGCCGAAGCGGATGTAGTTCACCGCCCGGGCGATCTCCTCGGATAGCTTGGGCCCGATCTCCGGGACCTTGGCGTTGATGATTCTTATCTCCTTCTCGACGCTGGGGAAGTCGATATGGAGATACACACAGCGGCGCTTGAGCCCGTCGGACAGCTCGCGCTCGCTGTTGGAGGTCAGGACGACCATCGGGATCTGCCGGGCGGCGATGGTCCCCAGCTCAGGCACGGAGACGGTGAAGTCCGAGAGGACTTCGAACAGGAAGGCCTCGAACTCCTCGTCGCACTTGTCGACTTCGTCAATGAGGAGGACCGGCGTGGTCTCCGCCCGGATGGCCTTGAGCAGCGGCCGCTCCAGAAGGTACTCCTCGGAGAAGAGGTCGCCGAGGGCGCCGTGGCCGTGGCCTTGACCGGCCTTGGCGCCGGCCTGGCCCTGGCCGGCTTCCCTGACTGACTGGATGTACAGGAGCTGCTTCTGGTAGTTCCACTCGTAGAGGGCCTTGTTCTCGTCCAAGCCCTCGTAGGCCTGAAGGCGGATGAGTTCGGTGTGAAAGATGCGGCTGAGGACCTTGGCGATCTCGGTCTTGCCGACACCCGGCGCGCCCTCGATGAGAAGCGGCTTGCCGAGGCGCAGGGCCAGGTAGACGGTGACGATGATGTCCTCGTCGCTGATGTAGCCGTCCTCTTCGAAGGCCCGCCTGAGCCAATCGATGGTGTACTCCAAGACCAGCGCTCCTTTCGGTGCGGCTCCGGAGAAAGGTGTTCCGAAGACATTTCGTTACAAGCATAACCATTTCCTGCGCTTCTGCCAACTCTTGAAAGAAGAGGGACCGGCGGGGTATTCCCCTATAACGAGAAAACCCCGCTGCCGAGCAGCAGGGAAGAGCGGAGTTGGGCGGGGTTTTCTCTCTATAGGCAGGGGGGGGGTCGAATTGAGGACTTGCGGTTCGGGTCGCCGCCCCAGGTAAGGCAGGCCGCCGGCGCGTCTAGCTCTCGCCGGCCAGCGTCCCCTTGGCGTCGATGACCAGATAACCGTCTTCGTAGAGGACGGCCGGGTTGATGTCGATGCTCTCCACCTCGGGATGGGCGGCCAGCAGTTCGGAGAACCGCCGGACCAGGTCGGCGGCCACGGCCGGGGCGACGCGGCTCCAGCCCGCGGCGGTCTTCATCTTGCCCTGGACCTTCCGGACCAGGTCGGCCGCGTCGCCCCCATCGACCGGGTGCGACCGGAAGTCGACAGCCCTGAGGACCTCGGCGAACTCGCCGCCGGCGCCGAACATGACGACCCGGCCGAACTCAGGGTCGCGGGTCGTGCCGATGATGGCCTCGGCCAGGCCCCGGGGGGCCTGCCCGCAGATGAGGCAGCCATCGATCTTGGCCTCGGGGACCGCCCGGCCGACCCGGGAAACGATTCCTTCGAAGGCCTCCCGGACCTGCTCCGGCGTGCGCCGGTCGACGGCCACGCCGCCCAGCTTGGATTTGTGGAGGATATCGGCCGAGGCGACCTTGCAGACCACGGGGTAGCCGAACTCAGTCGCGGCCGTGACAGCCTCGTCGGCCGTCCGGGTCAGCCGGTAGGGGGCCACCTTGATTCCCGCCGCCTCGAGCAGCCCGTAAACGTCGGCCTCGGACAGGTTGCGCATCTCAGGCGCCCTCCCCGGCGCCACCGGCACCCGCGCCGCCCAGGCTCTCGGCGATCTCGCGGCCGCGGCGGAAGGCCTTCAAATTCAGCTCGGCCGTGCCTTTCGGGGCTTCCTCTTCGATCGTCGCCATGAGGCTCTTCTCGTCGAGCGGCAGCATGCCGGTGGCGCTGGCGGCGCCGAGCATGAGCACGCTCATGACCTGGGGCTTGCCGAGTTCCTTGGCCGCGGCGGTGGCGTCGAAGGCGATGACCTTGCGGCCCAGCTTCTTCAGGCCGTCGATGATGCCGGCGGTGGCGGGATACTGGGCCCGGCCCATCTTCACGTCGGCCGGGACATACTGGGCCGTGTTGATGACGCAGACCCCGTCGGGCGAGAGGTACGGGATGGCCACGCGCAGGGCCTCCAGGGGCTCGAGCCCGATGACCAGCTCGGCCCCGTCCTCCATCGTCAATGGGGCCCGGGCGTCGCCGAAGCGCACGTGCGAGAATACCTTGCCACCGCGCATGGCGGCCCCGTAAGTTTCACCGATCCTTACCTGAAGCGGCTTGCCGGACGGCGCCTTCTCGCGGATGGCCGCCTTGCCAAGGATGTGGGCCGCGAGGATGGACCCCTGTCCGCCGACGCCGGCGACGATAACGTTGGTCGTTTTCATCACCGCGCACCTCCCTGGATGTGGATGGCCTGCCGGTTGCAGGCCTGGCTGCACAGGCCGCAGCTGTTGCACTGGAGCTGGTCGATCTCGACCTGCTTGCCGCCGTCGATGACGCCCAGGCCGGGGCAGCCGAGTTGCAGGCAGATGCCGCAGCCGTTGCACTTGCCGGGGTCGACGACGGTGACGAGCCGGGCGACGTTCTTCTCGCGGCGGATGGTCTGCAGGCGGCACTCGCCCGAGACGACGATCACCGACACCCCGCCGAGCTTGAAGGCCTCGTCGACGGCCTTCTGGACCGACCTGACGTCGAAGGCGTCGGCTGTGAACACGTTCTTGATGCCGAGGGCCTTGGCGGTCGTGACGATGTCGAGGCTGATGGACTCGGAGCCGTTGCCGACGCGCCCGGTGGTCGGGCTGGGCTGGTGCCCGGTCATGGCCGTCCAGCGGTTGTCGAGGACCATGAAGACCACCTCGCCACCGTTCCAGGCCAGGTTGGCCACGGCCGGCAGGGCGGCGTGGAAGAACGAGGAGTCACCGGCGACGGCGACGACCTTGCCGCGGTCGTAGCCGGCCAGCGATTGGCCCTGGGCCATGCCGACGGCGCTGCCCATGACGTAGATGGTGTCGAGCATCTCGTAGACGGTCTGGGCCCGCCAGGCCTGGTGGTCTTCGGTGCTGGCGAGATTCTCGGCGAAGAGCCCGTAGCCGGCCTGCTCGTAGCAGCCGATGTCGCCGTTGAGGATGTGGACGCCGTCCCTGTGCTTTTGAAGGGCCAAACGCAGGCCCCAGTAGGAGCCGAGATGCGGACAACCGGCGCAGAGGGTCGAGGAGCGCGGGCAGAGCCCGGCTTCGAGTTCGGCCTTGAGGGCTTCGCGGGCCGCGCGATTGCGGGCCGCGCGATCGCGGGCGGCGTCTGTTTGAGCCGTGGCGGCGTCATTGGCTCCGGCCTTGGCACCAGCCTTGGCTCCGGCCTTCAATCCGTCCACGCCGGCCAGCGGGGCCAGCGCCCGGACGACCATGTCGGTGTTGATCTCACCCCAGAGCGGCATGGGCGCGTCGACGCCCTTGCCGACGATCTCGACCTTGACGCCCAGCTTCTGGGCGGCCTCGCGGACGAGGCCCTCGATGAAGTTCGTCCCTTCCTCGACGACGAGCACCTTGTCGCCGGCCTTGAGGAACTCGGCGAGCTTCATCGGCGGGAGCGGGTAGGCCGTGCCGAGCTTCAGCCAGTTGACCTGGCCGGCGAGCCCGAGGGCCTGGATGGCCTCGTAGGCGTAGGCGCTGCCCAGGCCGGCGGCGATGACGCCGAGGCCGGAGCCGGACGTCAGGGCCAGTTCGTTGAACGGCGACTCGTCGGCGTAGGCCTCGAGCTTCTCGAACTGACGGACCAGCCACTCATGCTTCTGCTTGGTCCCCGGGGCGCCGTAGACGTCCCAGCGGTAAGACATCCCGTAGTGCTTGTTGAAGACCGGCCGGCGGTCGAGCTTGTTGATGGGGCCGAGGGTGACGTTGGCGCTGCCGTGGGAGACGCGGGCGACCGAACGGACGGCGACCGGCAGCATCAGCTGCTCGGAGAGGTCGAAGGCCTGCCGGACCATCTCCTTGGCCTCGCCGGCGTCGGCCGGCTCGAGGCAGAGGATCTCCGCCTGGCGGACCAGCGGCCGCGAATCGTGCTCGGTCGAGGAGAAGTGGGCATCGGGGTCGTCGGCGACGACGATGACGAAGCCGCCCTTGACGCCGCCGTAAGGTACGGTGAAGAAGGTGTCGGAGGCCACGCTCAGACCAGCGGTCTTCATGGCCACAAGGGACCGCCGCCCGACCAGAGCGGCGCCGGCGGCCACGTCGAAGGCGACCTTCTCGTTGGTGCTCCACTCAGCGTGGAAGCCCTGGCCAAGGCTGGCGTCGTTGAGGGCCTCGACGATTTCGGACGACGGCGTCCCGGGATAGGCCGAGACCAGATGGACGCCGGCCTCGACGGCCCCGCGGGCCATCGCGTGATTGCCCGGGAGGACCGCTTCGGTCCCGGGCTTCTGGGTCAGCAACAGATCATCTTTCATCTTCAAATCCCCCTTCCGGCCGCGACGAGGCCGAGGCCCCGCATGGCCCTTTCGGGACTCGAGAAAACCGGGATCCTGGCTTCGGCGAAGGCCTGGCGCTCCCGCGCCTCGACCTCGCCGCCGCCCAGGAAGACGACGACGATCGGCTTGGCCTGCTCTTGCTGAAGCTTCTTGACGGTGGCCGCGGCGCCCGGAATGGGGTCGCCGAAGATGGCCAGGAAGGCGTCGACGCCCGGGTCGGGGGCGGCCGTCCGGATGACCGCCTCATACTGCTCGGCGGTGCCGTCGCCGGTGAGGTCGATGGGGTTGCGCACCGAGCAACGCGGGGGCAGCTTCTCGCGGAGGGCGGTGGTGGTGGCGTCGCTGAGTCGCGCCGGCTCGAGGCCGGCCTCGACGCCCGCGTCGGTCGCCAGCACGCCGGCCCCGCCGGAGCTGGTGATGATGGCCACCCGGCGGCCGGCCGGCCGGGCGATGCCGCCGTAGGCCTTGGCCGCGTCGTAAAGGGCCTCGACCGACGAGACCACCGTGGCCCCGGCCGCCTCGGCCAGGCTGGCGAAGACCTCGTACTGCCCGGCCAGCGACTTCGTGTGAGTCTGAGCGGCCGCGTGGCCGGTCGGGGTCCGGCCCCCGCGGAGCAGGACGACGGGCACCTTGGCGGTGGCCCGCTTGAGGGCCTCCATGAACTTGCGCCCGTCGCCGAGACCCTCGCTGTAGACGGCGATGACCTTGGTCCGGCCGTCGCCGGCGAGGAAGTCGATGGCCTCGGTCTCGGCGACGTCGGTCTTGTTGCCCAAGGCGAGCATGCAGGAGATGCCCAGCCCGTCCTCGGTCGCCCAGTCGGCCAGGGCGGCGGCGACCGTCCCGCTCTGCGAGACCACGGCGATGGGCCCTTCGAGGCGCTGCACCGGCCAGGTGGCGCAGAGGCGGTTCGGCAGGTAGGCCAGACCCTGGCAGTTTGGCCCGACGACGCGCAGGCCGCCGGCCCGCGCCGTCTGGACCAGTTGGCGCTCGCCCTCGGCGTTGCCGGCTTCGCGGAAGCCGCCGCTGACGATGATGGCCGCGCCGGCCTTCTTCTTGACGGCCTCTTCGACGACCGCCGGGACGACGGCCGCCGGTACGGAGATGACGACAAGGTCGACGGGATCCGGCACGGCGCTCAGGCTCGGGTAGGCCTTGAGACCGAGGATTTCGCGTTCTTTGGGGTTGATCGGGTAGAGGGGGCCCCGGAACCCGCCCTCGATGAGATTGGTGAGCAGGGTGTGTCCCAGCTTGAGCGGCGTGGCCGAGGCGCCGACCACGGCCACGGACTTGGCTTGGAACAGCCTCTCCAGGCCCATGTGGTATTCCTCCTTCAACCAGGATGGCGGGGGTACGACAGCTTCACGTCCAGGAGATTAGACGCCGGCACCTTCCGCCCTTTGACGCTGGTGCCAATGTCAGGGCATGTGTTTCACCAGGTGGAACTGGCTCGTGCCAATCCACGAAATCAACGGCTTCAAGGCGGACAAGCTACAAACGGCCGGGTCTGACCGGCCCATCCTCGGGCACCAGTTCCGCGGCATGAACTGAAGCGCGCAAGAGCGAGGGCCATAAAGAAAAACGCCGCCCGGCGGTCGAATGCCGGCGGCGGAGCGGTTGCCAAAAAGACGGGCTTGCCCTAAACTGTTGACGAGGTGACGAGCATGGGGCCAGCGTCGGACGATAAGCAAGATGGTCGGTCCAGCGGCAGGGCGGGCCGCGGCAAGACGGCCGGCGGCGGCAAGGCACCCGGCGGCGTCCGTTCGGTGAGCCGCGCCCTGGGCATCCTCGAGGCCATGTCCAGGGTGGAAGAGAGCCTGGGGCTCGTGGCCATCTCCAAGCTGGTCGGCCTGGACCCGACGACCGCCCACCGCCTTCTCCAGACGATGCAGCAACACGGCTTCGTCACCCAAAGCCAGGTCGACGGCAAGTACTCGCTGGGCATCAGGGTCTTCCAGATCGGCAACTCGGTGACCCGCCTGACGGCGCTGCGCCAGGTGGTGCGGCCGTTCATCCAGGTCCTCATGGAGCGGACCGGCGAGACCGCCAACCTGGCCATCAAGGACGGGCTCGAGGCCGCCTACGTCGAGCAGGTGACAGGCCCCCACTTCCTGCGGACCTTCACCGAGGTCGGGCGGGGCATCCCGCTCCACGCCACGGCCGTCGGCAAGGCCCTCCTCATCGGGGCCAGCGAGGTCGAGATAAAGCGGCTGGCCGCGGCCGGCCTTGGGCGATACACCGACAGGACCATCACCACCCGAGAGGGGCTCACGGCCGAACTCGAGCGCTGCAAGGAGCAGGGGTACACCATCGACGATGAGGAGTTCGAGGCCGGGGCGCGCTGCCTCGGCGCGCCCATCGTCAGCAGCGACGGCCGGATCTTCTGCGCCATCAGCGTCTCGGGGCCGGTCACCCGGATGACCCGGGAGCGCGCCCAGTCGCTCGTCCCGGTGATGATCAAATCGGCCGCCGAGATATCGCAGGCCCTCCGCGTGGCCGGGCCGTCGTTGCCGTGAGCGCGAGTGACAGCCGGTGGAAGGAGCGGGCCTTCAAGCCCCTGCCGGTGAGCGCGCGGGCGGCGGCGAGGGCCCTCCTGGCCGCGCAGGGCTTGCTCTCCGCGCCCGACGCCGGCCTCAAGGCCTGGCGCGACGAGCTCAAGGCCAACGCGGGCACCCTTGAAGCCATCCGGCGCCTGCGCTCTGTGCAGGTCGACCCGACCAGCGTGGTCGAGCGCAACCATCACCTGGTCATGTACAACCGGGTCCGCGGCTATCGTCCGTCCCACCTCGACGGCCTCTTCGCCGAGGGGCAGGTCTTCGAGTACCTGGCCAACGCCCGCTGCATCCTCCCGGCGACGACCTTCCCCCACTTCTGGAGGCTGATGCGGCGCATCGCCGCCAACGGCCGGAACGACCGCGAGCGGCTCGGCGAGAGCGTCCTCGAGGTGA
>JAJZPE010000223.1 GCA_021811325.1 Bacillota bacterium
AAGGAAGAGGTCGAGCTCAAGAACAAGGCCGACAGCCTCATCTACGCCACCGAGAAGAACCTCAAGGACATCGGCGACCGCCTCTCCCCGGCCGACAAGCAGGGCATCGAGACCGCCCTGAACAGCCTGAAGGACGCGGTGAAAGACGGCAGCGCCGACCGCCTCAAGCCGGCCATGGACCAGCTCCAGCAGGCGTCCTACAAGATGGCCGAGGAACTCTACAAGAAGACCTCCGCGGCCGGCGGGGCCGGCGCGGGCGCGGCGGGTGCTCCCGGCGGAGCCCCGGGTGAAGAGGCCCATGGCAAGGCCGCAGGGCCGCAGGGCGACGTCATCGACGCCGAGTTCAAGACCAAGGACGACAAGAGCTAGCCGCTGAAGCCGGCCCCGGCTCCGGGGCTTGGCGTTACCCATTCAAATGCTCCGGGGATTCCGTGTGACCCATTCAGATGGAAGGCAACAAAGAGCATAGGAGGTGCTCATCATGTCCGTGACCCGTTGGGACCCGTTCAATGACCTGTATCAACTGCAGAGGGTGGTCAACCGGATGGTCGGCGACGTCCTGCCCGTCCGCCGGGAGTCCGTGGCCGAGGCCGGCGACTTCTTCGCCCCGGTCGACGTGTACGAGACCGAGGACGGCTTCGAAGTCCAGGTCGAGCTGCCCGGGATGAAAATCGAGGACATCGACATCTCCGTCACCGGCCAGGACATCGTGATCAAGGGCGAGCGCAAGGCCGAGGAGAACGTCAAGGACCGCCAGTGCCTGCGCAGCGAGCGGCGCTTCGGCCAGTTCTACCGGGCCTTCACCCTGGGCGTGCCGATCGACTCGACCAAGGTCAAGGCGACCTACAGGAACGGAGTCCTCACCGTCTTCGTGCCCAAGGCCGAGGAGACCAAGCCGCGGCAGGTCAAGATCGACCTCCAGTGAGCGCCCCGCATGGGGCGGCAGGATGAGTCTGTTCCGAGTGGGCGAGGGCCGTTCGCGTTCCTCGCCCTTCATTTAGGGCGGAGGTGTGACGGGTGGTTGAGGACCAGAAGGACCTGGAGGCGGAACGGCCTGAGGTCGGCGAGGAGCCCGGGAAGGCCCGGGGGCCGGCCGGACCAGACGACGAGCCGGCCGGCGAGTTGGCCAAGGCGAAGGCCGCCGCGGCCGAGAACTGGGACCGCTTCCTCCGGACGCGGGCCGAGTTCGAGAACTACCAGAAACGCGTCCAGCGCGACCTGGCGGCGACGGTCCGCCGGGGCAAGAAAGAGATGCTCCTGAAGATCCTCGATGTCGTCGACAACCTGGCCAGGGCGCTCGACGCCTGGCGGAAAGAGGGCCCCGCGGCCAAAGACGGCGCCGCGGCCGACGATCCGCGTCTGGCGGGCATCGAGATAATCCACCGCCAGCTGCTGTCGGTCCTGTCGTCCGAGGGCGTGGCCCCCATCGAGGCCGTCGGGGCGGCCTTCGACCCGACCGTCCACGACGCCGTGGCCGTCTGGGAGAAGGAAGGCCTCGACCGCGAGACGGTCACCGACGAGATCCAGCGCGGTTACACGTACGAAGGTGAGGTCCTGCGGCCGGCCCGGGTGCGGGTGGCCAAGCCCGCACCCTGACGGGCGGAGGTCGATCCATGGAATACAAGGATTACTACGCCCTCCTCGGCGTTGACCGCAAGGCCAACGAGAAGGAGATCAAGTCGGCCTACCGCCGGCTGGCCCGCAAGTACCACCCGGACGTCAACCCCGGAGACCGCGAAGCTACCGAGAAGTTCAAGAACATCAACGAGGCCTATCAGGTCCTCGGCGACCCGGCCAAGCGGGCCCGCTATGACCAGCTCGGGCCGGACTGGGAAAAGAACTTCCGCGGCGCCGGACCAGGCGCCGGGCCTGGTCAGGGTTTCCCGGGCGGGTTCCGCAACGTCAAGGTCGAGTGGGGAGCGCCGGGCGAGGCCGGCGACTTCTCGGAGTTCTTCCGGACGGTGTTCGGTGACCTCGGCGATGTCCAGGATCTCGGCGACATCCTCGGCGGCCGCACCGCCGGCCGTCGGGCACGGCGGTCCCGGACCACCTGGAGCCAGGCGCCCGAGGCCGAGGCCGGTTTCGCCACGAGCGACCTCGAGCACCCGCTGGAGGTCAGCCTGGAGGAAGCCTTCGCCGGCGGGCAACGGGCGCTGCAACTGCAGACGCCGACCGGTGGACGGCGCCTCGAGGTCAGGATCCCGGCCGGCGTCCGCGAGGGCGCGAAGCTTCGGGTGGCCGGCCAGACCGGCACCGGCGGCGACCTCTACCTGGTCGTCAAGTACCTCCCCCACCCGCTGTTCCAGGCCCATGGCGACAACCTCGAGACCGAGGTCCCCGTGACCCTGTATGAGGCCCTCCTCGGCGGTGAGATCGAAGTCCCGACGATGAAGGGCAAGGCGACGATGAAGATACCCGCGGGCACTCAGCCCGGGCAGGTCTTCCGGATGCGCGGCCAGGGCCTGCCGCCTTCCGGGTCGCACCCGGCCGGCGACGAGCTGGTCAAGGTCCGCGTGGTCCTGCCGACCGGCCTCGATGAGCGCGCTCAAGAGCTCGTCAACGACCTGGCCCAAGCCCACCCCTACAAGTCGAGGTGATTCAGGCGTGCGTCTGGATCGTTTCACGGTGAAATCCCAGGAGGCCCTGCAGGTCGCGCAGCAGCTGGTGTCCGACGCGAACCAGCAGGAGATCGCGCCTGAACACCTCCTCCTGGCGTTGACACAGCAAGAGGAGGGGGCCGTCCGCCCCATCCTGAACAAGCTCGGCGTCAACCTGTCCGCGCTCGAGCGGACCCTCCGCGCGGAGGTCGAGAAGCTGCCCAAGGTCTACGGCGGGGCCGCCGCCGCTCAGGTCTACCTGGCCCCCCGCACGGCCCAGGTCCTCGACGGCGCGGCCAAGGAAGCCGAGCGGCTCAAGGACGAGTATGTCAGCACCGAGCACATCCTCCTGGCCATCGCCGGCGAGGCCGGCGGGGCCGCGGGCGAGGCCCTCAGGGCCGGCGGGGCCACCAAGGACGCCCTCTACAAGGCGATGGTCGACGTCCGCGGGACGCAGCGGGTCACCGACCCCGACCCGGAGCAGAAGTATCAGGCCCTGGCCAAGTACAGCCGCGACC
>JAJZPE010000042.1 GCA_021811325.1 Bacillota bacterium
CGATCCGGCCCACGGCGTTGCCCACCTCGTCCCGGTAAGCCTCGTCGAAGCCGACCTGGCGCATCTCTTCCAGGATGCGGTCGACCACCCGCCCCTCATGGCAGCTCGGGCTGGGGATGGCGACGATGTCCCGCAGGAAGCGGGCGATGTCCGCCCGGTAAGCCTCGGCCCTGCGGCGCACCTCGGCCGCCTTGTCCGTCTTCTTCGTCCTATCCGCCGTCAAGCGCGTCCTCCTCCTTCACCGTTGGCTCCTGGGTTGATTCGTTGGCCGTTTCCCGGCCTGTAGGTGGCGGCGGCTTCGGCGGCTCTTGAGGGCAACTCCCCGAGCCCCAGACGGAAGACCCGCCGCGGCCGGCCGCGCGTGCCCGCGCTCTCCTGGCCCACCTCGACCACATAACCGGCCTCGCGGAGCTTCCGCAACACGCGGTGGGCCGTCCGCAGCCCGACCCGCAGCCGCGGGGCCAGGTCGCGGGCCGTGAACTCGCCGGCCATCCCGCCCAGGGCGGCCATGGCCCGCTGCAGCGAAGCCACCGCCGTGCCGAGCTCCCCGGCCGTCTCCACGAGGATCCGGTCTGTGTTGCGGACGTGGTAGGCCAGGGCCCCCGGCCCGAGCGGCCCGATGAGCCGCTTGTTCTCGAGCATCACGAAACAGGCGCTGCCCCCACCGCGGAGGGCTTCGTCGAGGGCCGCCCTGGCGTTGACCCCGGCCTCGCCGGCCGTGGCCCCCAGGCCCACCCCGGCGCTCATCTCCAGCCCCGCCCGGACCAATTTCTCAACAAGCGGCCAGTGGCTATATAGCCCGGTCGTTTTCTCGAACTGGGCCCGGGTCGTGAAGAACTGGAAGTCGCCGCTCCCCGAGTCGACCAGGTGGCCGTCGAACTCTTCGACCTGTGAGAGGAGGAGTTCGTGGGCCTTGAGGCGCAGGCGGGCCGCCTTGAAGGGGGAGCCGTCGTCCGCGGCGTGTCCGGCACCGTTCCCGTTCCCGTTCCCGTTGCCGCGCAGGCGGACCAGGCCGACAACGATCTGAGCCCCCCGGGCCCGCACCCCCTCGGCCACGTAGAGCAGCTTTTCGAGGGCCTCCTCCAGGGCCACCCGCGACGGGACCAGCCACGAGCATGGGACCCCGGCCGCCCGCAACAGGCGGTAGACCGAGAGCACGCAGGTCAGGGCGTGGGTGGAACGGCCCTCCTCCATGGCCCGCAGGTGGAAGGCGGCCACCTCGTCCGCCGACGGGTCATCGGCCGGGGACTCATAGACCTCCACCGCCTCCAGGGGCAGCTCCAACTCTCGGTAGGTGGCCTCGAGGACGCCCCGGTCCAGACTGTCCAGGCTCACCCGGCGCAGCGGGCCGCGGTCGGCCACGGCGAAGAGCGGCGCGTAGAGCCACAGGGGTGAGTACGGAACGTAGGCCGTGGGCACGGCCGCGACCGGCTCGCCCCGCGTCCCCCGGCGGTAGCCGATGGGGCCGGTGAAGAGGGCCGCGTCGGCCGGGGCCATCTCGGCGCCCCCTCCCCCGCAGGCCTTGGCGTATAGCTCGGCGGCCTGGTCGACCCGCTCATACGGGAGGGCCCAGACCTCGAGGCCGTTGAAGCCGCGGCCCGCGTCGACGACATCGGCGGTGAGGTCGGCCGGTCCAATGACCGCGACCCTTATCGGATAGCCGTCCACGCTAGAAACCCCGGGCCTGGCGCAGCCGCCGGTCGAACTCGGCCACCTGCTCCTGGTGGCCGGTCCACCAATCCGGGTCGCGCTGGGCGTTGAGTTCGGGGATCGTCTTCCCCTGCTGCTCGACCCAGGTGAAGTACTTCAGGTTGAACCAGCGCTGCCGGTTCAGCTTGTCGCCCTCCTGGATCCAGTCCAGCTTGGCCCCGTGGAAGATGGACTCGACATAGGCCGCCGCCCGCGGCCGGGTTATCGCCCCGTAGGTCTTGGCCATCTCGGCCATCACCGACGGGTACCGGTCGAGGCTGTCGGTGGCGATGGTGACCACGTTGTCATTCGGCCCGAACCCGTAGAACTTGGCCGTCTTGATGGCCCCGATGACGTTGGCCACGCCCGAGATGCCGAAGTGGGTCGACAGCTTCGCGGCCTGCTCCGAGCTCACCCCGAGGTCGTTGACCAGGTACTCCTGGCCGGCCGGCTCGCTCAAGAGCTGCAGCCCCTTCTTCGACTCGATATCGTCGACGCCCATCAGGGCGTCCATGTTCAGGACGTTGTGGATCCAGGTCACGTGCTTGTCCCCGATGCCCTGGATGTCGTGGCCGCCGTAGCCGTTCATGAAGAGGGTCGGGCACTGGACCGGCTCCAGGCCGACAATCCTCGTCTCGAAGCGCCGCTTCAGAAGGTCGCCGGCGGCGATGGTCCCGGCCGAGCCCATGGCCGAGACGAAGGCCGCCGCCTTCCCGTTCCCGACGCCCCGGGCCTTCATCTCCTCGACCGCCTCGACGACGCTGTTGCCGGTGACGTGGTGGTGGAAGCGGTAGTTGGCCATCGCCTCGAACTGATTGAGGACCCTTATCTCGCCCTTTTTCGCCAGCTCCTTGCAGGCGTCGTAGATCTCCTTGACGTTCGACTCGCAGCCCGGCGTGGCGATGTAGGTCGCCCCGTAGGACTTTATCCGGTCAAAGCGCTCCTGGCTCATCAGCTCCGGCAGGACGACGACCGACTTGTAGCCGAGCCTGGGACCGACCCAGGCCCCGCCGATGCCGTAGTTGCCCGTCGACGGCCAGACCAGGGTGTGCGCGCCCGGCTCAATCTCCCCGTGGAGCTGTTTCTCCATGGCCACCGAGTAGGTCGGCCCGACCTTGTGGCTCCCGGTCGGGAACTCCTTGCCGTAGAGGACGACGATGTTGGCCTCGACGCCCGTCAGGGCCTTCTCGAGGACGATGTAGCGGACCCTGTTCTCCGGGTCCTTCCAGGTGATGTTGAAGAGGTTGATGGGCTCGAGGGGGGCCTCCTTGAGGGCCTTCAGGGCCCTTTTCCGGATGTCCCCCGGGATGTGGTCGGGGTGGAGCATCTCGTCGAACGTCGGGCCGTAGACGTAATTGGGCATCTGCAATTCCTCCTCGAGAAGTGGGCGAGTGACTCGGGGCCGGGCCGGCGGCCACGCCGCCGGTCAGGCCCGGGCGGCCAGCGCCCGTTCCAGCTCGGACAGGTCGGGACCGATGTGGATGGGCTCGCCGGCCGCCCTCAGGCTGCTCCGCACGTCCTTCAGGCCGTTCCCGGTGACGATGCCGACGACGACTTCCTCGGGCCGGATGAGCCCGGTGGCGGCCGCCTTGGCCAGCCCGGCGAAGGAGGCCGCGGCGGCCGGCTCGGCCAGGACGCCGGCATTGCGGCCGAGGGTCCGCATGGCCGCCAGGATCTCGTCATCGGTGACGGTGACCATCTCCCCGTTCGAGCCCCGCACGGCCCGCAGGGCCTTGACCGGGTTCCGCGGCACGCCCACGGCGATGCTGTCGGCCAGGGTCTCCTCGGGCTCCGGGACGAAGCGCTCGACGCCTTCCTTGAAGGCCCGGTAGAGCGGGGCGCAGCCCTCGGCCTGGACCCCCAGGACCCGCGGGACGCGGTCGATGAGCCCAAGCTTGTGCAGCTCGACGAAGCCCTTGCCGACACCGGCCACGGTGCAGCCGTCGCCGACCGACACGGCCACCCAGTCGGGGGCCTTCCAGCCCAGCTGCTCGGCAATCTCCAGGGAGACCGTCTTCTTCCCCTCGACGAGGTACGGGTTGAGGGCGGCGTTCCGGTTGTACCAGCCCCAGCGGTCGATGGCCTCGGCCGAGAGCCGGAAGGCGTCTTCGTAGTCGCCCTTGACCATGACCACCGTCGCCCCGAAGAGGAGCAGTTGGGCCAGCTTCCCCTGGGGGGCCCGCTCTGGGACGAAGATAACGCTGCGGAGGCCCGCCGCCGTGGCGTTTCCGGCCAGCGACGAGCCGGCGTTGCCGGTCGACGAGCAGGCGATGGTGGTCGCCCCGGCCTCGACGGCCTTGACCACGCCGACCGCCGAGGCCCGGTCCTTGAGCGAGGCCGTCGGGTTCTGGCCGTCGTCCTTGACGTAGACGTTCCGAAGGCCGATGGCCCGGGCGTAGCGGTCGGCCCGGTAGAGCGGGGTCCAGCCGAGCCTGAGGTTGGGGCGGGGGGTGTCCGGGCTGACCGGCAGGAGCGGCAGGTATCGCCACATGCTCCGCTCGGGGTTGGCCGCCAGGGACACGTGGGTCAGCTCGCGGCGGACCTGGTCGTAATCGTAGACCACGTCGAGGATGCCCTCGACGCCGCAGTGCGGGCAGGTCCGGGCGTCGGGCGCGGCCTCATCGGTGCGGCCGCAGAGGGTGCAGACAAGTTCCAAGGTAGAGGCCTCCGGTTCTCAGTCCTGTCGCTCGCCGGCCGGGGTCCAAGCGGCCCTGGGCTAAGCCCACTCCGCGGCCCGGGCGGCCAGGGTCAGGGCCAAGCGGCGGTACCCCTCGGCCGCTGCGGCCAGCTCGTCCAGGCCGATGCTCTCGTCGATGGTGTGGGCCGACCGCTCCTGGCCCGGCCCGAAGCCGATGGTCGGAAGACCCATCCGGCCGGCCGTGCCGCTCCCGTTGGTGCAGAAGGAGTAGCTGCCGAGGGGCGCCTCCAGACCGGCCGACCGCAGCGCCTCGCGGGCCGCGGTCACCCAGCCGTCCTCCGGGACCCGCTTCCAGGCCGGGGCGAACTTCGGGGCCCGGACGGGGTGACCCCGGTAGGTTCGGAATTCGGCCTCGGCCACGCCGGCCCGGGCGGAGAAACGTGGCTCGCGGCGCCGGGCGTCGGCGAAGACCGTCTCCAGCGAGGCCAGGACGGCCTCGGGGGTCTCCCCGACCAGCAGCCGGCGGTCGAAGGTCACCCGGCAACGCGAGGGGATGACCGACATCCCCGGATAGGGGTCGGAGATGATGTCCGTGGGCTCCATGATGGCCGGCCCCAGGAAGGCGTCCCGAGGCAGCTCCAGCCGGCGCACCGCGGCCATGACCGCGAGCATCTCGGCGATGGCGTTCAGCCCGACCGCCGGGTTCGAAGAGTGGGCCGGGATGCCGATGGTCTCGACGACGACCTCCCCGCGCCCGCGGCCGCCGATGTTCAGGTGAAGGTCGGTCGCCTCGCCGATGACCACGACGGCCGGTCTCACCCGGGCAGCGACATGCTCGAGGGCCGGGCCCTCGACGGTCTCCTCGTTGACCGTCCCGCTGACGACCAGGTCGACCGCGGGGCGTTCGCCGGCGGCCGCGGCCCCGACGGCCACGGTCATCGCGGCGATGGCCCCCTTCATGTCGGCCGCGCCCCGGCCGTGGAGGCGGTCGCCGTCGACGGCTCCGGCGAAGGGCGGGTGCTTCCAGGCCTGGGGCTCAGCCACGCCGACGGTGTCCAGATGACCGTCGAAGAGGACCCCGCCCCAGCGGCGTCCGGCCGTCCCGTGGACCACGCCGATGACGTTGCCGAGTTCGTCGCGGTCGACCTGGTCGTAGTCCAGCGCCCGCATGGCTTGGGCCAAAACCTCGGCCACGCGGCCCTCTTGGCCGCTGAGGCTCGGCGCCCGGACCAACTCCTGGGTCAGCTCGATGACTCTATCCCTCATGCCGCACCGCCCCCTCCCAATGGAGGAACGAGATCGACCGCGTCCCCGTCGGCCAGGGCCGCCTGGTTCAGAGACCGGCCCGGGACCCGCTCGTGGTTGCGGAAGACGAGCAGGTTCCGGTCCAGCTCCGGCCCGACCACGCAGACGTCGCGCAGGTTCGGTCGCCGCCGGACGACGGCTTCGATCAGGTCCGCCAGGCTGTTCGGGCGGCCCGCGTCGGGCTCGTCGATGACCTCTTCGGTCACCCCCGCCAGGATCTGAAGGTATCCGTAGTAGCGGACGGTCGCCTTCATCGGACCGGCGTCCCCCCCGCCGCCCGGTCCCAGCCGGCCACCGGCCGGCGGACGTATCGCCCACGGCCGGCCGAGCCCAGGACTCGCCCGTGGTCGTAGATGACCTCCCCGCGGGCGATGGTCGTCTCGACCATCCCGCGCAGGGTCAGCCCTTCGTAGATCGAGTGATCCTCGCCGCCGTGGAGGTCGGCGGCCCGGACGGTCCTCGTCTTCAATGGGTCGACGATGATCAGGTCGGCGTCGGCCCCCGGGGCCAGGTGACCCTTCTTCGGGTAGAGGCCAAAGAAGCGGGCCGGGTTGGTTGACGTGGCGGCCACCAGGCGGCTCGGGGAGAGCCGAGCCGCGCCCGGGGCCAGGACACCCTCGGAGAGGATG
Organism: Bacillota bacterium; assembly: GCA_021811325.1. Lineage (GTDB taxonomy): Bacteria > Bacillota > Sulfobacillia > JAJYWN01 > JAJZPE01 > JAJZPE01. The sequence continues at coordinate 6,262 of JAJZPE010000042.1, forward strand.
AGGTTGAAGAGTAGTTCGATCGAGCCGACCCCGCTCGGAACCTCGTAGAAGGGGCGCCCGACCTTGGTCGCCAAGGGGAAGGGACAGTGGTCGGTGGCGATCACCTGGATGGCCCCCTCCGTCAGCCCGGACCACAGCGCCGCCGAGTCCTCCGCCCTCCTGAGGGGCGGCGACATGATGTACCGGCCGCCGGCCGGCCCCCGCAGCGCGGACTCGTTGAACAACAGGTGGTGCGGGCAGGCCTCGGCCCACACATCCTGGCCTTCCCGGCGCGCCCCGACGATGGCCGCGAGGGCGGCCCGCGTGGTCACGTGAACGAAGTAGAGTCGCCCGCCGACCGCCGCGTTGAGGGCCAGGGCCCGCCGGACCGCCTCGAGCTCGCAGAACCAAGGTCGGCTCCAGGCGTGGTACTGCGGGTCCTTCTTCCCCTCGGCGGCGAACTCCCGCCGGTAGTGGTCGACGATCTCGCCCGTCTCGGCATGGAGTGAGACGGTCAGGCCGGCCTCGGCCGCCCGGAGCATGATCTGATAGAGCGACAGCGTGTCCAGGGCCAGCCCGGCATAGACCGTGAAGAGCTTGACCGAGGAGATTCCCTCGGCCAGCAGCCGGGCCGCCTCCTCGGCGGTGAAGAGGGCAGCCTCCGGGATGCAGCAGTGGAGGCCGTAGTCGACAACCACCTTGCCCTCGGCCTGCTTCCGGCGGAGGACGGCGGCCTCCGCCGGGGACTGACCGAGGGCCGGGCTGACGAAGTCGATGACCGTCGTCGTCCCGCCGGCGGCCGCCGCCCGCGTGCCGCCCTCAAAGTCATCGGCGGTGCGGGTGCCGTTGTCCCCGACGTCCTCCAAGTGCACGTGGGCGTCGATGACCCCGGGCATGACCAGCCTTCCGGCGGCGTCGATGGTTGGTGTGCCGGAAGGGTGATCGAACTCACCGAGACAGGCCACGCGGCCTTCGGCGACGCCGACGTCGGCCCGGAACATCTCCGTGGCCGTGACCACGGTCCCGTTCTTGATCACCAGGTCCAAAGGTCATACCCCCTACCGCCGCAGCCCGGGGCCGGGCACCCTCCCGCGACCGGCCCCACGGCTTCCTGTCACCAGGTGGCCCTGAGGGCCTTCGGCGGACAGATCGAGACACAGTAACCGCAATGCCGGCAGATGTCTTCGTCGAGAGCCATGTTCGGCCGCTCGACCTGACGGGCGCCATACGGGCAGTAATCCTGGCAGCGGCCACAATCGGTGCAGGTCTCCGGGTCATAGGTGAAGACCAACTTCACCTTACGCTCACCCTGGCTCAGGTGTTTCAGCGAGAAACCCCTGGCCGCGATAGGGCCGGTCATCCCCCGCTCGTCGAGCAGCTTCGACAGGCCCGCGTTGAGCTTGCCGAAGATCTCGTGGCCGAAGAGGATGGCGGCCGTGCACACCCCGACCGCGGTGGCCCCGGCGTAGAGCATCTCCAGGGCTTCCTCGACCTTGGTCACGCCACCGACGCCGACGATGGGGCCGCCCGGGCCGAGGGCGATCTCGGCCACCGAGCGGAGGGCGATGGGCAGGATGGCCGACCCGGACAGCCAGCCGAAGCCGTAGTCGCTGCCGATCAGGGGCCGGCCGGTGTTGATGTCCAGTCGGAGGGTGGGCCCGAAGGAATCGCCGGCGGTTATCCCGTCGGCCCCGGCCCGGCGGCAGTCGGCCGCCACCCTGGGCAGGTCGCGCCAGTTCGGGCTGACCTTGGCCAGGATCGGCAGGGACGTCTTCTGGCGGGCCGCCTCAACCATCGGGATCATCGAGGCCTCGTTGTAGGCGACGAGCTCGATGAGGTCGCAGCCGGCCCTGGCCACCGGCCCGACCAGCGCTTCGGCTTCTTCCCTGGTGTGGCCGACGCTGCCGATGACCACCGCCCCGCCGGCCTTGGCCTTGGGGATCTCGGTCGTTATCCACTCCTCGGCCTCGATGTCCGACCACTTCTCGGCGTTGAGGAGGGTGCCCGGAGCGATGCGGACCATGTGCGGGTATGGGTTATCGGCCTTCTTCAGCCGGATGGTCTTGGTCACGACCGCGCCGGCGCCGGCCCGGGTGGCCTTTAGCAATGACTCGGCCGAATGGGACAGCGGTCCCGAAGACAGGATGAACGGGCTCTTGAGTTTGACTCCAAGCAGGTCTACGCTCAGCTCGGCCATGGGTTCTCCCTCCGACCTCGATGGGTTTGACGCTTGCGGGTGGTTCTCGTGTCTCTCACCAGGAATCCGAGAGGCGGCCCGGGGAGGAGGTCAATTCTTGCGCCAGAGGGCCGCCGCGGCTTCTCTGGCCCTGGCGCGGATGCGCTCCTCGTCGACCGTGGTCAGGCGGCCGTCCTCCAGAAGGACCCGGCCGTGGACCATGACCATCTCCACGTCCTGCGGGTTGCGGTACAGGACAAGCTGGTCGAAGAGGTTCTTCTCGTTCAGCGGACTGGGCAGGTCGGCCCTGACCACGACGACGTCGGCCGACTTACCGGGCTCGAGGGTCCCCGCGCCGGCCAGGCCGAGGACCCGCGCTCCCTGCGCGGTGGCCAGGTCGAAGACGGTCCTGGCCGGCATGACCTGCGGGTCCTGCCGGTAGGCCTTGTGGATCAGGAAGGCCCCCCGCATGACCTCGAAGAGGTTGTTGATGTAGCCGTCGGTGCCCAGGCCGACCGTCACGCCCCGGGCGAGAAGGTCCGGGACGGGGGCCACTCCCCCGCCGACCTCGCAGTTGGACAGGGGCATGTGGGAGGCCCGCACGCCGTGCCGGGCGAGGAGGTCCATCTCGTTCTCACTGAGCTGCACGCACTGGGAGGCGAGGACGTCGGGTCCCAGAAAACCGATGTCGGAGTAGAGCTCCGCCGGGCGCTTGCCGTGATGCTCCACGCACCATCCTGGCTCGAAGGCGCTTTCGGACAGGTGAAGCTGGACCCCCGACCTCAGTTCGTCGGCCAACCGCCGGGCTTCCTTGAGGAATTCAACGGAGCAGGTGAAGGTGGTGTGGACGCACATCATCCCGGTGACCAGCGGACCGGCGCCGCCCATCGTCCCCTGGTCGTTGTGGGCCTTGATGAACCCGGCGTTCTCGGCCAGGCCGAGCCGGCCGTTGTCTGGCCCCATCCGTTCGGTGGCCTCGAAGGAGAGGATGCCCCGCAGGCCGACGGCCTCGATCGCCTCCCGCTCGGCTTCGAGGGCGCCGGGAATGGCGTTGGGGGCTTCCAGGATGTCAGAGAACGAGGTCACCCCGCTGCGGACCATCTCCACGGCGGCCAGCGCGGCGGCGTCCCTGATCAACCCGTGGTCGAGCCGGTCCTCGACGTAGGGCCACCAGAACTCCTCGAGGAAGGGGTAGAACCCCTGGGGAGCCACGGGGACGCTTATCCCGTGGGAAAGCAGCCCATACATGTGCATATGGGTGTTGACGAAACCCGGGATGACCACCTTGTCCCGGGCGTCGAGAATGGGACTCCCGGGGTGGGCACCGGTCAAGGTCGCGTTGGGCCGGACGTCATCGATGACCCCGTCGCGGACGTGTAGGCCCCAGTCCTTCTTGGGGCCGGCGGCCGCCGAGGGCACGAGGTAGCCGCCCAGGATGGTCAGCTCGCTCAAGGCTGTCGCCCCCTCACTCAGCTTTCCCGGGAAGGTCGCCGACAAGGCCGCCGAGGCCGAGGTCCTTCAGCTTCTCCGCCGTCGGAAGGCCGTCCCGCGTCCATCCCCGCAGGTCGTAGTAGCGGTCGAGCATGCCGTCTAGACCGATGACCAGCCCGTCCTTGGCCACCCCGGTGGGCTCCATCACGACCGGCTTCCCCTCGGCCTCGAGCCGGCGGCCATCCGGGTAGATGTAGACGGTGGCCGGGGTCTTGGTGAAGCGGTCGGGGAGGCGGTCGTCGGCCCGGCTGAAGCCGATCCGGACGTTGTACATCCGTTCCAGGTTGACGACCCGCTCGCCGGCCCTGACCAGTTCCCCCGGGGTGTACTTCTGGCCCAAGGCCGACAGGCCCTCGGCGAGGTCCTCCGGATATAGGGCATAGGTCTCGCTGGTCGAGAACTTGCAGACGCCGACCGAGTCGACGATGGCCGCGAAAGCCTCGGTGAAGACGACCATCTCCGCCTTGTACTTCTCGCCCGTCAGGTCCATCATCTCCGGAAGATACTCGGGCGGGAACAGCCGCTCGGCCGTCTCCCTGAGCCCGGCGATGTCGATGGTCGGGATGGCGTAGAGGTGGTCGGCGCCGCGGTTGGAGGTGGCATGGCCGAGCCCGAAGGCCTTGGCCACCCGCGGCTCCTGGCGCGGTATCTCCATCCCCTTGACGTGCATGGCGTACTCCTCGGCGCCACGGCCGAGGCGCTCGGCGGCCCGCTTGACCCCTTCGGCCAGGAGGTCGCCGAGACCGCGGCGGTGGGCGATCAGGTCGAGTATGGACAGGATGGCCCGCTGGTCGCCCCATTCCAGGCCGGCCCCGGGGTCGTCGATGAGGCCGTGCTCGTGGCACTCCATGGCGAAGGCGATGACCACGCCGGCCGAGATGGTGTCGAGACCCAGGTTATTGCAGGCGGCGTTGGCCCGGATGATCGTCGGTAGGTCGGCGTTGCCGACCAGCGGGCCGAAGGAGTCGATGGTCTCGTACTCCGGCCCCTCGACCTCGATGGCCGTCTCCCCCTCGCCCACCCGGCTTATCCGGGCGCAACGAATCGGGCAGGCGTAGCAACCACGGGTCTTGACGACGTATTTGGCGACGCTCTCGGCGTCGACCCGGTAGGCCTCGGGGAACTGCACGGACTGATGATTCCACGAGGGCAGGTCGCCCTTGATGTTCTTCCCGCGGATGAGGAGCGAGGTGCCCCACTGGCGTAGGCCTTCGGAGCCCGGGTGGACCCGGACCGTCTCCATCTTCCGCCTGGCCACGGCGGCGAACTCCTTGGGCACGTCGGCCTTGCCCGCGCCTTTGGCCACCACGGCCTTGAGCCTCTTCGAACCCATCACCGCGCCCATCCCGGCCCGGGCCGCGGCCCGCCCATAGTCGTTGATGACCGCGGCAAAGCGGACCAGGTTCTCACCGGCCGGGCCGATGGAGGCCACCCGGGAACCCTGATGGCGCTCTCTGAGGGTCTTCTCGGCCTCCCCGGTGGTCCGACCCCAGAGGTCCTCGGCCGTCCTTATCGCCACCCGCCCCGCCTCGGCCAAGAGGTAGACCGGCTTTTCGGCCCGCCCGCCGACGACCAGGGCGTCGAACCCGGCCATCCGCAGCTCCGGTCCGAAGAACCCGGCGCCATTGGCGTAGCCGTAGCCGTTGGTCAGGGGCGAACGGGCCGTGACCGTGTAACGGGAAGAGGTCGGCCAGGGCGTTCCGGTCAGCGGCCCGACCGAGAAGATGAGGCGGTTCGCCGGGTCGAGCGGTTCGACCTCCGGCGGGACCAGGTCATAGAGGAGCTTGGCGGCGTAGCCGCGGCTCCCGATGAAATCGTGGACGGTCCTGGGGTCGGTCGGCTTGATGTCGACGACCCCGGTGGTCAGGTCAACGTAGGCCGTAAGTCCCATCGTTCTCCACCCTTCGCGTCTGGCTCATCTGAAGTGGGCCCCCCGCGGCGGTCGCCCGGTCGTCAGCACCATTTGCGCAACATGCCCAGGTGGACGATGGCCGGGTTGAAGGTCGTCGCGCTGAGGCCGAAGCAGCGGTCGCTGGTGTCGTAGAAAGTCTCGTCCCAGGTGACCATGGGTGTCCCCAGGGGTACCTGGAGCTTCTCATGGATGGAGCGGTCGGCGACGGCCGGAGTGAAGACAAGGATGGAGTGCGCCACGCCGCCGTCTACCACGCTGGTCAGAAGGTCGATCAGCCGGCGCTCGTCGACCAGCCCGGTCAGGGCGGCGTTGACCCGGTCGGCCCGCAGGCTGATGTTGGCCCAGATGGCCGGCCGGCCATCGGCCAGGTAGAGGCGGTCGAAGGCCCACAGCCTGTCGCCGGCCTCAATTCCGAGGCGCGCCGCCGTCTCCGGGCCGGCTGCCACCGACCGCGGCTCGGTCCCGACGACCTCGACGGCATGGCCGGCGCTCTCGAGGAGTTCGACGAAATCGGCGTAGAGGTCGGTCCGCATCTTGGCCCGGAGGGCGCTCCGGTGGATGAAGTTACCGATGCCCTGTTTCTTGGTGACGACTCCTTCCCTGGTCAGCCTGGCCAGGGCCTCTCTGACGGTCGCCCGGCTGACCCCGAGCATCCTGGAGAGCTGGTCTTCCGACGGCAGAAGGTCTTGCAAGAAGGCGCCGTCATTGATCATTGCCACAATGCTGTCGAGAACCTTGGAATAAAGGGGTTTGGACTTGAGAGACTGCATCGACCACGACTCCAATCGGCCCCCGGATTCAGGTCACCCCTGAAGGGTGGGCGTAACAGTATGGACCTTCTGGCCGGCCGCGATCAGGCTGGTCACCTCGCCCACCCGCCGGCCGGGGACGCGGGCGCGGCCAGAGGTCGCGCCCCCCCCCCGCTTTAGGCCATCGTCGCCGCTATGAGAGCTTTGTGGGCGTGGAGACGGTTCTCGGCCTGGTCGTAGATGACCGAGTGCGGGCCATCCATGACGCCGTCGGTGACCTCGATCCCGCGGTCGGCCGGCATGCAGTGCATGTAGATCGAGTGCTTCTTGGTGAGTTCCATCCGCTTCTCGTTGACCACCCAGTTGGGGTACTTGTCGATGAGGGCCAGGCCCTCTTTCTCGTCGCGGGTGTAGGCCAGCGGGCCCCAGCTCTTCGGGTAGACGATGTCGGCGCCCTTGAAGGCCTCCTCCATGTCGTTGACGATCTCGAGCTTGACCCCGGCCTTCTGGGCGTTCTCCTCGGCCATCTTCCAGACCTCGGGCATCATCTTGAACTCGGGCGGGATGGCCAGGGTGACGTCCATGCCGAAGCGCGGCATCAGGGTGACCAGTTCCTGCGGCATCGACAGCGGACGGACGTAGTGGGGAGCGTAAGTCCAGGAGACCACGAACTTCAGACCGCGCAGGTTCTGCCCGAACTTCTCCTTGACCGTGAGGATGTCGGCCAAGCCTTGGGTCGGGTGCCAGATATCGTCCTGCATGTTGAAGACGGGGATGTCGGACCACTTCGCCATCTCGGTGATGTATTTGTTGCCCTTGCCCAGGTCGCACCAGCGGATGCCGATGCCATGGCCCATCCGACTGAGGACCTTGATCGTGTCCTTGGGGGTCTCGCCGTGGTCGATCTGGGTAGCCTTCGGGGTGAGGTAGATGGCGTGCCCGCCAAGCTGGGTCATGCCCGACTCGAAGGCGTTGCGGGTCCGGGTGGATTCCTCGAAGAACAGCATGAACAGGGTCTTGTCCTGGAGGACGTGGTGCGGGATATTGAGGGCCTTCTTCATCTTCAGGTCGAGGGCGATCTCCATCAGGGTCTCGATCTCTTCGTTGCTCCAGTCCTGCAGGCGGATCAGGGGCTTGCCCTTGAGCGTGGTCTTCACGGTTTCCTCTCCTTTTCGCGTGGTCTTGGGCCTCGGGGTGCTTGTTCCCAGGTTCCTTGTTTCCTTGGTCTTTCAGTCCACGGCCCAAATCGTCTCTATCAAGCCCGGCGACCCGGCCGGCTCAACCCTTGGACCGGCTGAGCGCCCAGGGCACCAGGGCATAGAAACCTGCGGCGGTGATGATCTGGCTGATCGGTACCTGCTCGTTGGGGGCGTGGGCCCACCTCCCGTCGCCGGGCCCGAAGCCGATGGTCGGGATCTTGGCGGCGCCGGCGGTGAAGGTGCCGTCGGTGCTGAAATCCCACCGGCCGAGGTCCGGCTCGCGGCCGAGGACCGCCCGGCCGGTCTCCATGCCCGCCCGCACCAGTGGGTGGTCCTCCGGCAGCGACCACGGCGGGAAGAACTCCTCGCCGCTCCGCGGGTAGCCGGTGTAGCTCGGCTGGTCGACCTTGACGACCTCGACGGAGGCTTCGTGACCCCCGAGGACGCTCTTTATCTCGTCGAGGATGCCCTCCCTCGTCTCCCCGACGGTCATCCGGCGGTCGATATAAACCGTCGCCGTGGCTGGCACGCTGTTGAGGGAGGCCGAGTTGACCTCGACGCTGGTGACCACGGCGCTGCCCTTCCCGAGGAACGAATCGTCCCGGAAGCGCCGGTTGAGCGGCTTGACCCCGGAGAGGAGCGGGACGATCTTCTCCAGCGGGTTGTCGCCGAGCTGCGGCACGCTGGCGTGGCACGGCTTGCCCTGATAGGTCACGGAGAGGAGGGTCCGGCCGCGGTGACCGCGGCGCACGCCCAGGTCCGAAGCCTCGCCGATGACGACGAAGTCGGGGTGGACGCCTTCCCTGGTTATCAGGTGTCCGACGCCCAAACCTTCGCAGCTCTCCTCGCCGACCGCGCCGACGACGAAGACGGTGGCCCGGTCGGCCGGGAACCCGGCGGCCTTGAGGGCCGCGGCCCCGTAGACCATCCCCGAGAGGCTGCCCTTGTCGTCGCAGGAGCCGAGGCCGAAGAGGGTGTCGCCCTCAATCTTGCCCGCGTAGGGGTCGACCGTCCAGCCCGCCTGGTCGGCGCCGACGGTGTCCATGTGGGCGTCGAAGAGGACCTTGATCGGGCCGTGGCCGATCCGGCCGACGACGTTGCCGATGCGGTCGAAGAAGACCTCGTCGTACCCGAGTCGCTTCATCTCTTCGGCCACGCGCCTCGCGACGTCGCCCTCGCTCCCGGTCGGGCTGGGGATGGCGATGAGCCGGCGGAGGAAGGAGAGCAGGTCCTCCCGCCTGGCTCCGAGGTATTCCTTGACGGCTGAAACGGTCTCGTCCGGCATCTCTAGATCACCCCGGAAGGCTTTGATGGTTGTCATTTCAGGTACCGGCTCAGGTCGACCTGCGGATAGCGGGTCCGCTGCAGAAGTTCGCCGCGGTCGTCCTTCTGGGTGGCGTCGACGCCGGTCTTGGTCTGGACGCCGCGCTTGTCGGAGGTCGGGTCGAGCTCGTGCCCCTGGGAGAAGGGGACGACGAAGACGTCGCGGTCGGGCTTGACCCGCGTGTTCAGGGCCCAGAGGACATCGGCCGGGTCGAAGATGTCGACGTCACCGTCGAAGACGACCACGTTCTTGAGGTTGACGTGGGCGACCATGGCCGCCAGGGCGACGTTCTTGGGCTCCCCGGGGTTGACCTTGTCGATGGCCACCAGGGCCATGAAGCCGCTGCCGTAAGGCGGGATGTGGACGGCCCGGACGTTTTTGGTGACGTGGCTGACGAAGCGCTTGACAAGGGGCTCGCGCGGCAGGACGTTGCCCAGGTTGATGTGCTCGAAGGAGGCCCCGGCGATGGTCTGGAAGATGGCCCCGTCGCGGTACTGGATGGCCTTGACCCGGGCCACCGGGCTGGGCCAGGGAGCGCCGTAATGGCCGGTGAACTCGGCCAGCGGCCCCTCCTCCTCCCGCACCCCGGGCAGGACCTCGGCCTCGACGATGATCTCGGCTTCGGCCGGGACGTAGGTGTCGCTGGTCAGGCACTTGACCAGGGGGACCGGTCGGCCGCGGATGGCCCCGGCAATCTCGATCTCGTCGCCGTCGTAACGGCAGCCGGCGGCGATGGAGATGGCCGGGTCGAGGCCGATGGCCACGGCGAACGGCAGGGCCTGGCCGTGGGCCTCGGCCTTGTCAAGAAAACCCTTCATGTGCCGCCACTCGTTGATCATCACCCCGAGCTTGTCCGGGCCCTTGACCTGCATCCTCTGGTAGGAGAGGTTCTGGCGGGTCCCGTCGGGGTCGCGGGAGACGACCACCCCGCCGGTGATGAACGGGCCGCCGTCGCCCGGGGCGTGCTTCGGGATGGGCAGGCGCCCGAGGTCGACGTCTTTGGTCATCACGTTGGCCTGGAAGGGGGCCGAGTCGACGACGACCGGCCTGACTGGGTCCTTCCGCTCCAGGGCCGCCCCCATGCGGTCGACGATCTCCGCCTTCTTGCACCCGAGGGCTAGGGCGATGCGGTCGACCGAGCCCAGAAGGCCGCCGACGACGGGCATCAAACGACCCTTCACCTTGCTGAAGTATCCGGCCCCGCCGCCGGACCGCTCCAGCGTCTGCAGGACCGCCCCCAGCTCGTCGTTCAGGTCGACCTCGCGGTCGATCACGGCCAGTTGCCCGGCCTCGTCAAGCACCTTCAGAAAGGAACGAAGGTCGTGGATCTCACCCGCCAATGAATGTCCCTCCTCGCCGCTAATATGAAAGGCTGCGCCACGGCCGCTCGCGGAGCGCGCCGGTGCCGGCCCGTTCGACCAGGCGGTCGGCCAGTTCCTGGGCGCGGGTCAGGATGCCGTCCTCGTCGAGCCCGGCGAACCGGCCGTCGGCCAGGACCACCCGGCCGTCGACGACCACCGTCTCCACGCCCTCCTCGCCGGCCGAGTAGACCAGGGTCGAGACGGGGTGATGGTAGGGCATCGACTTCGGTGACCGCCGTGGGTTGAAAATGAAGAGGTCGGCCTTCTTGCCGGGTTCCAGGGAGCCGATCTCGCCCTCGAGGCCCACCGCCCTCGCTCCGTCGATGGTCGCCATCTCGAGGACCTTCTCGGCGGTGATGACCGTCGGGTCGAGGTAGTGCCCTTTGTGCATGAGGGCGGTGAACTTGAGGACCTCGATCATGTCGTTGGTGTTGTTGGAGGCGGCCCCATCGGTGGCCAGGCCGACGGTGACGCCGGCGGCCATCGCCTCGGTCACCGGGGCCACGCCCGAGCTGAGGTAGAGGTTGGAGACCGGGTTGTGGGAGATCTTCACGTCGTAGTGCTTGGCCATCCGGAGCTCCCGCGGGGTCAGGTAGACACAGTGGACCATGAGGAGCTTCGGGCCCATCAGGCCGACCGACTCCAGGAAGTCCATCTCGGTCTGGCCGTGGAGCTTGAAGGCCGAGTCGCGATCGAAGGGCGTCTCCGAGACGTGGACGGTGACCCCGGTGTCGAACTCCTTGGCCAGGCGGCTGATGCCGGTATAGAGTTCGCGGCTGCCCGACCACAGGGCGGCCGGGGCGAACCACACCCTGATCCGGCCGCCGGCCGAGCCGTCGTAGGTCTCGAAGACCCGGCGGCAGTCGGCCAGGATCGTCTCCGTGGCCTGCATGATCCCCTCGGAGATCGGAA
>JAJZPE010000224.1 GCA_021811325.1 Bacillota bacterium
AAGGACGCCCTCTACAAGGCGATGGTCGACGTCCGCGGGACGCAGCGGGTCACCGACCCCGACCCGGAGCAGAAGTATCAGGCCCTGGCCAAGTACAGCCGCGACCTGACGGACCTGGCCCGCCAGGGCAAGCTCGACCCGGTCATCGGGCGCGACGACGAGATTCGCCGGGTCATTCAGGTCCTCTCGCGGCGGACGAAGAACAACCCCGTGCTCATCGGGGAGCCCGGGGTCGGCAAGACGGCCATCGTCGAGGGGTTGGCCCAGCGCATCGTCCACGGCGACGTGCCGGAGACTTTGAAGGGCAAGCGGGTGGTGGCCCTCGACCTTGGCGCCCTCATCGCCGGGTCCAAGTATCGCGGCGAGTTCGAGGACCGCCTGAAGGCCGTGCTCCGCGAGATTGAGGCGGCCCAGGGCCAGATCGTCCTGTTCATCGACGAGTTGCACACGCTGGTCGGCGCCGGCGCGGCCGAAGGGGCCATCGATGCCTCGAACATGCTCAAGCCGGCCCTCGCCCGCGGCGAGCTGCGGGCCGTCGGCGCGACCACCCTCGACGAGTACCGCAAGCACATCGAGAAGGACGCCGCCCTCGAGCGCCGGTTCCAGCCCATCTACGTCGGCGAGCCGTCGGTCGAGGACACCATCGCCATCCTCCGCGGAATCAAGGACCGCTACGAGGTCCACCACGGGGTGAAAATCAAGGACTCGGCCCTCGTCGCCGCGGCCGTCCTCTCGAACCGTTACATCAGCGACCGCTTCCTCCCGGACAAGGCCGTCGACCTCATCGACGAGGCGGCCTCGCGGTTGCGCATCGAAATTGAGTCAATGCCGAGTGAGGTTGACGAGGTCCAGCGTCATCTGACCCAGCTCGCAATCGAGCGTCAGGCCCTGGCCCGGGAGCCGGAGACGGACCGCTCGGCCCGGGACCGGCTGGCGAAGATCGACAAGGAGACGGCCGAGCTCCGCGAGAAGCTCACCGGCCTGAAGGCCCAGTGGGAGAACGAGCGGGCGGGCATCGAGAAGCAGCGCGACCTGAAGAAGCGGATCGAGGCCGCCAAGCTGCAGGAGCAGGCGGCGGAACGCCGCGGCGATCTGGCCAAGGCGGCCGAGCTTCGCTACGGGACCATTTTGCAGCTCCAGAAGGACCTCGACCAGGCCGGCGCCGAGGTGACCGGGGCGGAAGCCACGGCCGGAGCCGGGCGCGCCGGCAAGAAGCGGCGCATGCTCAAGGAAGAGGTCGACGAGGAGGACGTGGCCGAGGTCGTCGCCAAGTGGACCGGCATCCCGGTCTCGCGGATGATGGAAGGCGAGGTCCAGAAGCTCGTCAAGATGGAGGAGCGCCTGCGGCGACGGGTGGTTGGCCAGGACCAGGCCATCCGGGCCGTGTCCAACGCCGTGCGACGGGCCCGCGCCGGCCTGTCGGACCCCAACCGGCCCATCGGCTCGTTCCTGTTCCTCGGCCCGACGGGCGTCGGCAAAACCGAACTGGCTCGGGCTTTGGCCGAGTTCCTCTTTGACGACGAGCGGGCGATGGTCCGCATCGACATGAGTGAGTATCAAGAGCGGCACACGGTGGCCCGGCTCATCGGAGCCCCCCCGGGTTACGTCGGCTACGAGGAGGGCGGCCAACTGACCGAGGCCGTACGACGCCGCCCTTACTCCGTAATCCTCTTCGACGAGATCGAGAAGGCTCACCCCGAGGTGTTCAACGTCCTCCTGCAACTGCTCGATGACGGCCGCCTGACCGACGGTCACGGCCGGACGGTCGACTTCCGGAACGTGGTCGTCATCATGACCTCGAACCTGGGCGGCCAGGCCATCAGCGAGCTGGCCGGCACGAACGAAGACGAGATGCGCCGCCGGGTCATGGAGGTCCTCCGGCAATCGTTCCGCCCCGAGTTCCTGAACCGCATCGACGAAGTCGTCGTCTTCAACACCCTCGGCCGCGAGCAGATCAAGAAGATCGTCGATATCCAGGTCGGCCACCTGGAGAAGCGGCTGGCCGACAAGGGCATCGCCATCGAGCTGACCGACAAGGCCCGCGAGCATCTGGCCGAGGTCGGCTTCGACCCGGTCTATGGCGCCCGACCGCTGAAGCGGACCATCCAGCGCGAGGTCCAGGACGCACTGGCGCTGAAGCTCCTCGAGGGGCAGTTCGCCGAGGGCGACCGGGTGACCGTCGACTACGACGCGGCCCGCAATGAGTTGACCTTTGGCAGAGCTTGACCTCGGTCGGGGGCTGAGTGAGGGGTCGGCTGAGTGAGTGGGGGTACTGAGTGCGGGGTGCTTGCTAACCACACCCTGAACGTGGTACACTCCTGGTGACAACTCAATAGGTGGTCCAGGTGCTTCCGCTACGCGGGAGTTGAAAGGGAATCAGGTGCGAATCCTGAGCGGTCCCGCCACTGTAACCGTTGAGCCGAGGACTTTGAGCAGTCACTGCCCGTAAGGGTGGGAAGACGTCCGAGGCGATGATCGGAAGTCAGGAGACCTGCCTTGGCCACGGATTGCGTGAATGCCCTTCGCGGACAGAGGGCAGCGTGGCGCTTGGTGTTCGTGACCCTTTCATCAAGCGCGTACCTGCTGACACCCCTGCCTCGAGGCAGGGGTTTTCGTTTGCCAACACCCCAATCGGCCGGAAGGGCAGAAAACTACCGGCTAAGCCGGCAAGGGGAGTGGAACGCGTTGCGCACGACAAGAGGAGCGGTTCAAGTCTGGCGGGTGTCCCTGGTGGTCGTCGTCATCTTGGGGCTGGCCCTCGGGGCCACGGGTTGCGCGCTCAAGTTGGGAGCGCGGGGCTGGGCCCCGCTCACGGTCACGGACGACGCCGGGCGGCAGGTGACCTTTGACCACCGGCCGGCCCGGATAGTCTCTCTCGCCCCCAGCAATACGGAGATCCTTTTCGCGGTGGGCGCGGGACCCAAGGTGGTGGGCGTCGACACCTACAGCGACTACCCGGTCGAAGCCAAGAACCTGGCCAAGATCGGCAGCTTCTCCAAGCCGAACATCGAAGCCATCGTCGCCCTGAAGCCCGATCTGGTCCTGGCCACCAGCATGCATACAAAACTGTTGGACCAATTCGAAAAGCTGAACCTTAA
>JAJZPE010000225.1 GCA_021811325.1 Bacillota bacterium
CCGGGTCCGACGCCGTCCAGGGCCTCGGCCGGGCCGGCGAAGACGATCCGCCCGGCGGTGACCGCCACCGCACCCGGGTCGATCACCCCGGCTGGGGTCACTACCCGCCCGCCGGTCAAGAGAAGGTCCATCCGCTCCGCCCCCTAGACGTGAAAAGGGGTCCCGCCCATCATGCCGACAAGGACGAGAACCCTGTCTTCCGCCCGCCTCCGGCCGGGGACTCAGGGCCTATTCGTACTTCCTTCGGGCCTCGCGGATGGTCTTGAAGTCCTTCGTGAACATCTCCCGCGTCGGGACGATCCACTCGATGAAGTGCTTTACCATCCGCTCAGGCGTCCAACGGTGGTCGACCGTGGCTTCGGGCGGGAAGACCACCTGCGGCGGGCCGCCGGCCGGCGAGTCCTCGAGCCGTCCGCGGACGAGACAGAGCGGGCACTCGACCTCACCCTGCTCGACCGGCGTGAAGACCCGGCCGTGACAGACCGGGCAGGCCCCGGCCGGCGGAGGCAGGACCTCGCCCGTGGCCACCGCCCGGCCGAGACGGTGCGCCGCCGCCGCGTTCTCCGGGTCGACCAGGGACTGGGCCGGGCCCGGCGCATAGGCGGTCAGGCTGCCGACCAGACGGCCACCGAGGATCAGAGCGAACTCGCTGACCAGCGGGACGGCCAGCTGGTCCCAATGCGGCAGGCCGGCGGTGACAATTACCCCGGCCGGCTTCCTTGCGGCCGCGGCAATCCTGGGCAGGTAGCCGAGGGCCCGGTCGAGCGTCGTCTTCAGGACTCCCGTCGGACCGAGGAAATAGGTTGGCGCGCCGATGATGAACCCGTCGGCTGCCAGGATTTCTTCATAGAAACCGGCGACGTCGTCGTCGAGGCGGCAGGGTTCCCCCTTGAACACGCAGGCCATGCAGCCGTTGCAGGGCGTGACGCGCAGGCGACCCAAGTTGACGAGCTTCGTCGCCGCTCCGGCCTCGGCCGCCCCCATCAGGGCTTCTTTCACCAGAACCTCACTGTTACCCAGGCGCCGTTGCGAGGCCACGACACCGAGCACCGTCGGCAAGGCCGACACCCCCACCAGAAAGAGTTAGAACGAGGACGCCGCAAAAAGACGGCGCCCTTCGGTCTTGCGGCGACTCCGCCGGACAGAGCCCCGGCCGTCTCACTTCTTGCCGACGTAGAAACGGACCAGTTCCTCCAGGAGGTCCAGGCGGTCCAGCTTCTGAACCAGCTTCCTGGCGTCTTTATAGGCAGTGATGTAGGCCGGCTCGCCGGAGGCCAGGTAGCCGGCGATGTTGGCCACTGGATTGTGCCCGCGCTCCTTCAGCGCCTCGTAGATGTACAGGATTATCTCGCGGGCATCAGCCTCGCCCCCGCTGAACTTGTGTTTGAACGCGCGGGTCTCTTCGTCACCGCTCACCGGGCCCACCCCCTTGAGACCTTAATTGGACGCGTCACGCCGTTTTCCTTCAACGCCTCGCGCCTTGGACTTCGACAGCTGGGCAGTCCGTGGCGGGGCGAAAATCTCGGCCCTCGTTTTACGACATGAATGGTGGGTTCATCGCCTTCAGCCTGACCGTCACCAGAGCCGGCCGAGCCGGGTCAGCCACGGCTCGTCTGTTGACCCGCTCACTTCAGGTGCAGCAGGGAGTCGACCGGCGCGTAGTCGTCGCTGAGGACCGGGACGTCGTCGGTGCGGATACTCGAGGCGTCGTAGAGGTAACCGGCGTAGACCGCCAGCGCCTCGCTCTTGAACGTCCCGTCGCCGGCAAGCTCGGCGGCCCTTCTCTGAACCTCCTCGGGGTCCGTTTTCCCGGCCCCCTTCGTGGCCACGAGGATGATGTTCCGCTGAAGCTCGGGGTCGATCGACCCCGGGCTTTCTGTCTGGTCGACGGGCACGGCGAAGAGGTAGACCTCCGGGAAGACCTCGGCCACAGTGCGATAGACGGAGCGGAAGAGGTGGCTGTGTTCACCCTTGAACGAGGCGATGACGTTGATGGCCAGGACGCCATCCGGCTTCAGGCGCCGCCCCGCGAGGGCGAAGAACTCCCGGGTGAAGAGATGGAACGGGACGGCGTCGGCGTAGTAGGCGTCGACGGCGATGAAATGATAGGTCTTAGCCGTGCCCTTCAGGAAAAGACGCCCGTCCTCGGCGGCGACCTTCAGCCGCGGACCGTCTCCGGGCACCCCGAAGAACTCCCGAGCCACCGCGATGACGACCGGGTCGATCTCGGCTACGTCCACGCGTAGGTCCGGGTAACTGGCGAGGAACTTCTTCGGGGCCGAGCCCCCGCCGAGACCGATGAAGAGGGCGTCCTTCGGCCGTGGGTTCCAGACCAGGGCTAGGTGGAAGAAGTCGGTGTAGGTGAAGCGGGCGCGGTCCGGGTCTGACAGATACATGCCGCTCTGCCAGGAGTTGTCGAACCGCAAGAACCGCGAGTCGCCCGCATCGACCACCCGGACGTGGTGATAGAGGGTCTCACGGTCGAAGAGGACCCGCTCGCGCGGGAAGGCCGACCCGACCATCGCCCCGAGGGGCGAAGCGGCGGTTAGGGCCACGACGACGAGGAGGACGATGAAGGCGGTCGGCCCCTTGCGGCGGGCGGTGACCGCCAGGTCGGTGCCGGCCAGGACGGCCAGAGCGGCCCCGAGAACCTGCAAGACAGTCCGCACGTTGAAGGCCGGGATGAGCCAGAAAGCGGTGGCGAAAGTCCCGGCGATGCTCCCGGCGGTCGAGAGGGCGTAGAGGCCGCCGGCCGTGTTGCCGATGACGGCGATGTCCCTCGTCCTGAGCTTTAGGGCGAACGGCGAGAGGGTCCCGAGAAGGAGGCTGGGGACGGCGAAAAGGGCCGTCGCCGCGAGCAGCGGGCCCATCTTGGGCCCCAGCCCCAGACCGGCCACCCAGGCCGTGAAGGCCCCCGAATAGACCGGGACGGCCAGGATAGACAAGCCCGCCGTCAGGATGATCCCCTCAAGCAGGCGGCGCGACGGCCAGCGGTCGGCCAATCGCCCGCCGACGTAATAGCCCCCGGCCAGGGCAGCCATGAACGTCCCGATCAGGCTGCCCCAGACGAAG
>JAJZPE010000043.1 GCA_021811325.1 Bacillota bacterium
GGCTCCACGAGGCCAGGGGGTTCTGAAACCACAGAGACCGGAGACGGGGAGGGATTCGTTGATGGAACGATACAGCCAAGAGGGTCTGCGGGCGGCCGATCCCGAGGTCGCCAGGGCCATCGAAGGTGAGCTCGAAAGGCAGCGCGACGGGCTCGAGCTGATCGCCTCGGAGAACTACGCCCCGGCCGAGGTGATGTGGGCCCAGGGTTCGGTGATGACCAACAAGTACGCCGAGGGGCTGCCAGGCGCCCGTTACTACGGCGGTTGCGAGTACGTCGACGTCGTCGAGGACCTCGCCCGCGACCGGGCCAAGCAACTCTTCGGGGCCGACCACGCCAACGTCCAGCCGCATTCGGGGGCGCAGGCGAACACCGCGGTCTACTTCGCCATGCTGAAGCCCGGGGACACCGTCCTCGGCATGGACCTCGCCCACGGCGGCCACCTGACCCACGGCCACCGGCTCAACCTGTCCGGCAAGTACTTCAACTTCATCCCCTACGGCGTCCGGCGGGACACCGAGACCATCGACTACGACGAGCTGGCCCGGCTGGCCGCGGAGCATCACCCGAAGCTGATCGTCGCCGGCGCCAGCGCCTATCCGCGGGTCATCGACTTCCCCCGCGTCGCCGAGATCGCCAAGGCCGTCGGAGCCATGGTCATGGTCGACATGGCCCACATCGCCGGCCTCGTGGCGACCGGGGTCCATCCCTCGCCGGTGCCCCACGCCGACTTCGTCACCACGACGACCCACAAGACCCTGCGCGGGCCGCGCGGCGGGCTCATCCTCTGCCGGGCACAGTACGCCGAGGCCATCGACAAGGCCGTCTTCCCGGGCATCCAGGGCGGTCCGCTGATGCACGTCATCGCCGCCAAGGCCGTCTCCTTCCGCCTCGACCTGCGCGACGACTTCAAGGACTACCAGCGCCAGGTGGTCAGGAACGCCCGGGCGATGGCCGAGGCCATGGTCGAGGAGGGCTTCCGCCTCGTCTCCGGCGGCACCGATAACCACCTCATCCTGGTCGACGTGGGCGTCCGCGGGCTGACCGGCAAGAAGGCCGAGACCCTGCTGGGCCAGGCGGCCATCACGGTCAACAAGAACACCATCCCCTACGACACCCGGGGGGCCAAGTCGGCCTCCGGCATCCGGGTCGGGACGCCGGCCGTGACCACCCGCGGGATGAAGGAGAAAGAGATGAAGGCCATCGGCCGGCTCATGGGCGACGTGCTCCTGCGCGGCGCCGACCCGGCCGCGGTCCGCCAGCGGGTCCTCGAGCTATGCCGGGCCTTCCCGCTCTACGAGGGCTTGCCGGTCTGAGTCCGGCGCCCACCCTCGCAGGGAAACGATAACAATCGAGAACCGGAGGTACAATCCGTGGCTGACCCTCACCGTGACCACGTCCGAACCATCGTCGTCGCCCTCGGCGGCAACGCCATCCTGCAACCCGGCCAGGCCGGGACGGCTGAGGAGCAACTGGCCAACGTCGATCGCACCTGCCGGCAGATCGCCAAGATGATCGAGGCCGGCTACCGGGTGGTCGTCACCCACGGCAACGGGCCGCAGGTCGGCAACCTCCTCATCCAGAACGCCGAGGCGGCCAAGGTGGTCCCGGCCCTGCCCATGGACATGTGCGGCGCCGAGAGCCAGGGTCTCATCGGCTACATGATGCAGAACCGGCTCCAGGCGGCCCTGGCCGACCTGGGCCTGACCAGGCCGGTGGTGACCATAGTCACCCAGACGGTGGTCTCGGCGGGCGACCCGTCCTTCCAGAAGCCGACGAAGCCGGTGGGTCCGTTCTACACCGAGGTCAAGGCGAAGAAGGCCATGGCCGAGAAGGGCGAGACCTGGATCGAGGACGCCGGGCGCGGATGGCGGCGGGTCGTGCCGTCGCCTGACCCGGTCCGGATCGTCGAAGAGCCGGCCATCAAGACCATGATCGAGGCCGGGGCCGTCGTCATCTGCGTCGGCGGCGGCGGCATCCCGGTGGTCGAGGAAGGAGCCCACTACCGCGGGGTCGAAGCGGTCATCGATAAGGACCTCGGCGGGGCGCGGCTGGCCCTCAACGTGGGGGCCGACACCTTCATGATCCTGACCGACGTCCGCAAGGTGGCCATCAACTACAAGAGCCCCCAGCAAGTCGACCTGAACCGGCTGACCATCGAGGAGCTCCGGCGCTATCAGGCCGAGGGGCACTTCAGGGCCGGCAGCATGGGGCCCAAGGTCGAAGCCTGCCGGCGTTTCGTGGCCGGCGGCGGCCGCCGGGCGGTCATCGCTTCGCTGGAAGAGGCCCTTCAGGCCCTCGACGGCGAAGCGGGCACCCAGATCGTCGAGACGATTGAGGCCAAGCTGGCGGGCTCCTGACCGGTGAGGCTCTGTCCCGTGAAGCCTCGCGGGGCACCGAAGCTTCCAGACCTGGAGGTGTCTTCATGCGGCTGATCGTCGGCATCAGTGGGGCGACCGGCGCGATATACGGGATAAGGATGCTCGAGGCCCTGCGGGCCGCCGGGGTCGAAACCCACCTGGTCCTCTCCCCTTGGGCCGAGAAGAACATCGGACTCGAGACGGACTTCCGGGTCGACCAGGTGCGGGCCATGGCCGACCAGGCTTACGACTACCATGACCTGCAGGCAGCCATCTCCAGCGGCTCCTTCGTGACCGCCGGCATGGTCATCGCCCCTTGCTCCGTCAAGACCCTCTCGGCCGTGGCCAACTCCTACGACAGCAGCCTCCTGACCCGGGCCGCCGACGTCTGCCTCAAGGAGCGGCGGAAGCTCGTCCTCTTGTTCCGGGAGACGCCGCTGCACCTGGGACACCTGCGACTGATGGCGGCGGTGACCGAGATGGGCGGGGTGGTCATGCCGCCCGTCCCGGCTTTCTACCATCGTCCGCAGACCATCGAGGACATCGTCCGGCACACGGTCGGCAAGGTCCTCGACCAGTTCGGGCTGGAGTTGAAGGCCGAAGGCCGGTGGCGGTGGGAAGGATGAGCGGTGTCTCTGAGTGGGGGTCGGAAAGACTCCATGCCTCCCGCGACCAGGCGAAAAGACGAGATGCCCCGGCGCACACCGGGGCATCTCGTTTTGGTGCGCAGTATGGGCGCTGGCTTGATGGTGCAAGTCCATTGCGGGTCAGGCAGTGGATGGGCGTGGCGATGATGACATCGCCGAAGATGGTGCCCCAGTCGCCGAAACTCTTGTTCAACGAGACGGCTCGAGACCAGCCTCCATGCGGACCATCTCGACCCCGAAGACCTCGCCGAAGGCTTCGGCCACGGCGGCCACGGCCTCGCCGCGCTCGGGAGCCCGCCCGGTCAGGGCCTTCACCGAGGTCACGCCGGTGCCGGGCAGGCCGCACGGGTTGATCAGCGAGAAGTGGGCCAGGTTCGGGTCCAGGTTGAGGGCGGACCCATGGGAGGTGACCCACCGGGTGACGGCGATGCCGATGGCGGCCAGCTTGGCCGAGCCGACCCAGACCCCCGGAAGGCCCTGACGGAGGCCGCCGTCGATACCCCATCGCCGTACCGCCCGGATGATCGTCTCCTCCAGCTGTCGCAGATAGAGATGAATGTCCTGACCGTGCTCCCGGAGGTCGAGGAGGGGATAGACCATCAACTGGCCGGGGCCGTGGTAGGTGATGTTACCGCCGCGGTCGGTCGGGACGAGGTCGATTCCCTCGGCCTCGAGCGTCGCCGGGGGCGCGAGGACCTGGTCGAGGCCGCCGTCGCGGCCGTAGGTCAGGACCGGGTCGTGTTCGGCCAGGACGAGGGCGTCGCCGATCTCGCCCGCGATGCGCCTTCGCACCAGCCCGTCCTGGAACTCCAGGTAGTCGCGGTACGAGAGGCGCCCGACATCCCGGACGGCGCAGGTCGCCAGGGTCATCAGAAAATCACCGCCTCGGGCGAAGCATGCCACGGACGACGCCGGCGTACGCGTGGGGTACGGTCACGGTGACGGCCCAGGTTCTATTGGTTTTCCTGGTCATCCGGGCCGAGGTCACCGCGGCCTCGCCGACCGGCCGGCCTTCGGCATCGACGGCCGTCACCCTTCGCCCGACCTCGGGCGCGGGGAGGTATTCGTACGGGAAGGTGACCGTGGCCGTCTCCCCGGACCGGTCGACGAGGAAGATAGCCTGGCCGGGGCAGGCCGTCAGGCACAGCCCGCAGCCCGTGCAGGCGTCGACGTCCAACTTGGGGAGGTTGGTGATGGGCGAACCGATGGTGATGGCCCCCCGCGGACAGGCCGTCTCGCAGGGGTTGCAGGGAATCTGCTGATAGCATTCGATGACCGCCACCGGGCGTGGGCGCCCGGGGATGCCCGCCCGGCCATCCGCGCGGGACGCGGGAACGCTCTCCGGGCCCGCCGCGGCGGCGGGGGAAAGGGGGGGAGCGCCGGACAGCTCGTTCACCTGACGCGCCTTGGCCTCGCGCCTGGCCGCGCCGAAGGGTCCGCCGCGCAGGCCGTCCAGCCGCGCCGCGACCTCCAGCTTGGCCCTGGCCAGGGCCACCCGGTCCCCGCGGCCCAGGCTCTCGGCGGCGGCCATTCCGGCCAGCCGGCCTTCCTCCAGAGCCACCGAGGCCTCCTCGACGCCGGCCACGTCGCCGGCCACGTAGAGGCCGGGGACCGAGGTCTGCAGGTCCCGGTCGTGGAGGGGCACGTGCCCGCCGAGGGCGGGAATGTAGGCCGTCCGCACGCCGAGGATGAGGAGCAGCTCGAGCCATGGGCTCAGCCCCACCGCCAGGCAGATGGTGTCCACGTCGAAGCTCCGCTCCGACCCGAGCACGGCCTGCCCGCGCTCGTCGAGACGGGCGACGACGGCCCGCTCGACCCGGCCGTCCCCGGAAGCCTCGAGCACCGTCTGGCCGAGCAGGATGGGGACCCCGGCCCGCCTGACCTTGCCGGCGTGGACCAGGTAGCCGCCAATCCTGGGCATCGCCTCGACCAGGGCGGCCACGTCGACCCCGGCCTGAAGCAACTGGTAGGTAACGATCAGGCCGACGTTGCCCGAGCCGACCATCAGCGCCCGCCGGCCGGGCCGCACCCGGTGGACGTTGACCAAGGTCTGCACGGCCCCCGCGCCCATCACGCCCGGGAGGGTCCAGCCGGGGAAGGCCAGCGGGTTCTCGGAGGCGCCGGTAGCCACGATCAGCCTCCGGCCGCGCAGGCGGGCCGCGCGGCTCCCGCCTGTGGCCGCGTCGCCGCCGTAGACGGCCACCTCGAACTCGCCACCCGTGCCGGGGTAGGCGGCATAGGCCGCCCGGCCCAGCCGGACGTCCACCCCCGCCGCCAGGGCGTCCTCGAGAAGCCGCCGGCCGATGGCGAAGCCGCGCGTGCCGGCCAGGTGCTCGCGCGACCCGAAGAATTTGTGGATCTGCTTCGAAAGCTGTCCGCCGGGGATGGCCTGCTCGTCTACCAGGATCACCCGGGCGCCGTGGGCGGCGGCCGTGGTGGCCGCCGAAAGCCCGGCGGGGCCGCCGCCGATGACGATGACGTCGGCCATGGTCATCGGCGCCACTCTCCCAGGCCGCGCTGGGTCTCCACGCGCATGCCCTCGCGCGCCGGGGTGACGCACGTCCGCACGTTGGGCACCCCGTCCACCGTCATGACGCAGTCGGTGCAGCGCCCGATGGCGCAGAACAGCCCGCGCGGCTCACCGCGCCGGGCCGTGGTCCGCAAGGTATGGATACCCATGGCCTCCAAGGCCGCCGCGACCGGCTCGCCCTCGTAGGCCCGGACGGGCCGCCCGTCGTGGTAAATGGTCACCAGACGCCGCTCGGGGGCCGGTCCGAGGATGGGGTGGTCGACGATCCGCCCGGGCTCCGCGGCCCGCCGGGCGGAGTCGTTAGCCGTGCCCATGGTCAATCCTCCTCCGCCAGGGCCGCGGCGGGCACCGGGCGCACCGGTGGCCGGGCGCGGGGCGGCGCGACGGCCGCCGCCGGCAGGCCGGTCTCCTCGGCCAGTAACCGGGCCATGAGCCTGGCGCAGGTGCGGCCGCCGCAGAGGCCCATCCCGGCCCGGGTCCGCTTCTTGATGGCCGCGATCGTCCGGGTCCCGGCCCTGATGGCCGCCCGGACCTCGCCCGCGGTCACTTCCTCGCAGCGACAAACGATGACTTCATCGTCCATCCAGTCTCCGCTCCTCGAAGCGTCCCGGAGAGAAGGCCCGCAGGGGGCCGAGGTCTCCGTCGGCGATGGCTCCGGCGATCAACTTGGACAGGAGTGGGGTGATGATGAGGGCGCTCTTCAGCCCGGAGGCGACGAAGAGGTTCGGGCGGGAGGGCACGGGGCCGATGAGGGGCTGGTGGTCGGGGGTAAAGGGTACCGGCTTGGCCCAGCTCCGGATGATCGAGGCCGAGCGGGCCACCGGGAGACGCCGGACGAGCCCGGCCGCCAGGTCCCTGAGGGAGCCGGGACGGACACCCTCGCCGACGCTCGGGCCGCCGTGGCTGACCTGGCCGACGACGAGGTTGCCGCTCATCGCCTGGATGGCCGCGAACTCGACCAGGCGCAGGCCGCTCGCGTCGCCGCCGCGGGCGGCGACCTCCAGCTCGAACGAGACCCGCTTGTCCCCGGCTTCGCCGACCAGCCCGTGCAGCAGGGGTGGCAGGGCCTCAGTCACACAGGCCTGGCCGATGATGTGGTCCTCGGGCAGGTCGACGCCGGCGGTCATCGCCAGGGCCCTGGTCCAGGCCCCGGTGGCCAGGACGTAGAGGTCGCCGACGACCGGACCGCCCGCGGTCTCCAGGCCGACGATGCGCTCGCCGTCCATCCGGAAGCCGGTCACCCTGGTGTCGGTGACGATTGAGGCCCCGGCCGCCCGGGCCCGGTCGGCCCAGGCCAGCGTGAAAAGGAACGGGTTGATCGCCGCCTGTTCCTGATAGACGGCGGCCCGCACGCCGCCGAGGTCGACCGCTGGTTCGAGGGCCCGGACCGCGGCCGCGTCGATGAGCTCGGTTTCGAAGCCGGCCTCCGTCAGATGGGCGCCGCCGGCCAGGACCGCCCGCGGGTCAAGGCCGTCGGGAACCAGGGCGAGAGTGTGGATCGGCCGAAACTCGACGCCGAGGCCGGTCCGCGCCTCGAGGTCGGCAATCTCCGCCGGCAGTTCGTCCCAGGCCCGGCGGGTCAGGGTCAGGCTGACCCCGGGCTCGGCATCGCCCCAAAGAACAAGGCTGAGGTTGGCCCCGCTGGCGCCGGCGACCACCTCAGCCTGATCGATCAAGGTAACGTTGATCCCACCCTCGGCCAGACGGGCGGCCAGGGCGCAACCGACGATGCCCGCGCCGATGATGACGACGTCGGGCATCTCAGCGGCCGGCCAGGTAGGTCTGCTTGACCCCGAATCCGTGCAGCAGCATGTCCAGGTCGGTGCCGAGGAACGACGAGAAACGGCGCTTGATGGCGAGGAAGTCGTCGGGCCGCCGCCGCAGCGGCTCGGCCAGCTCGGCGCCGGGGGTGCCCTCGACGCAGTGGACCGGCCCGACGAAGTCGTTCTGCATGTCGATGACGAGGAGACAACGGTCTGGCATATCACGTCTCCCATGATTGAGGTCTTGAAGCGTGGCTCTTGGCTCTAAGCCTTTATCGGAAAGTACTTCTCGATGGCCCGCAGGGCCTCGGCCGTCGAGGACGACGGGTTGCATTCGAAGAGGATCGTCCCCCGGTAGTCCAGGGACCGCATCTCCCGGGCCAAGGTGGTGAAGTTGATCTCACCGAGGCCCGGCTCCACCCGACCGGGGACGTCGGCGACGTGGATCGAGCCGACGTGGGGAAGGGCGGGGCGCAGGTTCTGAATCAGGTTGCCGCCCACCAGTTGCTGGTGGTAGAAGTCGTAGACCAGCCGGATCTCGGGGCGGCCGACGGCCTTGACGACCTCCAGGGCGGCCCCGACCGTGTCGAGGAAGTAACCCGGGACATAGACGCTATTGACCGGTTCGAGCAGGAAGGTCATCCCGGCCTCGGCGGCCAGGTCGGCCGCGGCGGAGATGGTCCGCGTCAGGCTGGCGACCTTCTGCCGGCGGGTCAGGGCGGGGTTGACCGGCTTGATCACCCCGCCCGGACCGATCTCGTCGGAGAAGATGTAGATGGACGGGGCTCCCACGTGCTTGGCCGCGGCGACCGACTCTCTCACCCCGGTCAGGTAGAGGTCGTGGTCGGCCGGATCGATGGCCGAACCTTTGTCGGCCCCGATGAAGCAGCTCACTTCGATGCCGGCCGCTTGGGCCCGCCCGGCGACCGCATCCAGGTCACGCTCGCGCCACGACCATAACTCGACGGAGTCGAACCCGGCCGCCTTGGCGGCGGCGAAGCGCTCCTCGAACCGCAGTTCCTTGAACAGGAAACCATCTTCGATGCAGGCCGCCCGCTTGTTCGGGCCGCCCTTGACGTTGTCGGCTGACAATGGATTCAGGCCCCCCGGATTGGAATCGGCGCTCCCTGGACCGGAACCGGTGCTCCCGCAATCAGGACCGGCCCGACTTGTCGTAGGGACTGCCCAGGGATGCCGGCGACTGCGACCGGCCCGAGAAGACCAGGGCAATCAGGGCCAGCAGGTAGGGGAAGAGCAGCATCAACTGGTATGGAATGGGCAGCCCGAGGGCCTGGATCCGAAGCTGCAGGGCATCGGCCGCCCCGAACAGCAGGGCCGAGAGGAAGACGCCGATCGGCGTCCACTTGCCGAAGATGACCGCGGCGAAGGCCACGAACCCGCGCCCGGCGGTGATGTTCTCGATGAAGGTGTTGATGAAGGCGATCGAGAGGAGCGACCCGGCGATGCCGGCCAGGATGCCGGAGATGACGACGCCGGTATAGCGCATCCGGGTCACGTTGACCCCGACGGTGTCGGCGGCCAGCGGGTTCTCGCCCACGGAACGGAGCTTCAAGCCCCAGGTGGTCCGGTACAGCACGAAGACGACCACGGGCAGCAGAAGGAAGGCCGCGTACACCAGAAGCTCGTGATTGAACAGCATCGGGCCGAGGACCGGGATCTTCGAGAGGACCGGGATGGCCACCGGCTGAAAGGCGGGCGCCTGGTGGAGGTCCTGGGTGATTCCGAAGGCCCCGCGGAAGACGAGTCCGGTGATGCCCTGGGCCAGGATGTTGAGGCCGACGGCGGCGACGACCTGATTGGCCTTGAAGGTGATGCAGGCGGCGGCGTAGATCACGGCGACCGCGCCCCCGGCCAGTCCGGCGTAGACCACGCCGACCCACGGGCTGCCGCTATAAAACGAGCCGAGGAAGCCGGCCAGGGCCCCGGAGAGCATCATCCCCTCGAGGCCGAGGCTGAGGACGCCCGCCCGCTCGCTGAAGATGCCGCCGAGGGCGGCCAGGATGAGCGGCGAGGCCATCCGGATGGAGGCGTAGCCGAAGTCAACTGACAGCAGTACTTTTAGCAGACTTGTCATCGGCCGTCACCTCCTTCTTGGGGGCCAGGTTCTTGAAGAAGTTCACCGAGGAGCCGGCGATCATGAACAGGATGATGAGCCCCTGGATGAAGTAGACGGCAACGACGGGCAACCCGGTGCCCGACTGCATGACCGTGGCTCCGGAGCGCAGGGCCCCGAAGAACAGGGCGCCCAGGACGGTGCCGAGGGCGGTCGTCCGTCCGACCATGGCGACGGCGATGGCGTCGAAGCCATAGCCCGGGGAGAAGCCTTCCAACAGACGGTAGCGGGTGCCGAGCATCTCGGAAGCCCCGGCCAGCCCGGCCAGGGCGCCGGAGACGCACATCGTCAGGATGACGACCCGGGCCGAATTGATACCGGCGTAGCGCGAGGCTTCACGGTTGGAGCCGACCATCCGGATGGCGAAGCCGAGCCCGGTGCGGGTGAGGAGGATGTGCATCAGAACCGCCGCGATGAGGGCCAGGATGATCCCGACGTGTAGCGAGGTGCCATGGATCAGGATGGGCAATCGGGCGGTCGCCGCGACCATCCGGCTCTGCGGGTTCCAGCCGGCTTCGCGGATGGGGCCGTGGACCAGGTAACTGATGAACCACTGGGCGATGTAGTTCATGAGGATGGTGACGATGACTTCGTTCAGGCCGCGGCGGGCGTTGAGGTAACCCGGGATGAGCGCCCAGAGCAACCCGCCGACCGCGCCGGCGGCCAGAGCGACCAGGAGGTGGATGCCGGGCGGGAGCTTGAGCATCGTTCCGGCCAGGATGGCGAACAACGCGCCCATGTACAGCTGGCCCTCGCCGCCGATATTGAAGATGCTCCCGCGGAAGGCCACGGTGACGGCCAATCCGGCGAAGATGAGAGGTATGGCGTTGGTGATGGTCCCCGTCAATTGCCCCAGGTTGCCCACCGCGCCGCTGAAGAGATAGCTGTAAGCGACCAACGGATTCACCTTCAGCATGGCGATGACCAGGCTGCCGATGAGCAGGGAAGCCGCGACGGCCACGACGGGGGTCACTATTCCGGCCAGGGTTCCACGCCACGAGAAGCCGGAACCCCGGCGCTTACTCTGAGTTTGACCTGGTTGGATCATCCGCTGGTCCCTTCCAATCGTGGTTCCGACATGGTTCCGCAAAGCTGGGCCCCCCGGGGGCCTTCAGCGGCCCCCGGGGCAACCCTTGGGGTCAGGTCAGGAGCCCTTCGGCGGGATCAGGGTGATCTTGTTGTCCTTGAGGTCCTTGAGGACCTGGTTGGCCTTGGTCTGGATGTCCTGCGGGACGATCTTGCCATACGGGGCGAGGGTCTGGGCCCCTTCAACGAGCCCCATGACATAGAGGTCGCCCTTGAGCTGCCCGGCCTCACCCTTGCCGACGAGGTCGAGGAGGATGGGGGCGCCGCTCTGCACGACCGAGGTGATGAAGTTGTCCGGGGCCAGGGCCGTCTGGTCACGCGACCAACCGATGAAGCCGACCTTGGTGCCCTTGACCGCTTCAGCCACGCCGTGGTTCACCGCGTCGCCGTTGGCGATGATGATGTCGCAACCCTGGGCGATCTGAGCGAGGGCCGCTTCCTTGCCCTTGGCGATGTCCGTCCACGAACCGACGTAAGCGTCGATGACCTTGGCCTTGGGATTGAAGACCTTGACCGCCGCGATGGCGTTGTCCTCGTCGGCGCGGATGCTCGGGATGTCCATGGCCCCGATCCAGCCGATCTTATTGGTCTTGGTCATCATGGCGGCGATGGCGCCCACCGCGTAGCCGGCCTCGCCCGACTTGAAGAGCATGGCGTTGGCGTTGGCGCCATTGTGCTCGATCCCACCGAGCTGGATGAAGGTGACCTTGGGGAACTCAGCGGCGACGGTCTTGATGGCGTCACCGTACTCGAAGCCGTTGGCGATGATGTACTTGAACCCCTGGTTGGCATAGTTGCGCATGAGGTTGACCTGGTCGGCCTGGGCGACGTTCTCGGAGACGGCGACCTCGAAACCGTCCTTGTCCTTGATGGCCTGCAGACCTTCGTACGCGTTCTGGTTCCAACCGCCGTCATTCACCGGACCGGACAGGATCAGCGCGGCCTTCTTGGCCAGCACTTTTTCCTTGGGCTTGGTGGAGCAGCCCGCCACGAGCGTGGTGAGGGCGAGCGCCAGGACCAATGTGACTACCGCAAAGCGCTTCATGACTTAAAATCCCCCCTGAATCCGTGTGGGTCGACGAGCCAGCTTCCAGCTACTTGCTTGGAGCCCGCAGCTACCCGGCGCAGTGTTTGGAGGTGGCCCCCCCCTTTCAAGGACTCCAAAACGGGGATGATGCTCTAAGACGCTTCCGGCAGGCGCTTGGCGCCGGCCATCATCAGGCCCAGCTCATTGACATCAGCCGCGTCACCCGACACCACGCCCATGATCTCGCCTTCGTACATGACGGCGATGCGGTCCGAGAGCGAGAGGATCTCTTCCAACTCGGTGGAGATGAGGAGGACTGCCGCCCCCCGGTCGCGGGCGTCGAGGATCCGCCGGTGGACGAACTCGGTCGCCCCGACGTCCAAGCCGCGTGTCGGGAGCATGGCGACGATCACCTTCGGGGACCTCGAAAGCTCGCGGGCGAGGACGACCTTCTGTTGGTTGCCGCCGGAGAGGTTCTTCACCTCGACGGCGCTGGACGGGGTGCGGATGTCATACTCCTGGATGAGCCGGCCGGCGATCTCCTCGATCTTGCCGAGCTGGAGGAAGCCCCGGCGGGAGTAAGGTTCACAGTAGAAGTTGCCGAACATGATGTTTTCGGCGAGCTGAAGGCCCAGCACCAACCCCTGGTGTTGCCGGTCGGCGGGGATCACGCCAACCCCGCGCTGGGCGACCTGGCGCGACGACAGCCCGACGATGTCCTGACCGCAAACCAGCACCCGGCCGCCCTCGGCCTTGCGGACGCCGATGATGCACTCGGCCAGTTCGTGTTGACCGTTGCCGTCGACGCCGGCCACGCCGAGGATCTCTCCGGCCCGGACACTGAGCGACAGGCCGCGCAGGGCCGGCAGTTTCTTCTGGTTGGCCGCCTTCAGGCCTTCGACCTGGAGGACGACCTCTTTCGGTGCGGCGGGGGTCTTGTCGATCTCGAAGACCACCTCCCGGCCGACCATCATCCGGGCCAGTGCGGCCTGGTTTGTGCTGGCCGTTTCAACCGTGTCGATGACCCGGCCGGCCCGGAGAACGGTCACCTTGTTCGAGATGCCCATCACTTCGTTCAGCTTGTGGGTGATGAAAATGATTGACCGGCCCTCGGCGGCCAGGGATCGCAGGATCGCGGACAGTTCCTCCGTCTCTTGCGGGGTCAGGACGGCGGTCGGTTCGTCAAGAATGAGCAGGCGGGCCCGGCGGTGGAGGGCCTTCAGGATCTCCACCCGTTGCTGCTCACCCACGGAGAGCTGCCAGATCTTGGCCCTGGGGTCGACCTTGAGGCCGTATTTCTCGCTCAGGGCCTTGACCTCGGCCTCGGCTTGGGCCAGTCCCAACAGGGGTTCACGCTTGGATCTCATCCCCAGGATGACGTTCTCCGTGACGGTGAAGGCCTGAACCAGCATGAAGTGCTGGTGGACCATGCCGATGCCGGCGTCGATGGCCTGCCCCGGGGAGTTGGTCTTCAGGGGCTTGCCCTCGAAGTGGATCTCGCCCTCGTCCGCCTGTTGCAGGCCGTAGAGGACATTCATCAGAGTCGTCTTACCCGAGCCGTTCTCGCCCAGAAGGGCATGAATCTCGCCCTTCCCGACCACCAGGTCGATATGGTCGTTGGCCAGCACGCCGGGAAAGCGCTTGGTGATACCGCGCAATTCGAGTAAGGGTTGATCCACGCGAACCCTCTCCTCCGGTGCGTCTAGTAGTCGATCACCTTACGGACGGCCATGGTGATGTCGGCTGGGCCCGGGATGACGTAGTCCTCGAGGACGGGGGCGAACCCAACCGGGACGTCGAGACTGTTGACCCGCTCGACCGGGGCACTGAGGTCCCTGAAGGCCTCTTCCATAATGACCGCCGCAATCTCGGCGTTGATGCTGCCGGTCTTGGGGGCCTCGTTGACCAAGACGACGCGGCCGGTCTTCTTGACCGACGACAGGATGGTCGCCTTGTCGAACGGCTTGAGGGTCCGGAGGTCGATGACCTCGCAGGAGATCTCCTCTTCGGACGCCAGTCGCTCGGCCGCGGCCAGGGCGTAATGGAGCTGCTTCATGCTGGCGACGATGGTCACGTCGGTGCCCGGCCGCTTGACCTCGGCCACCCCGATGGGCAGGGCGTAGGGCTCCTCAGGGACCTCGCCGGTGGTGCCGTAGAGCATCTTGTGCTCGAGGAAAATGACCGGGTTGTCGTCGCGGATGGCCCCGATAAGGAGGCCCTTGGCGTCGTGGGGTGTGGACGGGGCGACGATGGTCAGCCCGGGGATGTTCAGGAACCAGGCCTCAATGTTCTGCGAGTGATGGTAAGCCGCCCGGAAGCCGGCGCCGGACGACGTCCGGACGACGATCGGGGCCATCACCTGCCCGTTGAACATGTAGCGGGCCTTGGCGCTGTTGTTGACCAGCTGGTCGTAGCACTCGGTGATGAAGTCGGCGAACATGATCTCGGCCACCGGCCGGAGGCCGCAGAAGGCGGCGCCGTTGGCCGCACCGATGATGGCCGCCTCGGAGAGCGGCGTGTCCCGGACGCGGTCTCGGCCGAACTTGTCCAAGAGGCCCATGGTCACGCCGAAGTCGCCGCCCATCCGGGCGACGTCCTCGCCGAGGACGATGACCCGGCTGTCACTGGTCATTTCCTGATGGAGGGCTTCGTTGAGAGCTTCCTTGAAGTTCAGCGTCCTCACTTGCCGGTCACCTCTCTCCCGACGTAGACAAAGGTTAGGGCGTCTTCGATGGTCGGGGCCGGGCTGTCGATGGAGAACTTCAGGGCGTCCTGGATCTCCCGCTCCACGTCGTTCTCGATGGCCTTGAGGGCGGCCATGTCGGCCAGCTTCCGCTGGAGGAGCGTGTCCCGCAGGCGCCTGATGGGGCACTTCTCCTTCCAGGTCTTAACCTCTTCCTCAGGGCGGTAGGAGGCCGGGTCGCCGGAGAAATGACCCTGCCAGCGATAGGTTTTCAGTTCGATGATGGTCGCGCCTTCGCCGCGGCGGGCCCGGTCGGTCGCTTCCTTGGCGGCGGCGTGGACGGCCTCGACGTCGTTGCCGTCCACGGTTATCCCGGGGACGTTGTAGGCGCAGCCCATCTTGGCCAGGTCGGCCAGGGGGTGGGCGTCGGTCGCCCGGGTGGAGATGGCGTAGCCGTTGTTGACGAGGACGTAGACGATGGGGAGCTTCCAGATGCCGGCCAAGTTCAGGCTCTCGTGGAACTCGCCCCGGCCGACCGTGCCGTCACCGATGAAGTTGAAAGTGACCGCTTTGGTCTTCTTGACCTGGGCCGCCAGCGCCAGGCCACAGGCCGTGGCCATGGTCGAGCCCTGGATGGCGTTGTTGCCGACGTTGCCGCGCTTGAAGTCGGCTACGTGCATGCTGCCGCCGCGGCCCCCGTTGGTGCCGGTCTTCTTGCCGAAGATCTCGGCCATGACTTCCCGGGTCGGGGTGCCGACCATCAGGCACACACCGTGGCTCCGGTGATCCGGGAGGACATAGTCCCCGGGCGCGAAGGTCGCCATCGTGCCGACCTGCGCGGCCTCCTGCCCGATGCCGAGGTGGAGGAAGCCCGGGATGTAACCCTTTTTGGCGTGCTCCTCCATGGTCTCCTCGAAGCGTCGGATGAGGACCATCTTGCGGTAGTAATCGAGAAGCGTCTGCTTGTCCGCCGCCACTGCCTGAACCTCGCTTTCCTGTTGCTGTCTTGCCTTGCGGGGCTACGAATGGGAACATCCACCTCGTTCAGCCGGTCATTTCAGGAGGGTCTCCTTGAGCAGGTCGTAGTTGACGTTCCCGGCGGCGAAGGAGTGGCCGGTGGTCAGGTTGTGCAGGTGAACCCGGGCTGGGGAGTGGATGTTGTGCGGTATTTGATAGAAGTCGCGGTTGTGTTCGACGAAGATGTCGGCGAATGGCTTGGCCTGCGAGCTTGCGGCTTCGCTGACGATGCGGCCGATGACCCGCTCGCAGGCTTCGTCGGTGGTCCGGACCCAGAAGTCGGACACGCCGCCATAAAGGAGGACGTCATTGATCCGGCCCATCGTCTTCAGCTTGTCGTCGGCCACCGGGGCGATGGGGGCGGTGCCCCAGGCCCACAGGATGGAGTCGATGGGGAAGCCCTCTTCCTGGAGGCGGTGGATGGTCTGCTCGACGGAGCGCGCCGAGACCTGGACGGACGTGGTGATGGAAGTGTTGGAGGCGACGGGGAGGTAGACCTTGTCAGGGGTCGTCCCGCAGGCCTTGGCCACCGAGGCGGCCACTTCGTCGGTGGGAAGAGAGTCCATCTGCAGGCAGAGGACAACCTCGTCGTTGTGGTCACGGTAGTCGATGTAGTGGACGTAGCTGTCGGTCTTGAGCGCTCCCTGGGTCCGCGCCGGGCCGGAGCCGATCACCGAAAAGGCCCCCGAGCTGACCTGCCAGCCGGCAATCTGGCAGCCGAAGGTGGCGATGAGCGGCTGGTCGATGTGGACGTCGATGGATGGCAGGTAGACGTCGCCGAGCATGAATCGGCCGAGCGTGGCGGTGCCCAGGGCGCCCATGGTCATCTCGCTGAAGAGGCGCCCGGCCTCCCAGCCGCCGTTGCGGTTGACGCCCATGTCGATGACCGTCGCCCCGGAGGAAAGGCGCGAGACGGCGACATCCAACCGGTCTGCTTCCTCGATGACCCGCCGGACGAGCTTCACGGTTTCCTTGTTGACACTGACCAAGTCAAGACCTCCTGACGGTGGACGGTTTATGCGGCAGACGGCCCATGGGTTTCCGGCGCCGCCAATCGGCGCATCTCGGCCGCCCGGTACGAACTGCGGACCAGGGGACCGGAGGCCACGCCGGTGAACCCCAGGGCCAAAGCCTTTTTCTCGAGCTCCGTGAACTCTTCCGGGGGGACGAAACGGGCCACCGGCAGCTGGTGCGGTGAAGGCCGCAGATACTGGCCGATGGTGACCAGGCGGCAGCCGGCCTGGTGCAGGTCCCGGAGGACCGCCCCGACCTCGGCTGTGGTCTCGCCCAGGCCGAGCATGAGGCCGGACTTGACGGTCAGCCCGGCGGCGGCCGCCGCGGCCAGCGCGTCGAGGGAGCGACGGTACTCGGCCTGTGGTCGCACCTTCGAATAGAGCCGCGGGACGGTCTCGATGTTATGATTGAAGACATCGGGAGCCGCCGCGAGGACTTTGTCTAGGGCGGCACGATCGCCCCGGAAGTCGGGGACCAGCACCTCGACCGTAGCGCCGGGCATCACCCGCCGGATCTCGTCGACGCAGGCGGCGAAGATGCCGGCGCCTCCGTCGGACAGGTCGTCCCGGGTGACCGAGGTGATAACGACATGCTTGAGGCCCAGGCGACGAGCGGCTTCGGCGACGTGGGCGGGCTCATCGGGGTCGACCGGCGCAGCCGGCGTCCGCGGCGCGACGTGCCTGACGCCGCAGAAGGCGCAGTGCCGAGTGCACGTATCGCCCATGATGAGGAAGGTCGAGGTGCGGTGGTTATAACACTCCCAGATGTTCGGGCAGGAGGCTTCTTCGCAAACGGTGTGGAGGGAGAGGTCGCGCA
>JAJZPE010000226.1 GCA_021811325.1 Bacillota bacterium
GGGCGGGTCGTCCTGCCGGCCGTGGCGCAGCTCACGGCTTCGACCGGAGGCGTGCCGGTGGCCGTCCGGGTCGACCGGCCTTTCGGCGGACTCTTGGAGTCCGCCGCTTCCGTTGGGGCGGCCAACGTCCTGCCTGACGTCGATGGAGTGGTGCGCTCGGCGCCGCTGTCCTTCGACGACGGGGGTTCGGTCCTGCCGTCGCTGGCTTTGGCCGCGGCGGCCGCCTTCACCGGTCAACCGGCCGAGGTCACCCCCGGCGGGGGCGTTCGCCTGGGCCAGACAATCCTCCCGGTGGACCGTTTCGGCCGGCTCATCCTCGAATACGACGGCGTCGCCGGGTCGGTACCGACCGTCGACGCCGTACGCGTCCTGGCCGGCCAGTACCCGGCGGACTTCTTCCGCGACCGCCTCGTCCTCGTCGGCCCTGTGGCCGCGGGAGTCGGGGACCGGTGGCTGACACCCTTCTCGGTCATCGACCGGGCGCCCGGGCCGGGCCTCGAGGTCCAGGCGGCGGCGGTCCAGACGATCCTCAACGGGGGCTGGCGGCGGGCGGTCGAGCCCGGTCTGGCGACGGCCGTCGTCTTCGGCCTGGGGGCTCTGGCGGCCCTGTGGGCGGCCGTGGCCGGCGGCCTCTTCGCACTGGTCGGGTTGCTCATCCTGGCCCTCGGCTACCTGACGGCGGCCTGGCGGGTCTTCCTCGCGGGGACCTTCGTCCCGCTCTTCGCCCCACTGGTGACCCTGGCCGCGGGGGGCGCGACGGCGGTGGCCGTACGCTGGCGGCAGGAAGAGCGGGAGCGGCGGCGGCTGGACAACCTCTTCGGCCGGTATGTCAGCCGCGAAGTGGCGGCGGTCCTGCGGGACCACCCCGAACTGGTCGCCCTCGGCGGCGAGGAGGTCGAGGTGACGGTCCTTTTCGCCGACCTCCGTGGGTTCACCGGCCTGGCTGAAAGGGTCCCCCCGGGGCAACTGGTCGATGTCCTCAACCGGTACCTTTCGGCCATGGCTGAAGCGGTCTTCGCCGAGGGTGGCACCCTCGACAAGTACACGGGGGACGGTCTGATGGCCTTTTTCAACGCCCCCATCCGCCAGCCCGACCATTGCCTCCGGGCGGCGAGGGCGGCCGCCGGCATCCGTCGCCGGGTCGAGGAGATCCGCAAGGAGATCGAGGTGCCCGGCACCCCCCCGGGTGTCGGCATCGGCCTCAACGCCGGCCCGGCCCTGGTCGGGAACGTCGGAACGAAAGAGCGGCTGGAGTATACGGTCATCGGCGACGAGGTCAACCTGGCCGCACGGTTCAAGGACCTGGCCGCGCCGGGCGAGATTCTGGCCGGCCGCGTCCTCGCGGAGCGGGCGGAAACGGGCTTCCGATGGCGCGAGTGGGGCCTGGTCGAAGTCCGCGGGAGAAGCCAGCCGGTGCGGGTCTTCACCCTGACGGACAGTACGCCGGCCCCGGCAGTGACCCCCAGCCGGCGGCAGCGCCGCTCCGCGGGACGGAACAAGGGCGGTGACCGGCTTGCCAGGTAGGCGCGAGAGCCAAGAAGG
The DNA here is from genome assembly GCA_021811325.1 of Bacillota bacterium. Classification (GTDB taxonomy): domain Bacteria; phylum Bacillota; class Sulfobacillia; order JAJYWN01; family JAJZPE01; genus JAJZPE01. Next base: position 1,543 of record JAJZPE010000226.1, read on the forward strand.
CCGCGCGAACACGACCGCCGACTTCGCCTGGCTCTACCGGGCGGTCCGCCGGGCGAACGTCCCGACCACCCCCGGGGGAAGGGCGCGGGTCATCCTGAGATTGGGTCTGGCCCTGACCGGCGGGCGCGGCGGCGCCGTCCTCCTCCGCTATGGGCACGACAGCTGGCAGGTGGCCGCACAGTCGGGCCTTGATGATGAAGGGACTCCGCGGCTGCTCCGGCGGTTCACCGCCGCCGGCAGAGGGCGAGGAGCTTCGGCCAACCCGAGGACCGAACGCTGGTCGGGGTTTCTCCTCGTGCCCCTCGAAGGGGCCGGGGCGAAGCCGCTGACCCGCGGGCTCTTGGCGGTCAAAGGGACGGGGCGGCTCAGCGAGACCGCCCGAATGACCCTGGCCGAATTCTCCCGGCTGGCCGGGTCGGCCCTCGGAGCGGCGCTCGACCGTTGGTCGCTGTCCCGGGCTCTCGAGATGGAGCGGACTCTGCTGAAGGCCGGGCGGACGATCAACGCCAGCCTCGACACGGAGAAGGTCCTCGTCGACATCATCATCCTTGCGGAACGGGTCATCGGCGCCGAGGCCGGGTCCCTGCTCCTGGTCAACCGAGGGAGCGGGCGACTCGAGTTCAGGGTGGCCCACGGCGGCGGGGGCGAGGCCGTGAAGAGCTTCAGCGTCGGCCTCCATGAGGGCATCGCCGGGTGGGTGGCCCGCAACCGTCGCGGGGTCATCGTCGCCGATGCCCAGAAGGACCGGCGGTTGCGGCGCGACATCGGCGAGCAGACCGGCTTCGTCACTCGGTCGCTGATGTGTGTGCCGATGCTTTCGAGGGGCCGCCTCATCGGCGTCATCGAGCTGCTCAACAAGAAAGGGCGGCCCGATGGGCGCTTTAATGACGACGACCTCGAACTCCTGGGCGGGTTGGCGGCGCAGGCGGCGGTGGCCCTCGAGAACGCCGGACTCTACCGGCGCATCCAGGGCCTATATCTGAGCACCATCCAGAGCCTCGCCCAGGCCCTCGACGCCAAGGACCCCTACACGCGCGGACACTCGGAACGCGTGGCCTCCCTGGCCGACGCCCTCGCCCGCAGCCTCGGCTGCGGCGAGAAGGCTCGGCTCGACATCCGATACGCCGCGCTCCTCCACGACATCGGCAAGATCGGCGTCTCGGAAGCCATCTTGAACAAGCCCGGCAGCCTCACCGAAGACGAACTGATGGCGGTGCGCCGGCACGCCGAGATCGGCGCGGCCATCCTCGGGCCGGTGGATTTCCTCGGCGACATCCGCGAACTGGTCCGTCATCACCACGGCTGGTTCGACGGGCACGGCCAGCCGGGCGGGTCGAAGGCCGAGGCCATCCCACTGGGCGCGCGGATCATCGCCGTCGCCGACGCCTACGACGCGATGACCAGCGACCGTGTCTATCGGCGGGCCCTGACGAAGGATGAATGCCGGGAACGTCTCTTGCGAGGCGCGGGCACGCAATGGGACGGGCGCATCGTCAAGAAGCTGATCGACCTGTCGGATC
>JAJZPE010000044.1 GCA_021811325.1 Bacillota bacterium
GCGACGAACTCGGGCAGGTCCGGCGGAGGGTGGCCCGCGACCTCGAACGGGCCGTCGCCGAGGAGCTGGCCGGGCTGGGCATGGAGCGCACCGTCTTCAGGGTCCAGTTCGCCGAGACCGAGGATCCGGACGGCGTGCCGATCGGCGGACGCCTGCTGGCCGCCGGCCCCAAGGGCACCGATGACGTGGAGTTCCTCTTCTCGGCCAACCCGGGCGAACCGCCGAAGCCCCTGGCGCGAATCATCTCCGGCGGTGAGATGGCCCGGGTGATGCTCGCCTTGAAGGCCATCCTGGCCCGCGTCGACCAGGTGCCGACGCTCATCTTCGACGAGATCGACGCCGGCCTCGGCGGGCTGGCCGCCCACGCCGTCGCCGACAAGCTGGCCCGCCTGGGCCAGGTGCGCCAGGTGCTGTGCGTGACCCACCTGCCGCAGATCGCCGCCGTCGCCGATCGCCATTTCGCCATCACCAAGACGGTCCAGGGCGAACGGACGACGACCGCGGTGCGGCGGCTCGAGGGGAACGAGCGGGTCGATGAGATCGTCCGCATGCTCGGCGGGACGGCCGACAGCCGGGCCACCCGAGAGCATGCCCTCGAGTTGTTGTCGGCCGCGCAGGCGAAGCGGCCGAAAGCGGCACGGGCCAAGAAGTAGCGTCGCGCGACGGCCGGTCGACGAAGATAGGCCCCAGGTCCCCCCGGACCCGGGGTTGTTTTTTTGCGGCCGTCTTTCACCGGCATCGCGGCCTTTCGCGAGCCTCTCTTGGCGTCCGCTCGCGGTCCCGGCGCCATTCCCTCCACGCATAACAAAGCCCAGCTACGAGCAGGATAAGGCGCGTCAGACGTTCCCGCGATGCCGGCCCCGTGCCCACGCGGGACAGCCAAAACCGTGGGAGCGTGATTTGATGCGCGACGTCCCGTCGGGCCGCCACGAACGGCGGCGAAGAATGCTCGGGCTGGTCCTGGTCGCCCTGATCGTCGTCGCTGTGGCCTCACCGCAGTTCCGGTGGTTCACGGGCTTTCCCACGCACCTGCGGGTGACCCTCGGACAACAACAATATGTTCGTCTCGGCCTGCCGCTCGGCGTTTACGTCCGCTCCGACCGCGACGGCGTCATCAAGATCGGGGCCCAAGGCGTGGCCGGCAAGAGCAATACCTGGCGGCTCGGCCCCGGCGGCTCGGTCGCCATCGACGCTGTTCGCGAGGGCCACGTCTCCCTCGACTTTCTCCTCTTCGGGCTCGTCCCCATCAAGCACCTGGCGGTCGACGTCATCCCCGAGGTCCAGGTCTGCCTGGGCGGGCACTCCATCGGTGTGCTCCTGCACGCCGAAGGGGTGATGGTCGTCGGGTTCGCCGCGGTGGTGGCCGAGGACGGCGACGTCTTCTACCCGGCGCGGGAGGCCGGCATCGAAAAGGGTGACCTCATCCTCAAGGTCAACGGCCGCAAAGTCAGCAACGAGGACGGGGCCGTCCAGCTCATCGACTACTTCGGGCGCCAGGGCAACCTGGTCACCCTGGAGGTCAAACGGGGGAACCACACGCTTCAGCGGGTGGTCACCCCGGTCCTCTGCCGCGACACCGGCCGTTATCGCATCGGGCTCTATATCCGTGACGTGGCGGCGGGCGTCGGCACCCTGACCTTCTATGACGCCAACAACGGGACTTTCGGGGCCCTTGGGCACGTCATCACCGACACCGAGTCGAACCGGCCCCTGAACATCACCGACGGGCTCATCGTCGCCGCCAATGTCACCGGCGTCCAGCCGGGCCGTTCGGGTCGCCCCGGCGAGAAGGTCGGCACCTTTACCGACGAGTCGGACATCATCGGGAGCATCGGTAAGAACACCGAGTTCGGCATCTTCGGGAAGCTCAACGGCAAGCCCGGGGCGGACAACGGGGTCGTCCCGATGGCCTTGATGCGCGAGGTCCGCCGCGGCCCGGCCGACATCTACACGGTCATCGAGGGGCAACGCGTCGAGCGGTTCAGCGTCGAGATCGAGCGGGTCTCGGCTCAGGACCGGCCGGACACGAAGGGGCTCGTCATCCGGGTCACCGACCCGCGCCTCCTCCGCAAGACCGGCGGCATCGTCCAGGGGATGAGCGGCAGCCCCATCGTCCAGAACGGACGCCTTGTCGGAGCGGTCACCCACGTCTTCGTCAACGACCCGACCCGCGGCTACGGAGTGTTTGCCGAGTGGATGCTCATCGAGAGCGGCCTGCTGGTTAACCAAAGGTCGGTGCGCGATGGGAAGACCGTCGAACGGCTTAGCCTCGGCGGGGTCGGCATCCTCAAACCCGCGGCGGCGCTAGGTTTTTGACCCTTATCCCTGCAGGTAGCGCAGGGTTTGTTTTTTTTACAGTACAGGAGGATAATGGAAGAGACCGCCGAAATTCCCTCATTACCGATAAGGCAATGGGGGCATGGGTGTGAAGGAAAAAACCAAAGTGCTTCTGGCCGACGACAACCGAGACTTCTGCGAGCTCCTGAAGGAATTGATCGAGAAACAGAGTGACATGGAGCTGACCGGGGTGGCCTACAACGGCCTCGAGGTCATCGACCAGGTCACGAAGAACACGCCGGATGTCATTGTCTTAGACATCATCATGCCTCATCTTGACGGCATCGGCGTGCTCGAGCGCCTCAATGGGCTGGGGCTGACCAAGCGGCCTAAAGTCCTCATGCTCACGGCTTTCGGCCAGGAGAACATCACCCAGAAGGTGGTCCAGCTCGGAGCGGACTATTATGTCCTGAAGCCGTTCAACCTCGACGTCCTCATCAACCGCATCCGGCAGCTGGCCAACCACCATGGGGTGGTGCCCATCACGACCACCCGGGGCAAGAGCATGGACCTCGAGGTCACGAACATCATCCACGAAATCGGCATCCCGGCGCACATCAAGGGTTACCTGTACCTGCGCGAAGCGATCCTGATGGTCATCTCCCGGGTCGAGTTGCTCGGCGCGGTCACCAAGGAACTCTATCCGACCATCGCCGTCAAGCACGACACCACTCCGAGCCGCGTCGAACGGGCCATCCGGCATGCCATCGAGGTCGCCTGGAACCGCGGTAACTTCGACGTCATCAACACCCTCTTCGGTTACACCGTCAACCACGACCGTGGCAAGCCGACCAACTCGGAGTTCATCGCCATGGTCGCCGACAAGCTCCGCATGGAGAGCAAGGCTTCCTGACCGACCCGTCCCATCGCCGATCGCAGCCCCGGTTAATCCGGGGCTGTTTCATTGCGGTGGCTGTTCCACGGAGGTGAGGACAGTCGAGACCAACCGAGGACGCTGTCCCCGCATGGCACCGGGCATACTAGACGCATGAGCGTCAAGGGAGTGGCCCGGGTCGGTCGCCGGACCAAGGAACTGGTCAGACGAATGAAGCCGCGGGAAATCGCGGTCATCGCCCACCCCGACCTCGACCCGGTGGCGGCGGCCTCGCTGGCCGCGCTGCCCGTGGCCGCGGTCATCAACACCTGCCGGTCGGTCACCGGCCGCTACCCCAATCGGGGCCCGGAGCTTCTCGTCAAGCAGGGCATCCCGGTCCTTGACTGCCCCGACCCCGCCCTCTTGGAGCGCCTGCGCGACGGCGATGTCATCGAGCTCGTCGACGACGAGGTCGTCTGCGGGAATGAGGTCGTCGCCGCCGGCGCCCTGGTCACCGCGGAATCGCTGGCGCGGACGGTGACCGTCTCCGGTCGCCGCCTCGGGCCCTTGATGGAGCGGTTCGTCCTGAACACCGTGGACCACGTGGTCAAGGAGCGCAACCTCTTCCTCGGGGACATCGCCCTGCCACCGCTGACAACCGACTTCCGCCGCCGCCACGCCCTGGTCGTGGCCCGTGGCGCGGGCTACCGGGAAGACCTCCGGGCCGTCCGGTCGTACCTGAACGACGCGCGGCCGGTGGTCGTGGCCGTCGACGGGGCCGCCGACGCCCTCCTGGCCGAGGGCATCAGGCCCCAGGTCATCCTCGGGGACATGGACAGCGTCAGCGACCGCGCCCTGACCTGTGGGGCCGAACTCGTCGTCCACGCCTACGCCGATGGGCGGGCGCCCGGTCTCGGCCGGGTCCGTCGCCTGGGACTCGAACCGGCGGTCTTCGCCGTCCCGGGGACGAGCGAGGACGCCGCCCTCCTCCTGGCCCACGAGGCCGGGGCCGACCTGGTCGTGGCCGTCGGCACGCACTCTAACCCGATCGACTTCCTGGAGAAGGGCCGCTCCGGGATGGCCAGCACCTTCCTGGTCCGCCTGCGGGTGGGCCCGAACCTGGTCGACGCGCGCGGCTTGTCCCGGCTGTGTCGCGCGGGCCGGCTGCCCGCCGGCTACCTGGTCGCCGTGGTCCTCGCCGGGCTGGTCCCGGCGTTGGTCGTGGTCGCCCTTTCACCGAGCGCCCGCTCGGCCATTCACGTCATGGGCTCGCACCTGCGCTCCATCCTCGGGTTCTGAGGCCGGGGAGCGCGGCTCGAACCGGGGGAGTCTTATGATCGACCAGCGTTCCCTGGTCCTCACCCTCATCGCCCTCTTCCTGGCCCTGGGCCTCGGCCTCCTCATCGGCGGGACCATGCTCGGCGAGGGAGTCGTGGTCAGCCAGCAACGCCAGGTCATCGCCCGTCTCGAAGGGGACTCGGCCGAGCTGCTCGAGGAGAACCGGCTCTTCGGGGCGCGCCTGGTCGAGGCGGAGAATGCCCTTCGCGTCTACCGCGATTTCGGGCGCAAAGCCTTGCCACGCCTCATCGACGGCCGCCTGACCGGGCGGACGCTGGCCATCATCTCCCTTGACAACGACGCCCTCATCGACGAGCCCGTCGCCGCCCTCCGGCGGGCCGGGGCCGACGTCCTTTCGATGACCGCCCTGACCGACGGGTTCGACCTCCGCTCGGCCGAGCGGAGGCAGACGGTCGCCGACTACCTCGGTTCGCCCGCAGCCTCCCAGGGCGAACTGACTGAACGGCTCGTCGTCGCCCTGGGCATGGCCATCGCTGAGCCGTCCGAGGCCGGCTCGACCGCCCTCTCGTTCCTCGAAGACGCCGGGCTCATCCATCGCTCCGGCCGCTACGACCGCCGTCCCGGGGTGGTCCTGGTGATCGGCGGCGACCACCAAGGCGGGCGGAACACGTCCGCCGTCGATGACCGCCTGTTGGCCGCCATCTGCGCCGAGGGGCGCCGGGCCGTCCTGGCCGAGCGGTCTGACGTCCGCGTCTCCACGGTCGCCGTGGGGCAGAAGAGAGGCATCCCGACCATCGACAACCTGGACACGGCCCCCGGGCAGGTGGCGCTGGTCTATGCCCTGGCCGGGGAGAACGGCGACTTCGGGCAGAAGGCGACGGCCCGCGAAGTGGTGCCCGACCTTGGACGGTGAGGGACGGACAGGGGGCGGCGCGCGGGTAGCCGTCGTCATCCCGGCCTTCAACGAGGAGGACCGCGTGGCCGCGACGGTTCGGGCGGCCAGGGGCTTGCCGGGGGTCGCCGACGTGCTCGTCGTCGATGACGGGTCGCGGGACGAGACCTCGGGCCGGGCCCTTCTGGCCGGCGCCAGGGTCGTCCGCACGGGGCGGAACCGCGGCAAGGGCTGGGCCATGGAGCGGGGCTGGCGCGAGACGGCGGGGGAGGTCGTCCTCTTCCTCGACGCCGACCTGGGCGACAGCGCCGCCGAGGCCGGCGCGCTTCTCGAACCGGTGGTATCCGGCCGGGTCGACCTGGCCATCGCTACCCTCTCACGCCGTCCGAATGCCGGCGGCCTCGGCCTCGTCGTCGGACTGGCCCGGCTCGGCCTGGCCCGCCTGGCCGACTGGCAGGCCACCGACCCTTTGTCGGGGCAACGGGCCGTCAGCCGGCGCCTGCTCGAGGAGATCGGCGGGACCGAGGCCGGGTTCGGAGCCGAGGTGGCGATGACCATCGACGCCCTTTCCCGGGGCTTCCGGGTGCGGGAAGTGCCGACGCGGATGACCCACCGTTTGACCGGACGGTCGTGGCGCGACGTCCGGCACCGCTCCCGGCAACTCATCGATGTGGCGGCGGCCCTCGTCGCCAGGTGGAGGTGGCGAAGATGATCGGCGCGTCCGTCCTCGCCGCGACCGGCTTGATCGCGGCCGCCGCCTTCGTCCTCGCCTGGCTGCTGGTACCGGCGACGGTCGGGATCCTGGAGAGAGCCGCCCTGACCCGACCGAACTATCGCGGTCAGCCCCTGACCAAGGCCGGCGGCTTGGCGGTCCTCCTGGCCTCGCTGGCCGTCGCGGCCGTCCCGGGCCTGCCTGGCCTGATGGGCCGGGCGCCGGTGCCGGGGGCGCCCGCCGGCGGAGACCTCTATGCCTTCCTTTTCGGGGCGACCCTGGCCGGCCTGGTAGGGCTCCTCGACGACCTGGCCGGGGACGCGACCGCCCGCGGGTTGGGCGGTCACCTCCGCCAGTTCGGCGCGGGGCGAGTCACCACTGGGCTCCTGAAGCTGTTCTTCATCGCCCTGGGGGCGGTCACGGCCGGCTCGGTGGCCGCCGGGTCCAGCGCCGGGGTCAACCCATACCTCGGCCCGTACTGGCTCGGTCTGGTGGCCACGGTCAACGCCGTGACCATCGCCGGAACGGCCAACCTGATGAACCTCCTCGATCTGCGCCCCGGGCGGACCCTGAAGGCCTTTCTGGCCCTCGGGCTGGTCTATTTCGGCCTCTCCCGCTCGCCCGTGCATGGGTACTTCCTGGCCGCGCCCCTCGGGGCGGCCCTCGCCGTTTTCCCTGCGGAGCTGGGCGAACGGGTCATGCTCGGGGACGTGGGGGCCAACTTCCTCGGCTTCGCCCTCGGCTCGGCGGTCGCCTTCGACCTCCCGCTCGCGCCCAAGCTGGTCTTCGGGTTCGGCGTGGTCCTGGCCAACCTGGCCGCCGAGCGCGTCTCGCTTGGGAGGCTCATCGACAACAACGCCGCGGCCCGTTTCGTCGACCGCCTCGGTCGTCGCGGGCCGGGCGACGACCGTCGCGGGTCGGGCGATGACCGCCCGGGACGCATGTAGGTGGGACGAATCCCCCGCGACGGAGTTCGGGATTTTCTTCCCGCGGGTCGGAGGAATAGCCAGGGGGGGTGGAGAATACTCCATGGGAGCCGGTGTCTGACCTAAGGCTTGAGGTCGGATCGGTCAAAGCCCACTAGGACTAGTTGGGCTTTATCCGTGTGTTGGCGGATTTTTCGCCTCCGGCCCCAAACACGTCTGAAGGGGGGACGCGGATGGGGATTTTCGACCAGATGCAGTCGCAAGGACACGAGCAACTCATCTTCTGCTATGACAAGACATCCAAGCTCAAGTCCCTGATTGCGATTCACGACACGACCCTGGGACCCGCCCTCGGCGGTTGCCGGATGTGGCCGTACCCCAAAGAAGAGGACGCCTGGCGGGACGCCCTGCGGCTATCCAAGGGGATGACCTATAAGTCGGCGGCCTCTGGCTGCGATTACGGCGGCGGGAAGTCAGTCATCTGGGCCGACCCGGCCACCGACAAGACCGAAGAGCTCTTTCGAGCCCTTGGGCTTTACGTCGAAGCCTTGAAAGGGCGCTTCATAACTGGCACGGACGTCGGCACGAAGTCCATCGACTTCGTCTGGGCGCTGACCGAGACCGATAACGTCGTGGCCGTCCCTGAGGAGTACGGCGGCAGCGGCGACACGTCCATCATCACCGCTTTCGGGGTCTGGAAGGGCATCAAGGCCTCGGTCAAGGAGGCCTTCGGGAGCGACTCCCTGCAGGGCCGGACCGTCGCCCTCCAGGGGGTCGGCAAGGTCGGTTCGCATCTCGCCCAGTACCTCGTGGACGATGGGGCGGACCTGGTGGTCTGCGACGTCAACCCGGCCTACGTGGCCGAGCTGACAAAGAAGGTCAAGGCCCGCGTGGTCAAGCCGGAGGAGATCTTCGACGTCAAGTGCGACGTCTTCTCGCCGAACGCCCTGGGCGCGGTGATCAACGACCAGACCATTCCCAGGCTGAAGGGCAAGGTCGTGGCCGGGGCGGCCAACAACCAACTGGCCGAGGGCCGGCACGGCACGGCCCTGTGGCAGAAGGGCATCGTCTACGCCCCCGACTACGTCATCAACGCCGGCGGGCTCATCCAGGCCGCCGACGAACTCGAGGGCTTCAACCGCGACCGGGCCTACCGCAGGACGGCCGGCATCTATGACGCCCTCGAACGCATCTACGCCATCTCCAAGGAGAAGAAGATCCCGCCGGTTGAAGCCGCCGACGTCATGGTCGAGGAGAAGCTGCGGCAGCGCGGCCAACTGAAGACCATGTACCTGCCGCGCTAGAGGGCGGGCATGGGGAGCCATCTTATCCTCGTCATCAACCCCGGCTCGACATCCACGAAGGTGGCCGTCTATGAGGACGACCGCCCGCTTCTCGTGGGCCAGGCCGGGCACAAGGTCGAGGAGCTGGAGGCCTTCGCCGGCGTCGCGGCGCAGGCGCCCCTGCGGCGGCGGGCCGTCCTCGACCTCCTCGCGGAAGCCGGCATCGAGCTGGCCGGACTCTCGGCCGTGGTCGGACGGGGCGGGCTGCTCAAGCCCGTGGCCGGCGGGACATACTCCATCAACCAGGCGATGCTGGCCGACCTGCGCGAGGCCAGGCGCGGCGAGCACGCGGCCAACCTCGGCGGGCTCATCGCCGCCGAGATTGCCGGCCGGCTGAGGGTGCCGGCCTACGTGGTCGACCCGGTCTCGGTCGACGAGATGGAGCCGGTGGCCCGTCTCTCCGGTCTGCCGGAGATCGAGCGCCGGAGCCTGCTCCACGCGCTCAACATCAAGGCCAGTGCCCGCCGGGCCGCGGACGGACTCGGGCGGTCCCTGCCCGAGCTGAACCTGATCGTGGCCCACCTGGGCGGAGGCATCTCCATCTGCCCGCTTGCCGGGGGCCGGATGGTCGACGTCAACAACGCCAACGAGGAGGGGCCGTTCTCGCCGGAAAGGGCCGGCGGCCTGCCTTCGGCCTCGCTGGTGCAGCTGTGCTTCTCCGGCCGCTACGGCCAAGACGAGTTGCTCCGCCGGCTCACCGCCCGCGGCGGGATGGTCGCCTACCTGGGGACCAACGACTTCCAGGAGGCGCTCGACCGCGCCCGGGCCGGCGACCGGTTGGCCGCGCTGGTCATCGAGGCCATGGCTTACCAGATCGCCAAGGAGATCGGGGCCATGGCGACCGTCCTCCGCGGCCGGGTCGACGCCGTCGTCATCACCGGCGGCCTGGCCCGTTCCACCGAGTTCGTCGACCTCATCAAGCCGCGGGTCGCCTTTATCGCCCCCATCCTGGTCTACCCGGGCGAGGACGAGATGGCCGCCCTGGCGGCCGGGGCCCGCCGGGCCCTGACCGGCGAGGAACCGGCGAGGGATTACCAATGACCATACGGACCTTTGACGAAGCTATCGACAAGGCGGCCGGGCGCGGCCCGAAACGGGTGGCCGTGGCCGCCGCCGAAGACCCGATGGTCATCGAGGCCCTCGGGCAGGCCGCTAGGCGCGGGCTCATCTCTCCCGTCCTGGTGGGGGAGGCGAGGGCCATCCGCGGACTGGTGTCGGCCGAGCCCGCCTGGAACGGCCGCGAACCGGTGGTCGTGGACTCCCCCGACCCGCGGGAAGCGGCCAGGATGGCGGCCGAGATGACCGGCCGGGGCGAGGCCGACATGCTGATGAAAGGTCACCTCCCCACGGGCGACTTCCTGCGGGCGGTCCTCGAGCCGTCGGCGGGTCTGCGCCGCGGACGTTTCCTGAGCCACATCGCCGTCGTCGGCCTGCCGTCCTATGGGAAGCTCCTCTTCGTGACCGACGGCGGCCTCAACGTCGACCCGGACCTGGAGCGCAAGGCGGCCATCCTGAGAAACGCCGTCGACGCCCTCGTCCGGCTGGGGACGCCGCAACCGAGGGCAGCCTGCCTGACGGCGGCCGAACAGGTCAGCCCGGACATCCCGGCGACGGTCCACGCCGCCGCCCTCGCCGAGCGGGCCGCTCGGGGGGAGTTCTCCCCGGCCGTCGTCGAGGGGCCGGTGGCCCTGGACGTCGCCCTGTCGCCGGAGGCCGCCGCCATCAAGGGCCTCGCCTCGCGGATTGCCGGGGAGACCGACATCCTCCTGGCTCCGTACATGGAAGTGGCCAACATTCTCGTCAAAGGCCTGATCTATCTGGCGGGGGCCAGGGCGGCCGGGGTCGTGGTCGGCGCGGCCGCACCGGTCGTGATGCTGTCCCGGGCCGACACCCCGGACACCCGCCTGAACTCGCTGGCTATCGGCGCGCTACTGGCATGAGCAAAGCCTATAGAGGCAAATATGATGTACTAGACGGCCGTCCTGGACGGACTTGCGCCGGTCTGGGCGGAAGCCCTTGGGAGGGATGAACGCTCACACTCACCAGGCATCGGACCCGGTCTGGGACCCGGTCCGCTTCACCAGATCCCCCGGAGTGTCAATCAGATCCCCTCACGGGAGGAGGACAAGCATGGAGATCTTCTCTTACATGGAGAAGTACGCATACGAGCAGGTTGTCTTCTGCCACGACAAGACCTCGGGCCTGAAGGCCATCATCGCCATCCATAACACCACCCTCGGGCCGGCCCTCGGCGGGTGCCGTTTCTGGACCTACCCCAGCGAGGACGCGGCCATCCTCGACGCCCTGCGGCTCGCCCGCGGCATGTCCTACAAGTCGGCAGCGGCCGGACTCAACCTGGGCGGCGGGAAGTCCGTCATCATCGGCAACCCGCGCACCGACAAGTCCGAGATCCTGTTCCGCGCCTTCGGGCGGTTCATCGAGAGCCTGCAGGGGCGGTACATCACGGCCGAGGACGTCGGCACCACCGTGGCTGACATGGACCTCATCCACCAGGAGACCGAGTACGTGGCCGGCGTGTCCTCCAGCACGCACGGCTCATCCGGCGACCCGTCCCCGGCGACCGCCTTCGGCGTGTGGCGCGGCATCAAGGCCTGCGCGCGGGAGGTCTGGGGCGAGGAAAACCTGTCCGGCAAGACGGTCTCGATCCAAGGCGTCGGCAACGTCGGCTACCACCTCGCCAAGCACCTCCACGACGAAGGCGCCAAGCTCATCGTGACCGACATCAACGAACAGAACCTGGAGCGGGCGGTCAAGGACTTCGGGGCCAAGGCCGTCAAGCCCGAGGAGATCTACGGCGTCAAGGCCGACATCTTCGCCCCGTGCGCCCTTGGGGCCATCGTCAACCAAGAGACCATCCCGCAGCTCAAGGTGCAGGTCATCGCCGGCTCGGCCAACAACCAGCTCAAGGAGGAGAAGGACGGCGACGAGTTGCAGCACCGCGGCATCCTCTACGCCCCGGACTACGTCATCAACGCCGGTGGTGTCATCAACGTCGCCGACGAGCTCCAGGGCTACAACCGTGACCGGGCGATGAAGAAGGTCGCCACCGTCTACGACAACGTGGCCAAGGTCATCAAGATGTCCAAGGAGCGCAAGATCCCGACCTACAAGGCGGCCGACCTGGTGGCCGAGGAGCGCATCAACAAAGTCGGGGAACTCCACAAGAAGTTCATTCCCTGATGGACTCGAGCCCGACGATCGAGGTCGCCTTCGGCCGTGAACTGGAAGTCCGGCGGGTCACCGTCCTCTTCGGCGCATTCGGCAGCGGCAAGAGCGAGATCGCCCTGAACCTGGCCAACCGCCTGCGGGAGCAGGGGCAGGACACCGCCCTGGTGGACGCGGACTACTACAAGCCCCTGTTCCGCTCGGGGAGTCTCCGAATTCCCCTCGAGAAACGGGGCATCCGCGTCATCCTGCCCCCGGGTGAGCTGGCGGGGGCCGACATGGCGGCCTTGCCGGCCGAGATCTACGGGGTCCTGGAGGGCGGGCCGAAGGTCGTCTTCGACGTCGGCGGCGAGACCGGGGCCAGAGTGCTGGGGGCTCTGGCCGGCCGCTTTCGTCCGGGCGCCCACGATGCGCTGTTGGTGGTCAACACCCGGCGCCCTGATGCCGGCACGGTCGAGGCCGTTGTCGCCGCCGCCCAGCGGGCACAGGCGGTGTCGCGGTTGCCCGTGAGCGGCCTCGTCTCCAACACCAACCTCGGACCGGTCTCGACCATCGACGTGGCCCGCGAGGGCTATGCCCTCGTGGCCGAGGCCGCCGGCCGTCTCGGTGTGCCGGTCAAGTTCGTCGCTTTGGACGAACGGCTGCTGGACAAACTCTCCCCGGAAGACTTCCCGGTGCCCGTCCTGCCCGTCCGGCGCTTCCTCTTGCCGCCATGGGAGCAGGAGGAGGAGTAGCCCGTGGTCCGCGATTCGCGTCAGGTCAAAGGGGGAACCAGTTTGGACAAGAAGGTCGCCTTCGACGAGGACCGGTGCAAGGGGTGCGAGCTTTGTATCGAGGCTTGCCCCAAGGAGATCATCCATCTGGCGGAGCATTTCAACTCCAAGGGCTTCCATCCGGCCACCGTCACCGCCGAGGACCAGGCCAAGTGCACCACCTGCCTGCTTTGCGCCCGGATGTGCCCCGATACCGTGATTGAGATCTTCCGCCCGGATAGGGTGGCAAGGTAGGGAGGGGAGCGCATTGGCCGAACAGATCCTGATGAAAGGCAATGAGGCGATCGCCGAAGCCGCGATCCGCGCCGGCTGCCGCTTCTTCGCCGGCTACCCGATCACGCCGCAGAACGAGATCCCGGAGTACATGGCCAAGCGGCTGTTCGAGGTCGGCGGGACGTTCATCCAGGCCGAGAGCGAGGTGTCGGCCATCAACATGGTCTACGGCGCGGCCGGGGCCGGGACCAGGGCGATGACCTCGTCGTCGAGCCCTGGGATCAGCCTCAAGCAGGAGGGCATCTCCTACATGGCCGGGGCGGAGCTGCCGGCTCTGGTGGTGAACATGGTCCGGGCGGGCCCGGGGCTCGGCGGCATCCAGCCCGCGCAGGGCGATTACTTCCAGGCCACCAAGGGCGGCGGCCACGGCGACTACCGGCTGCTCGTCTTCGTCCCGGCCTCCGTCCAGGAGACGATCGACCTCGCCGGCCAGGCCTTCGAACTGGCCGAGCGCTACCGCAACCCGGTGATGATCCTCGGTGACGCGGTCCTCGGTCAGATGATGGAGCCGGTGGTCCTGCCGGAGCCGGCCGACCTGGCCAAGATCCCCCAGAAGACCTGGGCGACCACGGGGACGGGCGGCACCCGTAGGCCGAACGTCATCAACTCGCTCTACCTGGACGCCGAGCTGTGCGAGAAGCACAACTACAAGCTCCAGGAGAAGTACCGGCAGATGGCCGAGCGCGAGGTCCGCTACGAGGAAATCGGCCTGGACGACGCGGAGATCGTCCTGACCGCCTACGGGACCTCGGCCCGCGTCGCCATCTCGGCCATGAAGCGGGCCCGCTCCGAAGGGATCAAGGTCGGCATGATCAGGCCCATCACCGCCTGGCCGTTCCCGTACGAGCCTTTCCGCAAGACCTCAGAGCGAGTCAAGGCCTTCCTCGACATCGAGATGTCCGCCGGGCAAATGATCGAGGACGTCCGCCTGGCCGTCCAGGACCGCGCGCCGATCTTCTTCTTCAACCGCATGGGCGGCATGGTCCCGACCCCCAAGGCGGTGCTCGAGGAGATCCGCCGGATCGACCACTCGGTCAAGGGCGACAAGCTCGGGGGGAGGTTGGGGGTATGAGCGTGAAGGTCTTTGAGCGCCCGAAGGCGCTGTCCGACGTCATCTTCCACTACTGCCCCGGGTGCACCCACGGGGTCATCCACCGGCTCGTCGCCGAAGCCATCGACGAGCTGGGGGTCCAGGGCAAGACCATCGGCGTGGCCTCGGTCGGCTGCTCGGTGCTCGCCTACAACTACTTCAACGTCGACTTCCAGCAGGCCGCCCACGGCCGGGCGCCGGCGGTGGCGACGGGCATCAAGCGCTGCCTGCCCGACCGCACCGTCTTCACCTACCAGGGGGACGGCGACCTTGCCTCCATCGGCACGGCCGAGATCGTCCACGCCGCCATGCGCGGGGAGAACATCACCGTCATCTTCGTCAACAACGCCATCTACGGGATGACCGGCGGCCAGATGGCCCCGACCACGCTCATCGGCCAGTCGACGACGACCAGCCCCGGCGGGCGCAAGCCCGAGCGGGCCGGGCGGCCGATAAGGATGTCCGAGATGCTCTCGCAGCTCGAAGGGGCGGCCTACATCGCCCGGGTCTCGACCCACAACGCGGCCCAGGTGGCCCGGGCCAAGCAGGCCATCAAGAAGGCCTTCCAGGCCCAGGCCGACAAGAAGGGCTTCGCCATGGTCGAGGTCCTCTCGACCTGCCCGACCAACTGGGGGATGACCCCCCGCGAGGCCCTGAAGTGGCTCGAGGAGAACATGCTCCCGGTCTACCCGCTGGGCGAGCTCAAGACCGAGCCCGGCCTGCCTGAACCATCAGCCGTCAAGACGACGGTCCCGACGCGGGAGGTGAAGACTGAGTGACCGATCTGGAGTGCGTCTTCGCCGGTTTCGGCGGCCAGGGCGTGATGATGATGGGCCAGCTCCTGACGTACGCCGCCGGTATGGTGGAAGGTAAGAAGGTCAGCTACATGCCGTCGTACGGGCCCGAGATGCGCGGCGGCACGGCCAACTGCACGGTGGTCATCGCCGCCGAAAGCGTGGGTTCCCCGGTCGTCACCGATCCCGACGCCGCGGTGGTCATGAACCAGCCGTCCCTCGAGAAGTTCGAGCCCACCGTCAGGGAGGGCGGGGTGCTTATCGTCAACTCCTCCCTCATCGGGCTCAAGGCCAAGCGCAACGACATCCGGGTGGTCTACGTCCCGGCCAACGAGATCGCCGTCGAACTGGGCAACGACCGGGTGGCCAACATGGTCGCCCTGGGGGCGCTGGTCGAGGCGACTGAAGTGGTCAAGCTGGACTCCATCGTCGAGTCGCTCAAGAAGGCCCTTCCGCCGCACCGGCACAACCTGATTCCGCTCAACAAGACGGCCCTCGACCGCGGGGCGGAGATCGTCCGCCGGCACGCCAAGGAGCAAGTCAAGGATTGAGGCCCTGACGGCCGCCGCCGAGCCAGGAACGACTGGCAAAGCGCGGCCGGGCCACGAACGACTGGCGAAGAAGACCCGGGAAGCCTTGCGGCGCCCGGGTCTTTCGGCTCAGGTTAGGACCAAGGACGCCCACGGAGGGCCGCGCGACGGGCCGGGGCGTTCCCGGGAAAGAATAACCCGGCGGGTCGCCGTTTGGTAAGGGCGGCTTCGCCGGGGGTGAGACCGGTGTCGGGAGCGAGACTGGTGACGGCGCGGGTGACCGGGTCCGCCGGCGGTTGGCCGGGCGTGACCCTCGTGACCGTCGCCGGCCGTTCGGCGCCGGCGCTGGTCTACCGCGAGGTGGCGGGGGAGGTGGGCCCTGGCGACCTGGTGGTCCTCAACACGACCGCCGTCGACCTCGGACTGGGCACGGGCGGCTATGACTTCGTCCTGGCCAAGCTGGACGAGCCGGAGGCGTCCGGAGAGCCGACCGCGGCGGAGACTTGCCAGACCGCATCGACGCCGGTCCACGGGCCGGGCCAGATGATGAAGTGGCGCTACACGCCGTCTCAGGTGGCCTGTCTGTCGGTCGAGGAACCCGAGCACCCGGCGGCCCGGGCGGTGGGGGAGTTCACCGGTCTGGCAGGTATCCCGGTGGTGGCGGCAGAACTCCACAGCCAGGTGCCGATCATCGCGGCGGGCCTCCGGGCCGGCCGGGTCGGGCGCCGGCGGGTGGTCTACGTCATGACCGACGCCGGGGCGCTGGCCGCCCGCTTCAGCCGCCTGATCCCGGCGATGAAGGAAGCCGGTCTGGTCGACGCCGTGGTCACGGCCGGCCAGGCGTTCGGGGGTGACCTCGAAGCGGTCACCCTCCACTCGGCCCTCGCCGCCGCCCGCGCCCACCTCGCGGCCGACGCGATCATCGTGGCCATGGGCCCCGGTGAGGCCGGGACGGGCACCCGGCTCGGCTTCTCCGGCCTGGCCCAGGGTGAGGCACTCAATGCGGCCTGGGCCCTCGGCGGGGCGCCAATCGCCGCCGCCAGGCTCAGCTGGGCCGACCCCCGGGAGAGGCACCGCGGGCTCAGCCACCACACGGTGACCGTCCTCGAGGTCGCCGCCCTCGCTCCGTCGACGCTGGTCCTGCCGGAACTGCCCGACCCCCTGGCGGCCGAGGTCCGGGAGCGGCTGGGTGGTCTCCCGCCGCGGCACCGGGTGGCCGTCGCACCAGGCGGGCCGGCCATCGAGTGGTTGGTCCGCTCCGGGGTCAGGGTGACGACCATGGGCCGTGATCCGGACGCCGACCCCTACTTCTTCCTGGCCGCCGGAGCGGCCGGGGTCCACGCGGCGAGGATGGCGGCGAGGGCCGGACCGCGGCCCGAGACCGGCCCCGGCCCCGGCCCCAGCCCCGGCTCCGGCCCCAGCCCCTGATGGGTCCCGTCCTCCCGCCATTCGCCGGTCAGGGCTTTCAACCACTGGCGGAAGTCGGCCACGCGGCCGCGGAAGACCAGGCGGCCGGGGCGGGCGACGATGATGTACACAGCGCGTCCCTCCGTTCCTTCTGAGGCGCGCGCCTATTCTATGCAACATAACCCCGGTTTATTTGTCCCCCGGGGAAAGGGGTGTGGCCCGTGGGCCGAAGGCGGGCGATCAGAGCCGAGAAGCGGCTGGACACGACGGACGTCTACCGCGGCCGGGTGGTCAACCTCCGGGTCGACCGGGTCCGTCTGCCCGGCGGGAGGGAGGCGACCCGCGAGGTTGTCGAGCACCGCGGGGCCGTGGTCATGCTGGCCATGGACGAGTCAGGCCGGGTAGCCTTCGTCCGGCAGTACCGGCACGCCACCGGCGAGGCCCTCGTCGAGTTGCCCGCCGGGACCCTCGAGGAGGGGGAGGACCCGGCCACCGCGGCCCGGCGCGAGCTGGCCGAGGAGATCGGGCTGGCCCCCAAGCGCCTGGAGCACCTGGGCCAGTTCTACAGCGCCCCGGGTT
>JAJZPE010000045.1 GCA_021811325.1 Bacillota bacterium
GCGCGGCCTTCCGGTCGCCGGTGACCCCCGAGGGCGACTTCGTAATGGTTCACGGCCTACCCTCCCCGATCATCACCGGCGGGTCAGCTCCGCCTTGACCTGATAGAGATCCCCGCGGTAGACGAAGTGCATGGCCTCGAGCGGCCTGCTGTTCTCGACAAAACTCAACCGGTCGATGACCAGGACCGGCGAGCCACGGCGGATGCCCAGCAGTTCGGCCTCGCGGCCGCTGGCCAGAGCGGGCTGGACGGTCTGCTGGACCCGCGTGAACCTCAGCCCATGGACGTGGACCAGGCGGTGGTAGAGGGAGCCCGTCAGGTCTTCCTTCTCAAGTCCCGGGACCATCGTCTGGTTGAGGTGGGCCATCTCCAGGGCGATGGGGACGCCGTCGCCGAAGCGGAGCCGCTCCAGGCGGATGACCTTCTCATTGTCCTTCAGCCCGAGCTGCTCACGGACGTCGGCCGGCGGGTTCATCACCCAGACCCCGAGGAGGCGGGCCCCGGGCGTGACCCCGCGGGCGGTCATCTCGGCGGTGAAGCTGATCAACGCCTCGATGTCGTCCTCCTGGCGCGGCCGGGAGACGAAGGTCCCCTTGCCCTGCTTCCGGGAGAGCAGCCCCTGGTTGACCAATTCCTGCAGGGCCTGCCGGACAGTCGCCCGTCCCACACAGTAGCTCCCCATCAACTCAGACTCGGTCGGCACCTGCGAGCCGACCTTCCACTCCCCATTTTCGATCTGCCCCCGCAGGGCATCGCGGAGCTGGACATAGAGCGGCAGACGGCTGTATGGGTCAAGCACCTTTCCCGCCCCCCCTCACAACCCGTTCGCTCACCGGCCAATCCCACGGCCGAAACCGGCGATTTGTTGTCCGGTTGTCCGAACAATTTTCTCCATCATCATCTTACAACGACTTCCCCACCCCCACAAGGGGGAAGAAGGGGACAAGTGGTGACCCCTTTCGCCTCGAATCGACGGCGGCATCGGCCGTCTTTCGAGGCCGGTGGGTGGCCGGTGGGTGGTCAGGGCAGCCCGACCGGGTCGCGAGTGCTCGCCCCCCCCCGGCAGGTGAATCGCGCCGCCGCCGAGAATCTTCTCCCCGACTTCAACCCGATGGGAGATGAGTGGCATGGCCCAGCTTGGCATCCACGGAATCGTCGGGCTCTATGGCGGGAAGGCCGCCGGGTCGGCGGCGGCGTCGAACGCGGGCGCGGCGGCCGCCGCCCCGGAGTCGCTCAAAGCTAAGAAGGACTTCGCCTTCGGCTTCGTCCTCGGCAACATCCTGCCGGATACGGACTTCTTCCTCTTGGTCATCGCCTTCCTCTTCGCCCCGAAGGCGGCCGTCACCCTGCACCGCTCGTTCAGCCACAGCCTGGTGACGATCACCGTATTGACGGTCATCCTGCTGCTGGCCCGGGGCAAGGTCGGCCGGCCCCTGGCCTGGGGCATCGGCCTGGGCATGGTCACCCATGCCGTCCTTGACATGTTCGTCTGGTTCAGCGCGGTCAACTTCTTGTGGCCTCTCGGCTACCTGGGAGTGCCGAGCACCATCAACCTGTGGGCCAACTTCGAGACGCCGCCCGTGCTCTCGAACCTCCTCGGAGCGGCCGACTACCTCGCCTTCGCCCTGTACTTCCTCCTCCTGCGCTCGGCTGCCAGGAGCAGCGGCACGGCGACGAACCTGCTGCCGCGGCTAAACCTCTTCCTCAACCTGAACTGGGCCTTGGCCGTGGTCTTCACGGCCCTCTCCTTCTTCCTCGGCGGCCACCTCTTCAACATCGCCCACTACGCCATCTTCACCCTGGTCATGCTGCCCATCGTCCTCTGGACGACGGTCAAGTTCCGGCCGGCCATCGAGGCCTTCGCGACGGCCCCGGCTTCGACGGCCAAGGGAGCCGGCACGCCGGCCTGAGGCGAGGCGGGCGCCCCCTGGGTTTCCGAATGGAAGACGCAAACAGGGCCCTCCTACCGGGGGGCCCTCATGGTT
The DNA here is from genome assembly GCA_021811325.1 of Bacillota bacterium. Taxonomy (GTDB): domain Bacteria; phylum Bacillota; class Sulfobacillia; order JAJYWN01; family JAJZPE01; genus JAJZPE01. The sequence continues at coordinate 1,985 of JAJZPE010000045.1, forward strand.
CAAAGCCTCCGTTTCCGGTCGTCTGCCGCTCCCCGCCCGTATGCCGCTCCCCGCCCGGACCCACACTATGGCCGGCGGGCCCCGGCAGGACTCGGGCGTCATGGGGCGAACCGCTAGTGGTGACCAGCGCCGCGGTCGAGCGCCCCGCGGTGGCAGGAGCGGCCCACGCCACACGACAAAGGAGACTGAGAAGGGATGAAAGGGATCGAGGCCATCCGCCGGGACTTCCCGGTCCTCGCCCGCTACGTCTACCTGAACACCGGCACCCTGGGCCCAAGCCCCGAGCCGGTCAACCGCCGGCTCATCGACCTCTACCTCGACTGGGAGCACAACGGCCCGGGCAACCCCGAGAACTACGGGCACATGCACGAAGCCACCGGACCGGTCCGGGCGCGGCTCGCCGCCTGGCTCGGCGTCGCCCCGGAGGAATTGGCCTTCACCGCCAACGCCACCGACGGCGTGGACATCGTCGCTTGGGGACTCGACTGGCGCGAAGGCGATGAGGTCCTCATCAGCGACCAGGAGCACCCGGCCGTCTTCGTCCCCTGGCTCTGGCTGTCCAAGCGCCTGGGGATCAAGACGAAGGTCGTCAAGCTCAGCAACGACCCCAAGGTCATCCTGGCCAACGTCGAGAAGGCGATCGGCCAACGGACGCGGCTCCTGTCCTTCAGCCACGTCAGCTCGATGACCGGGCTGCGCCTCCCGGTGGCCGAGCTCTCGCGGCTCTGTCACGACCGCGGCGTCCTCGTCATGTACGACGGGGCCCAGTCATGCGGGCAGTTCCGGGTGGACATCCCGGCCACCGGCGCCGACTTCTACAGCCTCAACGGCCACAAGTGGATGCTGGGGCCGGTCGGCACCGGGGCCGTCTACGTGCGGCGCGACCTCCAGGAGCGGGTCCGGCCGAGCTGGGTCGGCGGCGGCTCGACGAGCGTCTGCGACTACCCCGAACTCGGGCGCTTCGAGTTCCCGGACACGGCCGTCAAGTACGAGTTCGCCACCCGCCCGTGGCACCTTCACGTCGGCTGGGGCTACGCCCTCGATTACCTCGACGGCCTCGGCTGGCCGGAGATCGAAGCCCGGGTACGCAAGCTGGCGTCGCTCCTGAAGGAGCGGCTGGGGGCGATCAAGGGGGCGCAAGTCCTCTCGCCGACCGACCCGACCGGGGCCACCGGCCTGAGCACCTTCAGCCTCGAGGGCTGGCCCTTTGACAAGCTCTACGAAGCCCTCAACAAGGAGCACGGCGTGGTCGGGCGCCCGGTCTGGGAGCTGAACGCGGTGCGGCTGTCGACTCACTTCTACAACACCGAGGAAGAGATCGACCGGGCCGCCGAGGCCGTCGCCCGCCTGGCCCAGACGCGGCCCTAGGCGGCCGGCTCGCCACCTGGAGTCCGCGGACCGCAACGGACAAGAACAAGAAGGCGGGAGCGCTCGCTCCCGCCTTCTTTCTTCATCCATCGGAACCTAGTCTTGTCGTGACTTTTCGTCCGTCACCCGATTGTTCTTATGATCATGGCCGTCCGCTGGGGTCAGGACTTCTTCTCTCTGGGGCCGAACACTAGGGACAGAAGCACGACCACGGTCATCAGAGCCATAATCCCCAAGAGCTTAAGCACGGCGTCTTCGCCTCCCCTGGTGTGATGATAGTGTGAAACGTTGTTGGTGAACTGCCCATCCAGAGCTCTCGGCCAAACAGGTGGTTTCGCCCTCGACCGAGCCATTCCTCCCAAGAACATGCCGGTGAGGTGACAAAGTTTTAGATCCCTAAGCCTTCGCCGCCTGCCCCTCGTGGTGTATCCCCGGCTGGTAGAGGCAGAAGGGCTCCTCGTCGAGGTAGTCGCCGGTGACCCCGTAGGCGCGGGCCCGGCAACCCTCGCAGACGTTGCGATACTCGCAGACGCCGCACTTCCCCTTGAGCTTACCGACGTCGCGGAGGTCGAGGAAGACCGGCGAGGACGCCCAGATCTCCTTGAGAGGCCGGCGCTTGACGTTCCCCGCCTCGATGGGCAGGTAGCCGCAGGGCTGGACCCGCCCGGTGTGGGAGACGAAGAGGACGCCGGTCCCGGCCAGGCAGCCCTTGGTCATTGCGGCCAGGCCATGGGTCTGGGGGGTGATGGTCACGCCCTCGGCCTTGGCCCGCTGGCGCATGACCCGGAAGTAGTGCGGGGCGCAGGTCGCCTTGAACTCGATGGGCGCTTTACGGGAGGCGTCGTAGAGCCAGGAGAGGACGCGCTCGTACTCGTCGGCCGGGACCATCTGGCGGTCGGCGATCTCCAGGCCGCAGCCGACCGGGACGAGCATGAAGAGGTGGAGGGCGTCGGCCCCGTGGTCCAGGGCGAGCTTGAGGATGTCCTCCAGCTCGCCGAGGTTATGCTTGGCGACGGACGTGTTGAACTGCAGGCTCAGGCCGCGTTTCTTCAGCCGGTCGAAGCCGGCCAGGGCGGCGTCGAAGCTGCCGGGCAGGCCGCGGAAGGAGTCGTGGGTCTTGGCGTTGGCCCCGTCGATGCTGATGCTGACCCGCTTGATGCCGGTGGCGGCAATGCGGTCGGCGCTGGCGTCGTCGACGAGGGTGCCGTTGGTCGCCAGGGCCACCCGCAACCCTTGCTTGTTGGCGTACTCGGCGATCTCGAAGACGTCGGGGCGATAGAGCGGCTCGCCGCCGGTCAGGATGAGGATCGGGCTGGCGAATTCGGCGATCTGGTCGACCAGCCTGAAGGCCTCGTCGGTGGTCAGCTCGTCCGGTGAGCGCTGGGCCTGGGCCGTCGCCCGGCAGTGGATGCACTTGAGGTTGCAGCCGTCGGTCAGCTCCCAGAACAGCACCCGGAGCTGGTTGGTCTTGTTCCGGCGGAACTCGGCCGCCTCGGCCGCGCCGGAGTGCTCGCCGCGGGCGCGGGCCGCCTTGATTTCCGCGTAGCCGGGATGGCCCCCGGGATGCCCGCCGTGGGCGCCGCCCTTGCTTTCGTCAGGCATGGCTCACTTCGCCCCCGTAGCCGCCGCCGGCCGACCGAGGCCGATCTCCTCGTCCGTCAGGTAGCAGGCCGGGTCGGACTCCCAGAAGTCGCCGGTGGCCGCCTCGGCCCGGGCCCGGAAGTTGCCGTTGCAGAGGTCCAGCCACTTGCACCGGGCGCAACGGCCCTTGAGCAGACCCTTGCGGTCCTTGAGGCCCTTCAGGGTCGGGTTGGACAGGTCGGTCCAGATCTCGCCGAACTTGCGCTCGCGGACGTTGCCGAAGGTGTGGTCCGTGGTGAACTGGTCGGGGTGCACGTAGCCGAGGTTGTCGACGTTGGCGATGGCGATGCCGGTGTTGTTGCCCCCGTTGAACTGCAGAAGGGTCAGGGCGTCGGCCGCCCGCGCCGGGTCTTCCTTGAGCAGGCGCATATACAAGTATATGGCGTCGGCGTGGTTGTCGACGGTCAGGATGTCCTTCTCGAAGCCGCGGGCGTGCAGGTCGCGGACGCGGTCGATGATCAGGTCGACGACCTTGCGGATCTCCGTATGGCTGAGGTCGTCCTTGGAGATGCCCTGGCCGCGGCCGGAGTAGACGAGGTGATAGAAGCAGGCCCGCGGGATGCCTTCCTTCTCGATGAGGTCGAAGATGGGGCCGACGTCCTTGTAGTTGTGGGTGGTCACGGTGAACCGCAGGCCGACCTTCTGGTTGATGGCCAGGCAGTTGCGGATGCCGGCGATGGCCGCCTCATAGGCGCCCTTGTGCCCGCGGAACTTGTCGTTGTGCTCGCCGATGCCGTCCAGGCTGACGCCGACGTAGGAGAAACCGGCCTCCTTGACCTGGCGCGCCTTCTCCGCCGTGATCAGGGTGCCGTTGGTGGAGATGACCGTGCGGATGCCCTTTTCCTTGGCGTAGACGCCGAGCTCGAAGAGGTCGGGGCGGATGAACGGCTCGCCGCCGGAGAACAGGAGGACCGGGACGCGGAATTCGGCCAGGTCGTCGATGAACCGGCGGGCCTCCGCGGCCGTCATCTCGTTGGGGTACTCGCGGTTCTCGGAGTCGGCGTAGCAGTGGACGCAATGAAGGTTGCAGCGCCGGGTCGAGGTCCAGACGACGACCGGCCGCTTGTCCACGGCGAACTGAAGCATGTTCGCCGGCAGCTTGGCCGTCTCCCGGTTGTAGCGGAGGGTGTCGCCTGGGGTGACCGTCCCGCAGAGGAGTTTGGAAAATCCGATCAAAATGCCCGCCTCCTTGGCGCGAGTGTCTTGGATGCCTGTCGCTCGGCCTAATGCGCGCCTTCACAATCCGGGGCAAAGAAAGACAACAAAGAACAATCCTATGGCACCTTACTTATGATACCCTCCACACAAGGGCAAGTCAACCTGCGGAGATGGCTCACTTGGTTAGGTTTGGGTGAGGCTATCTTAATGAGACGGCTCCGGGGCCGGGGCGGTCGCCGTGGTCTCGCCGGTGTCGTACGAACGGCGAAGCGGGATCTCCCGGATGAAGGCGGTGACCACGAACCCGGCGATGAGGGCGGCCACGCTGACCGCGAACAGCCCGGTGATGGACGTGGCCAGGCTTTGCCGGATGGCCCCCATCAGCTGCTTGAAAAGCTCCATCCCCTGCGGCCCGTACTGGGCGAACATCTTCTGAAGCTGGGCCGTGGCCTCGGGGGCCAGGAGGGCCTGCGGGTTCGCCGACTGGGCCAGACTCTCCGGACTGGCGACGCGGGTCAGGGCCGCGGGGAGGTTCGCCTGCACGGCCGACTGGAAGCGGTTGGTCATCATGGTGCCCAGGACGGCGACACCGATGGTCCCGCCGATCGAGCGGAAGAACTGCAGGCTGGCCGTGACCTCACCCAAGCGCTTGAAGGGGAAGGCGTTCTGGACGATGATCGTGAACAGGCTCATCTGGACGCCCAGGCCGAGCCCGGTGATGACCATGTTCCGGATGACGATGGCGTTCGTCACGTGGACGTCCATCCTCGCGTTGAGGTACATGCCGAAGATGGCAATGACGAAACCCGCCAGGGAGATGGCCTTGTAACGGCCGGTCCGCGAGAGGAGCAGCCCGCCGATGACGCTCGAGGCCATGAAGCCGAGCATCATCGGGGTCATGATGGCTCCAGAGTTGGTCGCCGTGGTGCCGATCACGCCCTGGACGAACAGCGGCAGGTACATGATGGCGCCGAACATCCCCGCGCTGATGATGAACGAGGCGATCACCGAGACGGTGAAGATGTTCTCTTTGAACAGGTCGGGACTGATCATTGGTTCGGCCACCCGCGTCTCGACGATGAAGAAGGCTAACCACATCACGAGCGAGAAGGCGAAGAGGCCGACGATCTGGGCCGACTTCCACGCGTACTCGGTGCCGGCCCAGCTGAAGGCGAGCAGCATCGGGACCGCGGCGGCGAGCAGGAGGGCCGCGCCGAGGTAGTCGATGTTGTGCTGGCGGCGCTGCACCTGGGACGGGAGGGCGATAAGGCCGACGATGACGGCCACGATGCCGACCGGCAGGTTGACGTAGAAGACCCATTGCCAGCCCCAGTTGTCGGTGATCCAGCCGCCCAGGGTCGGGCCGACGATGGTGGCCAGACCGAAGACGGCCATCATCAGTCCCTGCCACTTTCCGCGCTCGGCCGGCGGGAAGACGTCGCCGATGATCGACTGGACGATGGGTATCATCGCGCCGGCGCCGAGCCCCTGGATCCCGCGGAAGGCGATCAACTGGAGCATCGTGTGGCTCTGCCCGGACAGGAGCGAGCCGATGACGAACAGGGACAGCCCGAGGGTGAAGAACGGCCGGCGCCCGAAGACGTCCGAAAGCCGTCCGTAGAGCGGGACGGTCGCCGTCGAGGTCAACATGTAGGCCGTGAAGACCCAGGCGTAGTGCTGAAGCCCGTTGAGCTGGGCGATGATCCGCGGCATGGCCGTTCCGACGACCGTCTGGTCGAGGGCCGAGAGCAGCATGCCGAGCATGGCCGCGGCGAGGACCAGGATCAGCCGGCCGCGGCTCAGGGCGCGCAACCCTTGGGGCTGGTTCATCTCTTGACTAGTGTCGAGCGTCGTTGGTTCCACGATTCGTCCCTCCGATTCGTCGTCCGCACGGAGTCGGCTTCGATGGCGGCAGCCAGCGCCCGCAGCCCTCGCCGCAGGGCGTCCAGGTCGCCGTCGTCGAGGGAACCCAGCCAGCGCTGCAAACACTCCTTGCCCCCGTGGCGCATGTTGGCCACCAGGTCCACGCCCTCCCGGCTGAGCGACACGAGAGTCCGACGGCGGTCCTCCGGATCCTCGCTCCGGACCACCAAACCTTGCCGGACCAGCCGGTCCACGAGCAGGCTCGCGGCCGGTTCGCCGACCCGGAGCAGCTCCGCCAGGCGCCCGATGGGCGCGCCCTCGCACCGGGTCAGGGTGAAGAGTCCCTTGAGCTGACCCATGGTCAGGTCCGAGCCGAGCCACGCCGGCGCCGCCGCCCCTTGCATGGCCACGGCGAGCCGCTTCAATCCTTGCTCCGTGTCTTTCATGGCCTGCCGGCGTCTCTCGTCCACTTGGTTTCACCTGCCCTCACAACAGCGCTGCAACGCTCTACATCATATCCCACAAAGTTTCTCCTGGCAATAATCTATTTACTCCAGGCAAAGCTTTCGGCGTTTGCGCCGCCAAAGCCGGAACGTGGTGGGTAAGAAAACGTGGCCGGCCCAAACGGGCCGGCCCTGGTCTATCGGCAGCCCGCGGCCACACGAGCCTCAGCGGCCCGGCTCCGCTCCTCGTTCATCCGCCAGCCTCCCCGGCGTTCATGGCCCCGAATGGAATGCCCGAAGCCTTCTCCGCGGGGCCCGGCCACCCCTTTAAGCGCAGGCATCCATGGCTTTACCGGGACGGCCTGGAGCCGCCGCTCGGAGGACTCGACGGTGAAGACGACCGCCGCCCGGCTTCCTCCCCGCCAGCATAGCCGCCTGCCACGTCCCATATAGATTACCGATTATCGGGACGGAGGCGGCACCGTCATGAGAAGCAAAGTCTGGTGGGCCACCCTGGCCGGGTTGGCCACCCTGACGCTGACCCTGACTCTCGTCTTCTTCGCTGAAGAGGGCTATCATGCGGCGGCCGACGGGCTCAAGCTCTTCATGAACGTCGTCTTCCCGTCGCTCTTGCCCTTTTTTGTGCTCTCCGAGATCATGCTGGGGATGGGCGTGGTCCACTTCATGGGGGTCATCTTCGAACCCCTGATGCGCCCGCTGTTCAACGTCCCCGGCGTGGGCTCCTTCGTTCTGTCCATGGGCCTGGCCGCCGGCTACCCGATGGACGCCGTGATCACCGCCAAGTTCCGGGCGGGCAGACTCTGCACCCGCATCGAGGGCGAGCGCCTGCTGGCCTTCACCAACACCGCGGACCCACTGTTCATCTTCGGGGCCGTGGCCGTGGGCATGTTCGGGCTGCCCCGCCTGGGCTACGCCATGGCCGCCGCCCACTATCTCTCCGCCCTTACTGTCGGGCTGTGCTTCCGCTTCTATGGAATGCGCGCCGAGCGCCGCCAATTGGCCGGCGGCTCGGGCACCGGGCGCGTCGGCCCGCGTCTGACCACAGCCGACGACCCCGACGCCCCGCCCCACGTCCCTGACGCCGGGGACCGCGGTTTCATGTTCGTCCGGGCGGCCAGGGCCCTCTATAAGGCGCGGCGCGAGGACGGGCGGTCCCTCGGCAAGATGCTCGGCGACGCGGTCAACGAGTCCATCCGCACCCTGCTCATGATCTGCGGCTTCATCATGCTCTTCTCGGTACTGATCCGCGTCCTCACGGCCGTCGGCGCGGTGGCCTGGATCAGCCGGGCCATGGCCCCCGTCCTGGGCCTGGTCGGGGTCGACCCCAGCCTGATGACGGCGATCCTCTCGGGGCTCTTCGAGATCGACGTCGGCACGGTGGCGGCCAGCGTGGCCCAGGCGCCTTTCATCCAGAAGGTCGCCGTGGCCGGCGCCATCATCGCCTGGAGTGGCCTCTCGGTCCACGGCCAGGTGATGAGCGTCCTCTCGGGCACGGACATCCGGATGGGGCCTTACATCGTCGCCCGTCTCCTCCACGCCGTCTTTGCCGCCGGTTTCACGCTGCTCTTCATCGGGCCCGCGGCGCCGGCCATCGACGTCATCGCCCGCCCGGTCTTCAGCCGCTTCGCCTTCGCTCCGGCCATCGGCCTGGCCAGCGGCTTCTACCGGGCCATCGGGCTCGGCCTGAACCTCCTCTTCATCTGCCTCGTCGTTCTGCTCGGGGCCTGCCTCGTGACCATCCTCGTGACCGGCTGGCGAAGTCTGAGGGTGAGGATCATCAGGTAGCCCTGGTCGCCCTATCGAAACCACCAAGCGGGGACAGCCGCAGGCCGTCCCCGCTTCGAGTTTCCGTCGAGGTCCCCCCGGGCCGTTCGGACGGTCAAGGCGCCTTCGCGTCGCGCCCCTCCCCCGGTGTGGGCTCGGGCTCCGACCCCGGTCCGACGATGACCAGCACGTGCCGGTCCGGGTCGAAGCACCGCTGCGCGGCCGCCAGCACGTCTTCGCGGGTGACCGCCCGGTAAAGGTCCGGCAGCCGTTGCAGGTGGTCCAGGCCCAGTCCGAAGAGTTCGATCTCGGTCAGGGCCTGGGAGAGACCCTCGACCGTCTCCAGGTTTATCGGCAGCGTGCCCGTGGCGTAGCCCTTGGCGTCGGCCAGCTCTTCCTCGCCAACCAACTCCGTGGTGAACCGCCTGATGTGGCCGACCATCGAGGCCACGGCCCGGTCGACGCCCTTCGGGCTGACCCCGGCGAAGATGAGCCAGGGGCCGGGGCCGCGTCTGGCGCGCAACATGGTATGGACGTAGTACGCCAACCCTTGCCGGTCGCGGATGTCGCTGCCGAGCCGGCCGCCGAGGCCCATCCGGCCGAGGATGAGGTCGGCCATGAAGAGGCTCTCGTAACCGGGGTCGGTCCGCGGAAGGCCGGGGAGGCCGAGGACGATGTCGGACTGGGTCTTCCCGACCAGGTCCTTTCGGACCAGCGCCAGCCCGGACGGTCTGGCGGCGGGCGGCGGCGCCGGGCACGCAAGCGCGCCCGCGCCGTCGGGGCCGGTGAAGCGGCCGAAGGCGGCCTCGATGGCCTCCAGCATGCGTTCCGTATCGAGCCCGCCGACGGCGGAGATGATGAGGCGCTCGGGGACGAGGCGCCCTCGGTAGTAGTCGCGGAGCGCGGCCGGCCGCACCATCTGGACCTCGGCCGGGTACCCCAGGGCCGGATAGTGATACGGGTGGCCGACCGGGTAAGCCGTCTCGTGGAACATCCGCAAGGCCAGGCGCCGCGTGTCTGAGTCCCGTTCGCGGATCCTGGTCAGGAACTCACCCTTGACCTTCTCCACCTCGTCGTCGGGGAAGGACGGCGTGAGAGCGGCGTCGGCCATGATGGCCAGCCCCCGCTCGAAGTCCTCGTTGAGGGCGGTCACGGTGAAGGCCAGGGTCTCGCCGTCGGCCGAGGCGTTCAGGGACATGCCGTTGGCGTCCGTCAGTTCATTCTGCTCGAGGAAGGCGCGGCGGGCGTTCCCGCGCAGGGCGCCCTCGGCGGCCATGGCTTCGACCCCCGCCCGGCCCAGAGCCTCACCGGCGGGCGCGAGGACGAGCGTCACCCGCGCCAGCGCGAACGGGAGCGACGCGTTCCTGACGACCAGGGCCGCCGCGCCGTTGGCCAGCCGGTGACGCGTTATCGTCTCGGGTCCGGGAAGCTTGCTCCCGGTTCCCGCCCATGGGGATCGGTAGAAGAAGGTCCCGCCCGCTCCACCGTTCTGCGCCTGCGCCGGGACGAACCAGCCGGCCGTGCGGTTGCGTTCGCCGAGGTACTTCTCGGCCACGGCCCGCACGTCGTCCGCCGTCACCGCCGCGACCGCCCCGGGCAGACCTCCGTCGAGTCCGGGGAAGCCCAGCACCTCGGCCGCGCCGAGGAGCAGGGCCTCGCTCTCGACGCCCTCACGGGCGTAGGCCAGTTGTGCCCGGACCTGCTTCTTGGCGCGTTCCAGCTCTTCCGCCGGGACGGTCTCCCGCCTGAGCCCCTCGATTTCCGCGGTGATGGCCTCCTCGATCTCGCGGGCGCCGACGCCGGCCCGGGCCGTCGCCGAGAGGTTGAACAGGCCGGGGTCGATGGCCAGCCCGACCCGGCTGTCGACGGTCGAGGCCAGCCGCCGGTCGACGAGCGCCCGGTACAGGCGCGAGCTGCGGCCCATCGGCCGGCTCGTGAAGCTGAAGGGCGGCTTCCCGCCGGACAGGACCGCGTCGAGGACCGTCAAGGCCGGGACATCCGGGTGGCCGGCGGCCGGCATGTGGAAGGCCATGAGCACATAGCTCGTCGGCCCTGGTCGCCTGACGGTGACCCGGCGTTCCCCGTCCTGGAGCGGCTCGGCCGCCCCCAAGGGCGGCAGGGGGCGCCCCGCCGGGATGGCCCCGAAGTGCTTCTCGATGAGTTCCAGACCACTGGCGGCGTCGATGTCCCCGACCAGCACGGCCACGGCGTTACTCGGACCGTAATGGGAACGGTAGTATTGATAAAGGTCGTCGCGGGTCATGGCCAGGAGGTCGGCCTTGGCTCCGATGACGCCATGGCGGTAAGGGTGGACCCGGAAGGCCGCCTCGGTCACCGCCTCGTCGAGCCAGAAGGTCGGACGGTTCTCGGCCCCCTCGCGCTCCGAGATGATCACCGTACGTTCCGAGGCCACCTCGGCCGGGTCGAAGAGGCAGTTGGCCATGCGGTCGGCTTCAATCTCAATGGCGAGCTCGATGCGGTCGGCCGGGAGCACCGCGTAATAGGCGGTCAGGTCCTCCGTGGTGAAGCCGTTCCAGTAGCCCCCGTTCTTGCTGATGAGCCGGTCAAGCTGGCCTTTGCCGAACTTCGGGGTGCCCTTGAACATCATGTGTTCGACCCAATGGGAGGCCCCGGTGAGGCCGGGGACTTCGTATCGGGCCCCGACCCGGTAGAAGATGAAAAAGGCAGCGACGGGGTTCTGGTGGTGCTCGCGGATGAAGACGGTCAAGCCGTTGCGTAGGGCCTGAGCGTGTTCGTGCACGACCTTCCCTCCCCGACGGCCCGTTTGCCTGCCTTTCTTGGCCGCCTTCTCAGAGGACTTCGGCGGGCGGGCGCAATCACCTTTGTCATGAAGAGCTTGTGAGCCCAGTCCCCGCCGGTCGGGAAATCACGGCGCCGCCGCGGCTTTCGACCGTGGCGGCAGGTATAAGCGGCTGTCGGTAAGAATCTCCCTGCGGGGTGATGACCATGAGCCAACAAAAAGGCCGAGCAGTGACCCGCATCCTCCGCGCCAACAGCATCTACGCCTTCAGCCGCGACAACCGCCCGGCGATCAGGGCGCGGCCACCGGCCGAGCTTATCTTCGAGACCCAGGACTGCTTCGGCGGCCAGGTCACGCCGTCCAGCCCGGCCCTGGGGACCGTCGACTGGGGCCACATCAACCCGGCCACCGGCCCGGTCTATGTCGAGGGCGCGAAGCCCGGCGACGTCCTGGCCGTGCGGGTGCAGTCCATCGAGGTCGCGGGCCTCGGCCTGATGGCCGCGATGCGAGGCGAGGGCGTCCTGGCCGGCCAGGTCAGGGCGACCGAGGTCAAGTTCGTCCCGGTGGCCAGGGGCCGGGCGAAGTTCAACGACCGCGTGGAGCTGCCCGTCAAGCCGATGATCGGGGTCATCGGCGTGGCCCCGGCCGGCGAGCCCGTGCCCTGCGGCACCCCGGGCTCCCACGGCGGCAACATGGACACCAGGATCATCGGCCCCGGGGCGACCGTCCTCTTCCCCGTCGCGGTCGACGGGGCCCTTCTGGCCATGGGCGACGTCCACGCGGTGATGGGCGACGGCGAGGTCATGGGGACGGGAGTCGAGGTGGCCGCGGAGATCTCAGTCCGGGTCGGCCTCCGCCGCGACCTCGCCGACCTCGAGCTGAGGAATCCGCTCATCGTGACGGACTCCGTGTTGGCCGCCGTGGCCTCGGCGAAGACGCTGGACGCGGCGGTCAAGGCGGCCACCCGCGGTCTGGCCGGCATCTTGATGAAACGCGCCAAGCTCAGTCTCAATGACGCCGGCATGCTCTGCAGCGCGGCCGGGACGGTCGCCGTCTCGCAGGTCGTCGACCCGCTCAAGACGGCGCGCTTCGAATTCCCCTTGAACGTGCTTCGCGACCTCGGCGTCGTCATCTAGCGCGGCGGCGCGGCTTCTAGCGGCCGACTTTGGGGCTTGACAAGGGCCGCCCGTTTGGACTATATAAAACACAGGGAGATTCCAGGCCAGCTCATTGGGCTGGCTTTTTGCCGAGATTCCAGCGGCCGCGCCTTTCAGGAGCCGCGATCGCCGTCAACGGGAGGTTCTGGTCATGCCGATTTACGAGTACAAGTGCCCCAAATGCGGTCATTTCGAAGTCGAGCAGCCGATCACCGCGGCCGCCTTGGAGACCTGCCCCAAGTGCGGCAAGCCGGTCAAGAAGCTGATCAGCCGGTCGACGGTCATCTTCAAGGGGTCCGGTTTCTACGTCACCGACAACCGCAAGCCCGGTGACAAGGCCAAGCCGTCGGGCGACGGCGATTCCGGGTCCGACAGCAAGACCAGCAAGCCGGCGGCTGGCGCCTGAACGGCCTCCTGCCAGAACGGCTTCTCGCCGGAACGGTCCGGCGAAGACCCTCAGCGCGCGGGCCCGCCGGTGCTGCCCGGAGGCGCGCCAGGCGGAGGGAGCACCCCGGAGATCGCCTGTCGTCCGGCCTGCTGCCCGGTCCGCCCGGCCATGACCGCGCCCAGGACCCACAGCGCGGTCCCCACCACCACGCAGGCCAAGCTGATCAAGAGGAACCGTTGATAGACAGAGGTCGCCGTCCCCTGCAGCAGCCCGACCACGGCCTTGGGGCTCACGTTGGGCAAGGGGAGGGCGATTTTTTTCGTGTCCGCGAGGAAGGGAAGGGCCAGGCGCCAGGCCACCGTGGCCGCGGCGGTCACGGCCGCGCCGCCGGCGACGAAAGGCACACCCAGCCACGGCCCCCAGGCCCGCCGTCCGGCCGCCAGGAAGATGGCCAGGCTCAGGAGCACCACCAGAGCGCCGGCGATCAGCAGGCCCTGGCTGAAATAGCGGTGGTACTTTGCCGCCTCGACCAGCTCCGCGCGGCTCAACCCGGTCGAGCCCAGGAGGTCGAGGCGGTCAGGCACCTCGGCCTTGAGGCCGGCCTTGATCGACGCCACCTGCCACGAGGGCGCGCCCAACTTCTTGGCTTCCTTTTCGACCGCGGCCCCGAAGGCCTCCCTGAACTTGGTCAGGTCCAGGAACAGTTGAGGCTTGGCGGGAGGAGCCTTGACCATCTCAAGGAGCTTCGGGACGACCACCTGCACTTGTTCGCGGAGGAGGGCCGGCGAGACGGCCTCGCCGATGGCCGCGGCCATGGCCTTGGCCTCGGCCTCACTTATCAGGCCCGACGGCGGAGCCACCGAAGACAGGATGGCCGTGCGGGCCACTTCGTAGAAGCCCACGCGGTCAAGGGTGGCGAGGACGAAGCCGGGGCTGAGGGCGCTCGCCCGGACGCCCAGCCCGACGAGGCCGACCAGCAGGTCGGCCAGGAGCAGGACCACCAGGACCGTAAGGAAGAAACCCCTGAGGAAACGCACCGGCATCACCCCCGAAGCCGTTCATGACCTTTGGCCCTCCATTAGAAGCTTATCCATTCGGTCTCGGCATACCTTCCCCTCTCGGCGGGTTTTTTCGGGCCCATCGCGGGTTGCCGGTCACAGGCGGATCGCCAGTTCGTAGAAGACACTCGAGTCGGCCACCCCGTCGGGGTCGAGGTGGGTCTGCCTCTGCAACCGCTTGACCGCGGCCTCCGTCTCTGAGCCGAAGAAGCCGTCCTCTTCGCCGTCGAACAGGCGCAACCGGGACAACCCGCGCTGCAGCGACAACACGTCGTAGCCCTTGCGCCGCCGGCGCAGGGGGCGGCCGCCGTGCCCGCTGAAGACGTGCAACGAGTTGTACGTCTCCGGCCCTGCCAGCCCGTTGATCGGCACGCCCGGATTGAGGCTTTGGATGTCTTCCTGATAGATGCGCAAGGTTTCGGTCGTCCGGACGTCGAAGTCTCCGTCAGGGGCCCTCCCGAGGGCCTGGGCGTAGCGGCGCCCGCTGGCCACGAGGCGGTTCTGCAGGATGCGGACGTCGTTCCCTGAGTCACCCTGGGACAACTGCCGGCGGCCGAACTCCGGCCCGTTGACGAGGTATCCCCCGGTCAGGTGACCGAGGGCGTAATAGGTCTTGGGGCCGACGAAGCCGTCGGCCTCCACCTCGAACAAGGCCTGGAGCCTCTGGATGGCGTGGACGGTCTCCGAACCGTAAAGCCCGTCGGTGGGGACCTCCCCCGCTCTGGCCGCCGGGCTGGCGTTGTAGAGGTGTTGTAGGACCTTGACGTCGGTCCCGTTCATCCTCGGGACGGTGAGCCGCAGGATGCGGCTTCCGAAGGGGACATAGGTGAGGGCATTGTCGAGGGCTGCCACCGGACTCCTCCCCCGGGCAAAGTTCTTCCCCATCCT
>JAJZPE010000227.1 GCA_021811325.1 Bacillota bacterium
CGTGAAATCGCGGTTCTATGACGGCCACATCGAGAACGTGACGGCCTTCATCGCCGGCGAAACGCGGGAAGAAGTGCTCGTCGTCGCCCACCTCTGCCACCCCCAGCCGTCGGCCAATGACAACGCCTCGGGCAGCGGCCTGGTCATCGAGGTCGCCCGGACCCTGCAGACCCTTGTCTCTTCCGGGGCCCTACCGAAGCCTCGCCGCGGCATCCGCTTCCTGCTCGTCCCGGAGATGACGGGGACCTACGCTTACCTGGCCACCCACGAGAAGGACATCCCCCGCCTGGTCGCCGCCGTCAACCTCGACATGGTCGGCGAGAACCAGGACCTCTGCAAGGGGCCGCTCCAGGTGGAGCGGCCGCCCCAGGCCATCCCGTCGCCCACGGCCGACCTTCTGGCCCTGGTCCTGGCCGGCGTGGCCCGGGAAGGGCGCAACCTCGCCGGGACCTCGACCTATCCGCTGTTCAAATACACCGTGACGGCCTTCTCGGGGGGCAGCGACCACTACATCCTGTCCGACCCGTCCGTCGGCGTCCCCTGCCCGATGCTCATCCAGTGGCCGGACAAGTTCTACCACACCAGCCAGGACACCATGGACAAGGTCGACCCGGAGATGCTCCGCCGGGTCGGCGTGGCGACGGCCGTGTACGCCTATTTCCTGGCCGCCGCCGGCTACCCCGAGGCCCTGTGGTTGGCCTCGGAGATGGCCGCCGGGTTCCCCTCCGAGCTGCATGCGGCGGTCTCCCAACCTCTCTCGGACCTCATCGGGGAACTGCGCCAGCTCCAGGGCGACGGTGAGGGCGGGAAGACGCCCGCCGCGGCCCTTGCCGCGGGCCTCGCCGGTCTCGACCGCAAGCTGACCTTCCTCCTCGACCGGAAACTGGCCGACGTCGAGTCCCTCAAGCGTCTGATCTCCCCCAAGGAGGCGGCTGCCTTAACCGGCATCCTCGCCGACATCGAGGAAGAGCTGGTGGCCGCCGTCACCCAGGAGCAGTGCCGCCTGCGCTGGGTGCTCCGGGGGCTTTCCACGGCCCTGCGGGAATGCGCCACCCAGCCGCCCCCGCCCCGCGTGCGGACGGCCGCCGACCGCAAAGCCGCGCAAATCGTCCCGCGCCGCGTCCACCCCGGTCCGGTCAGCTTGCGAGGCCACTTGGAGAAGCTCCCCGAGAAGCGGCAGGTCGAATGGCGCGCCTATCAGCGGGCCCACGAACGCGCCGCCCAGCTCCTCCCGGTCCGCGCCCTCTACTGGGTCGACGGCCGCCGGACCCTGCTGGACGTGGCCGACCTGGTTGAACAGGAGACCGGAGTCCGTGACACGGACTTCCTCGTCCACTACTTCGCTCTCCTCTTCGACCTCAAGCTGGTCAAGCTGGGCCAGCCGGGCCGTAAGGGGCGGGCCCGCAAGGCCGGTCCAGCAAAGCGGTGACTCGCCGGCAGGCGTGGAAGTACCAAGAGGCCGACCCCGAACGGGTCGGCCTCGTTCATCTCCTCCAGTCGGCTGTTCGCCCAAGCTGGCGACGTTCCGTCAACTGCTTCCCCTCTGCCGGACCCCGGACTCTCAGTCCGAACCCGGTCCGTCGAGGTCCAGGAGGGTCTGCATCATCTTGGCGTTGCGGGCGGCGTGCCCGGCGTGGCAGTTGTTGTAGAGGACATAGGTCTTCTTGCTCTCGGCCTCGAGGGCTCGGAGCTTGGGGACCCACTCCCCCAGCTGTTCCTCGGTGTAGAGGTAGTTGTAGCGCTCCCACGCCTCGTCGTGCCGCCACCATTTGGCCGCGTTGCGGCCGTGGAAGCGCACGTATGCCAGGTCCGACGTGGCCCTGGCCACGCGCGGCATGAGCCCCCGCAAGGCCGGTTCGTCCACGCAGCAAAAGCCCAACCCGGCGCGGCGGAGGAAGCCGAACGTCTCCTCGCCGACCCACTCGCTGTTCCGGAACTCGACCACGGTCGGTAAACCGTCCAGCCGGTCCCGGAACTCCTCCAAGTAGGCCAGGCTCTCCGGGGAAGGTCGGAAGCTCCACGGGAACTGGGCCAGGACACACCCCAGGCGGCCGCCATCGGCCACCGGGGCGAGGGCCTCGCGGAAGGCCTGGAAGGTCTGCCGGCGCTCTTCGGTCTCACCGGCTTCGTGAGTCATGCCCTTGTAGGCCTTGACGCAGAACTCGAAGCCTGCGGGCGTCTTCCCGACCATCCCGGCCATCCCGCGGCTCGTCGGCAGACGGTAGTAAGTAAAGTCGATCTCCACGACCGGGAACCGCTCCGCGTAGTACTGGAGCATGTCCCGGTCTTTAACGTCGGCCGGGTAGAACTCACCCTTCCAATCGGCGTAGCTGAACCCGGCCGTCCCAATGAGGATCACCGCGTCTCACCGCCCGACCATAAGCCAAGTCAGGCTGCGCGGGTCGAAGGCGACCTCGAAGAGGCCGTCCCGCCCGTCGCCGCCGCCAGAACCGGGGCGCCCCCGACCGCTGTTCGGCGGCCGGAAGGCGGTCTTCTCGCTCCACGGCGACAACTCCTCTTCGACCCGCAACCGGAAGTGCCAGACGCCCTGCGACCCATCGGGCCGCGACCAGGACTGGTCGACGTCCATCACCCGGTAACGCCGCCGGCGCCAGACCAACAAGGTCGGCTTCAGGCCGCCCCCGGCAAAAGCGGCTACCACGTCGATGGGCTCCGCGGCTTGCCCCGCGGCCACCAGGCTGTCGTCGGCCAACGTTGTTCACCCACCGTTCCAATGAAAAATGACGAACATCCGTTCGCCACCATTCTAACGCCTGGGAGTCCGCAATGCAAGCCCCTTTTCAGCCGGTCCGCCTGAGGACGTGGACGACCAGCTCCGGCCGGCAGAACAGGCGCAAGGGCAGCAGGCTGGTGCCGATGCCGCGGGAGACATAGGCCCGCACACCGTTGGCGAAGCCGGGACCGCCGGCCAGC
>JAJZPE010000046.1 GCA_021811325.1 Bacillota bacterium
ACCTTGAAGACAGAGGCCAGCCGAGCAGGGGCTACCTCCCGCCGCTGATCGCGCAGGGAAACGGTCACGTTCTCGTGATCTATGAAGAGGGCGCAACCGCCGGTCCCGGCCATCCGATGACCTCCATGTGTAGCCAGGTCGCTATGCGGCAAGGCCGCTCGACACCGAAAACCTGGGGCGGTAGCCGGCCGCTGCCGAACGGTGCCTGCGCGGGGTTAAGCGGTTACCAGGACCAGGTGGACCAAGCGGCGTCTAGGCGAGGGAATCCCAAAGTTGGTATTCGCCACCAGTACCTGCAATCCTGCCAACGTGGGCTGTCGTCGCAAACGGGCGTTCGGCTCCAAGGTGCCGTCGTATCGGCCGGCCCCCAGATCGCAAACAGGACATGGATCCAAACTGTACTCGGTATGGCCCGTCCGGCAGGAATGCCCCCGCCCGCACCGAAATAACGGCCCAAAGCGGCCCCGAGGTTGGAAGCGGGCTAGGGGAGGCGGCGGCCATGGGGATAACCGTTCGCGAGGCGTTGTCCATCGGGCTTCTGAAGAAGGCACGGCTCCTGGCCGGGAAGAAGGGCCTCTCCCGGGTCATCGAGCACGTTGACGTGATCGAGATGCCCGACATCAGGAAATGGGTCCGGCCCAACATCTTCTTTCTGACCAGCTTCTACGCCATAAGGGACGACCTTGGGGCCCAGGTCGACCTGGTCAAGCTGCTCGACGACAGGGGCGCCGCAGCCCTGGCGGTTGACGGGCACAGCTTCTTGCGGGGCGTCCCCCGGGAGGCCGTCGAGGTCGCGGATGGCAGGGGACTCCCGCTTATCGAGCTGCCCGACGAGGGCGGTTACATCGAGGTCATCACCCCCCTCTTGGAGGCCGTCGTCTCCCGGCGCCGCTTGAAGAGCGATTTCCTGGACGACCTCCTCGTCGGCAATTTCCGGACGCCCGAGGCCATGGTTCACCGGGCCGAGTTCCTGGGCTGGCGGGTGGTCAACAAGCGGATCGTCCTGATCATTGATATCGATGACTTTGAGGAGTTCGTCCTCCGAACGAAAAAGGGCGAGCATGACGTTCAGGAGATCAAGGGCCGGCTGTCCGGTCTGGTGAGTGAGGTCACCCGAAGGGAGAATTGCGGGGACGACATCATCGTCGAAAAGAGCGACAGCCTCATCATCCTGCCGGCTTTCTCCAGGTCGCTGTCGGTCACCGAGGTCGAGCAGGGCACGTGGGAACTGGCCGAAAGGATCAGGGTCAGGGTCGGCCTGGCTCTTGACGAGATAACCATTTCCGCCGGCATCGGGGGCGTGTACGCCGACCCGGGCGACCTCTGGCGCAGCTTCCGCGAAGCCAGCGTGGCCCGGTCCATCGGGCGCGGGGTGTTCGGCCCCGGCCGGGTCCACCGGTACCGGGACCTGGGACTATACCAGCTTCTATGGGAGCTCGACGCCGACGAGAAGCTGAGGGAATTCACCTTGCGCGCCCTCAAGCCCCTCCTTGATTACGACCGTGCCCGCGGGACCCTACTGGCCGATACTCTTGAGGTCTTTCTCGACTGCGGCCAAGACCTCACCCGTACCGCGGCACGCCTGTACATTCACCGGAGTTCGGTGAAATATCGGTTGGCCCGCATCAAGCAGATCCTTGGGGTTGAGGACTTCCTGGGCGACCGCCTGGGGACGCTGGTCCTGGGCCTCAAAGCGCGCCGTTACCTGCAAACCAGGGAAGGCGTGACCGGAAATGGGCGGGGTAAGCGCTGAGCACGGTCGGAAGCTGACCTTGTCCAGAATGGACAGGCAGCTTCCTTGATTTTTACCCGTTGTGACCTAACCCAGCCCTCTGTCCGGATGGTATAATCAGCCAACAACAAGTCGGTCGGGAGTGGTTAAGGTGAAGAGGGGCCTCGTCAAAGGGTTCATCGCCGTCCTCATCCTGGCGCTGGCGGTGGGCGTCACAGGGTGTGGAGGAGGTAGCAAGACCCCGCCGGTGGCCGTATACATCAGCGCCAACCAGGCCGTGGTCTTCTGGGATCCGAGTGATAGCTTCTCGAACGAGATTATCGTGATGAACAACATGTATGAGACCTTGCTTCGCTACGACCCGGCGGCGAACAAGCTCCTCCCGGTCCTGGCCACGGGTTACAAGGCCTCGAGCGACGGGCTCACCTGGACCTTCGACATCCGCAAGGGAGTCAAGTTCCACACTGGGAACGAGCTGACGGCCGACGCGGTTAAGACCTCCATCGAGAGGACCACCAAGAGGGGCATGGGCGCCGCGTTCATCTGGGCCCCGGTCAAGGAGATCAAGGTCCTCGATCCGTACAAGATCGAGTTTCACCTGACCTATCCGGCTCCATTGGACCTGATTGTGGCCTCCGGCTACGGCGCTCACATCTTCGACCCCAAAGCCGTCCAGCAGAACGGCGAGGACTGGTTCTCCCAGGGCCACGAAGCCGGCACCGGTCCTTACCAGCTTGAGAGCTTCAAAGGCAAGGAGGAAGTCGTCCTCAAGAAGTTTGACCAGTATTGGGGCGGCTGGAAGGGCAAGCACTTCGACAAAGTGGTTTTCCAGGAGGTCGCCGAGGCCGCAACCCGGGCCCAAATGGTCCAGGCCGGGCAGGCCGACTTCGTCGATAACCTGCCCCTTGAGCAGATCGAACGGCTGAAGAGCGACCCCAAGATCGCCATCACCCAAACGCCGTCCTATCAGAACCTCTTGGGCCTCCTCAACACGAAGAAGCCCCCGCTGGACAACAAGCTTGTCCGTCAGGCCCTGTCGTACGCCGTGCCGTATGACCAGATCATCAAGGACATCATGAAGGGCTACGCGACGCAGTCGAAGGGTCCCGTGCCCGCCGGGCTGTGGGGACACGACGAAAGCCTGCCCCAGTACAAGCTCGACCTGGACAAGGCCAGGGACCTGCTGAAGCAGGCCGGGTACCCGAACGGCGGGTTCAAGCTGCTGTTAACCTACGCTTCCGGCGACGAGATCGAACGGCAGATCGCCGAGCTTGTCAAGGCATCCTTCTCCAAGTTGAACGTCAACCTCGAGATCAGGGGCATGCCCTGGGAGCCGCAGTGGGACCTGGGCAAGGCCACGAAATCGAAGGACCGACAGGACATCTTCGTCATGTACTGGTGGCCGGACTACACCACGCCTTACAGCTTCCTTTACAACATGTTCCACTCCGAGGACACCGTGAACTTCAACCTGGCCTACTACGGGAACTCCGAGTACGACCGGTTGATCGACGAGGGGCAGAAGATCTCGGGCTCCGACCGCCAGAAGGCCATCGGCCTCTTCGGGCAGGCCCAGAAGCTGCTGGTGGACGATGCCGCATCCCTCTATTTCTTCGACCAGATGTACGTCCGGGCGATGAGGGCGGACTTCCAGGGCTACCAGGATAACCCGTCCTACCCGCACGTCGTCTTCTTCTACGAGACCCACCGCGGATCCAAGTAATCCCGGGGCGGGTTTCCGGCGGAAGATTGCCGGTTGGAGGCGCCCCAGACCTTGACTGGTAGCCTACTGCGCCCCGCGCGGCGCTGCCGAGCGTTGTGCAGTAGGCTCTTTCCTTTTACGCCGCGCCTTCTCCGTACCTTCCCCGCGCTCTCGTCCGACTCGTTTGCGAGGTGACGGCAGTTGAGGACCTACCTCATTAGGCGGCTCCTCCTGGGAGTGTTGGTCTTCCTGGGGCTGACCCTGGTGACCTTCTTCATCGCCCGGGTGGTGCCTTCCGATCCCGCGGCCCGCTGGGTCGGCCCGCGGGCGACGGTCGAACAGATCGCCCGGGCCCGGGCCAAGCTGGGCCTGGACAAGCCGATTCACGTCCAATACGGGCGCTACATGGCCGACCTCGTGCAGGGGGACTGGGGCACCTCCATCGTCACCCACCAGCCCGTCCTCAGGGACATCAAGACCTACCTACCCGCTTCCCTTGAGCTGACCATCAGCGGCATGATCCTGGCCGTCATCGTCGGGATTCCCCTTGGGGTCATCTCGGCGGCCCACAAGGACCGCGCCGTCGACCACCTCAGCCGGGCCTTCTCCATCGGCGCGGTCTCCCTGCCCACCTTCTGGGTGGCGATGGTCCTGCAGCTTGTCTTCTTCGGGTACCTGCGCCTGCTGCCCGTGGGCGGGGAACTCGACCTGGCCATCAAGCTGGCCTACCCAGTGCACCAGATCACCGGCTCCTACCTCGTCGACTCCCTTATCACCGGCAACTGGGTCGTTTTTGCCAACGCCTTGTTGCACCTCATCCTGCCGGCGGTGACCCTGGCCGCCTACCCACTCGGGCTGATCACCAGGATGACCAGGTCGTCGATGCTCGAGGTCCTCAATGAGGACTATATCCGCGTCGCCCGGGCCTACGGGATGACCGAGCGGCGGATCACCTACCTTTACGCCTTAAAGAACGCCATCGGTCCGACGGTGACGGTCATCGCCCTGACTGTCGCCTACTCCCTTGCCGGCACGTTCCTGATTGAAGCCGTCTTCAACTGGCCGGGGCTGGGCCACTATGCGGCCGACGCGGTGCTGGCCGCCGATTACCCGGCGATCATGGGCGTGACCATCCTGGTGGCCATCTTCTACGTCGCCTTGAACCTGGCGGTGGATGTTGTCCAGGCGATCCTGGATCCCCGGATCAAGGCCGCCTGAGGAAAGCCGCCTGGGAAAGCCCGCCGCGAGTCAGCCGTCAACCCGATCCGGCAAGAGCCCAAGGGGGGTAGAGCCGATGTCCGCAGTTGATCCCGGCCGCGAAAAGGGGCGTCGTTTCGCCCTGCCCGGCTTGGCATACAACCTTTACCTGCTGCGGAAAAACGTCCTCACCCTGGTGGGCCTGATCGTCGTCCTCGTGCTGGTCCTGGTGGCGGTTCTGGCCCCGGTGGTGGCCCCGTATCCGAAAGACGCCTTCGCCGACGTCCACACCGAGCATAGACTCCAGGCGCCCAGCCGGAGCCACCCCTTCGGCACCGATGAAATGGGGCGCGACATGCTCAGCCGGGTGGTCTTCGGGGCCCGGATCTCCCTGACCGTCGGGATCATCGCCATCGGCCTGGCCCTCTTGATTGGCGTGCCCCTCGGGCTCTTCGCCGGTTACTTTGGTGGTTTCATCGACGAGCTGATCATGCGGATTACCGACGTCTTCCTCAGCTTCCCACCCCTCCTCCTGGCCACCGCCATCACGGCCATGCTCGGCCCGAGTTTGACCAACGCGATGATCGCCATCGCCCTCTCCTGGTGGCCGTGGTACACGCGGCTCATCCGGGGGCAGGCCGTCTCCTTGAGGGAGAGGGGCTTCGTCGAGGCGGCCAGGGCCATCGGTGTTCCCAGGCCGAGGATCATCTTCCGGCACATTCTGCCCAACGCCGTGGCCCCCATCATCGTCCAGGCGTCCATGGACTTCGGTTCGATCATCCTCGAATCGGCCTCCCTGAGCTTCCTGGGGCTCGGCGCCCAGCCGCCGCAGCCAGAGTGGGGGCTCATCGTCAGCATCGGCCGCAACTTCTTCATGACCTCCTGGTGGTACGTGACCTTCCCCGGGCTGGCCATCTTCCTGGCCGTCCTGGCCTTCAACTTCGTCGGCGACGGCCTCCGGGAGATCCTCGATCCGAAGACGAGAGAAGGGTGAAGGGCTTGCCGGAAGCGATCTTGGAGATCAGGGACCTCAAGGTTTCCTTCCGCACCTTCAGCGGGAGGGTCCAGGCCGTCGATATCCAGAGTCTCGCCGTCCTCCCTCAGGAAATCCTCGGGCTGGTCGGCGAGACGGGCTCGGGCAAGAGCGTGACCGCCTCAACCGTCCTCCGCCTGTTACCCGAGAGGAAGGCCATCGTCGAAGGAGGGCCGGTGCTTTTCAAGGGCCAAGACCTCTTGGCGAAGACGGAAGCCGAGATGCGGAAGATCCGGGGCCGCGAGATCGCCATGATTTTTCAGGACCCCATGTCTTCCCTTAACCCGGTGTTCACGGTCGGGGAACCGCTCACCAGGATCATCGCCATCCACCAGGGGGTGTCGCTCAAGGAGGCCAGGGAACGGGCCCTGGCTGCCCTCGGGCGGGTCCGCTTGCCGAACCCCGACAAGATCCTCGGCAGTTACCCTCACGAACTGAGCGGCGGCATGAGGCAGCGGGTGATGATCGGCATGGCCCTCTCCTCGAATCCCGACCTGCTCTTCGCCGATGAGCCCACGACCGCCCTTGACGTGACCATCCAGGCCCAAATCCTCAGGCTCATTGATGATCTCCGCCACGAGATCAAGGCGTCGATCGTTTTCATCACCCACAACCTCGGGGTAATCGCCAAGGTCTCCGACCGGGTCGCCGTGATGTACGCCGGAAACGTCATCGAGGTCGGGCCAACCCGGGACATCTTCCACCGGCCTGCCCATCCCTATACGGGACTACTATTGAAAGCCATCCCCCGGCTGGGGGAGACAAGGGACAAGCTGCCGGTGATCGAGGGAGCGGTGCCGGTCATCCGCCGGCCCGAAACCGGCTGCTACTTTCACCCACGCTGTCCGAGGCGAGACGACGCTTGCCGGGAGGCGCGTCCGGTGCTCGCCCCCATCGGGCCAGGCCATTACGCAGCCTGTGGGAAGCCGGCCTAAGTGGCGCTGGGAGAGGTCCGGCGACGCCGGCAACCGCCAACATCGCGAGGAGGAGACGGGTTGGACGCGCTCCTTGAAGTGCGAGGGCTCAAGAAATACTTCCCCCTCCGGCGGGGAGTCTTCGGCCAGGTCGGCGGCTGGGTCCGCGCCGTCGACGGGGTCGACCTGACCCTTCGCGGGCGGGGCGAAACCTTCGGCCTGGCCGGCGAGTCGGGGTGCGGCAAGAGCACCCTCGGTCGGGCTATCCTCCGGCTCCTTGAGCCAACGAGCGGCGAGATTCTCTTTGAGGGCAAGAACATCATCGCCCTGCGTGGGGAAGAGATGAGGCTGCTCCGCCGGGACATGCAGATCGTTTTCCAGGACCCCTATTCGGCCCTGAATCCGCGGATGATGGTCCGGGACATCGTCGCCGAGCCGCTCGTCACCCACCTCCGCCTGACCCGCCCGGAAATCGAGGACCGCGTGCGCTCGCTGCTTCAAGAGGTCGGCCTTGAAGGGGGCCACCTCTACCGCTACCCCCACGAGTTCAGTGGCGGGCAACGCCAGAGGGTCGTGATCGCTCGAGCCCTCGCTTTGAACCCGAAGTTCATCATCCTCGACGAGCCCACTTCCGCCCTGGACGTCTCGGTTCAGGCGCAAATCCTGAACCTTCTCAAGACCTTGCGGGAACGGCTCGGCCTGAGTTACCTGATCATCTCCCACGACCTCAGCGTCGTCGAGCACCTCAGCCACCGGGTGGCCATTATGTATCTGGGCAAGATCGTCGAGCACGGTCCGGTCGAGGAGGTCTTCCACCGGCCCCTGCACCCGTACGCGCAGGCGCTCCTCTCGGCGGTCCCGGTCCCCGACCCCGAGCGCAAGGGGCAGGAGATCGTCCTCGAGGGGAACGTGCCCAGTCCGGCCAATCCGCCTTCGGGGTGCCGTTTCCACCCCCGCTGCCGTTCGGCTGGGCCGGTCTGCGGTGAGAAAGAGCCTCCCCTTTCAGGCGCTGGGGAGGACCACTACGTCGCCTGTCACCTTCTGAACCCCTGACCTTTCACCTGAACTGGACCCAATTATAATCCACAAAGACGGAGGGAGAAGCGTTGAGGGCACTGACGTTACAGACGCTCGAGGACATCCTCTTGGGGTGCGCCGTGCTGGGCACGGGTGGAGGCGGAAGCCTGACAAAGGGCTTGGAGATGGTCCGGGCGGACGCCGCCGCGGGCAAGAGGGTCCGCCTGGCGGGCATCGACGAGCTTCCGGCGGACGCCCTGGTTGTGTCGCCGTATTTCGCCGGGTCGATCTCGCCCCTCAGCCCCGAGCAGATCGCCGCCTACAAGGACCTACCCAGGGTGAGTGAGCTGGAGTCGATCATCGCCGCCCGGGCCCTGGCCGAGTACCTCGGCCAGAAGGTCGGGGCGGTCATCTCCACGGAACTCGGCGGCGGCAACACGGCCAGCGCCCTTACGGCTGCGGCCAACCTGGATGTCCCCATCGTCGACGGCGACCCGGCCGGCCGCTCGGTCCCGGAACTCATCCACTCGACCTTCCACCTGAGCGGCGTGTCCATCACCCCGATGGCGGTGGCCAACCAGTTCGGCGACGTGGCCATCATCAAGAAGGTGGTTAACGACCTCCGGGCCGAGAGCCTGGTCCGGGCGATGGCTGTGGCCAGCCAAAACCGGATCGGGGTGGCCGACCACCCCATCCGGGCCGGTCGCCTTAGAGGCGCGGTCGTCGATGGGGCCGTCTCCCACGCCGAGAAGATCGGCGCGGCCATCCGCGAGGCCAGGGCGAAAGGGGCCGATCCGGTTGAGGCCGCCCGCAAGGCCGGGGACGGGTTCCGGTTGTTTCGCGGGGTTGTCACCCGCGCCACCTGGAAAGACGAAGCCGGCTTCACCCTCGGTGAGGTCCAACTCAAGGGGACCGATGAATGGGCCGGCTCCGAGTACCGGGTCTGGTATAAGAACGAGCACATGGCCTCGTGGCGGGATGGCCGCCCGGACGTCACCGTACCCGATTTGATCTGTCTGCTCGATGCGGAAAGCGGCCAGCCTTTGATCAACCCCGAGGTGACCGGAGGGGCCGCGGTGGCCGTCATCGGCTTCCCCGCCCCGGCGGCCTGGCGGAATGAGGGCGGCCTGGCCATTTTCGGGCCCAGGTACGCCGGGGTCGACCGCGAGTATGTGCCCATCGAAAACGGCCGGCAGGACGGCCAATAAGGGGGGAAAAACGTGAAGGAACTGGACTTCAAGGCCATCGCCGACACCCTCTACGGTTGCACCATCCTGGGGACCGGGGGCGGCGGGGACCCGGCGCGGGGGCTGGCTCTGGTCAAGGTGGAGATCGATGCCGGGCGCAGGTTCCTCCTGATCGACCTCGATGAACTGGATGACAATGCCCTTGCCTGTTCGCCCTATTTCACCGGGTCGATGGCCCCCGTGCCGCCGGAACGCGAGGCGCGCTTCGCCCGGTTGCCAAGAGCGCCGGAGCCCGAGGCCTATCTGGCCATGCGGGCGCTGGAGGACCATCTGGGAGAGAAGATGGCCGCGACCGTGTCCATCGAGTACGGCGGCCTGAACACGGCGGTGGCCATGGCCACCGCGGCCCGGGCCGGAATACCGTTTGTCGACGCCGACGCGGCCGGGCGGGCGGTCCCGGATCTGCAGTTCTCGACCTACTACGTCAGTGGGCTTCCCATCTTCCCACTGGGCCTGGCTACCCGGTTCGGGGAAACCGCGGTCCTGCCCAAGGTGGTCGACGACTTCCGGGCCGAGGACATGGTCCGGGCCCTGGCCGTCGTGAGCGGGGGGATGATCGCCACGGCCGACCACCCAACCCGCGCCCGTGACCTGAAGGCTGGGGCGGTGATCAAGGGGGCCCTGTCCTATGCCCGGGCCGTGGGCCGGGCGAGGCGGGAGGCCCAGGAGGCCGGCCGGGACGCCCTCCCGGCGATCCTGGAGGCCGGGCGCGGCAGCCTTATGTTCGAGGGCGCCCTGACCGCCGACCCGAAGTGGGAGGACCGAGACGGCTTCCTCTTCGGTGAGATGGCGATAGCCGGGGCCGGCCGCTACTCGGGAAGCGCCTACCGCGTCTGGTTCAAGAATGAGAACCTCATCGCCTGGCGCGACGGGCAGGTGGACGTGACCGCCCCCGATTTGATCTGCGTGCTGGAAAGGGAAACCGCGAGGCCGGTGAACAACCCCTACGTCAAGAAGGGCACGGAAGTCGCCGTCCTGGCCTTCCCGGCGCCAAAGGAATGGCTGACCCCGCGGGGGCTCGAGATCCTGGTGCCCCGCTTTTTCGGCTTCGATTTCGAACCCCGCCGGATTGTGGAGGGGAACTGATGGCGGAATCCCTTTCTGGCAAGGCGCGGCGGGTACTGGTGGTGAATCCCGTCGGCACCGACCCCTGGGAGGAGTCGGACTCCGAGTACCTCCACGGGCTGGCTCGCCGGGGCACAACGGTGGACCTCGTCCACCTCGAGCGCGGGCCGGACTCGCTCGAATCGGCCGTGCACGAGGCCCAGGCAATCCCGAATATCCTCCGGCGCGTCCTGGAAAAGGGCGCGGGCTACGACGGGGTGCTGATCAACTGCTTCCTCGACCCGGGGGTCGCGGCCGCGCGGGAATACCTCGACGTCCCCGTGGCCGGCCCCGGGGAGAGCGGGATGATCCTGGCCAGCATGCTCGGGTCGAGGTTTTCGATCCTGTCCGTGTTGAAGAGCCTCGACCAGCGCCACAAGACCCACGCCCGGGTCCTCGGCCTATCCGAGCGACTGGCCTCGGTCATCGATCTGGGCGTGCCCGTCCTGGATCTGCAAAAAGACGCGACCCGTACCGTCGAAGTGGCCGTGAACCGGGCCAGATTGGCCATCGAGCGGGACGGGGCCGAGGTGATCGTCCTGGGGTGCACGGGCCTGGCTGCCTTGGCCGAGGCCATCCGCAAGCGGCTCGAAGTCCCCGTGGTCGAGCCTTTGGCCGCCGCGCTCAAGGTCCTGGAGGCGACCATCGACCTCGGGCTGACCCACAGCCGGGCAGGCTTGTACCGACGGCCCGAGCCCCGAAAGACCCGTGGTTACGCGCTGCCTTTGAAGGGGGCAAGGGGATGAAAAAGGTTCTCGTGGTCAACCCGGTGACCTCGGCCGGCCTGGAGGAGAAGTTCCGGGATTACTTTGCCGGCCTGGCCTCCGGTCACGACCTGGCCATCGCTACGGCTAGTCTTGAGACCGGGCCGGCGTCGGTTGAGACCTATTTTGACGAAGGGTTCGCTGTCCCGGGGGTCCTCGACGTCGTCGTCGAGGCGGCCGAAAAGTACGACGGGGTCATCGTCAACTGCTTCGCCGACCCAGGGGTCGAGGCGGCCCGGGAGCTGGTGGACATCCCGGTGGTCGGGCCGGCCGAGGCCTCCATGCTCCTGGCCACCACGCTCGGGCATAAGTTCTCGGTCGTCTCGACCTTCAAGAATTCCGGCCCGTGGGTCGAAAGGCAGGTCCGCGCCCTGGGCCTCGAGGCCAGGCTGGCCTCGGCGGTCGGGATTGAGCTTCCCGTCCTCGAACTCGGGCGCGATCCCGGCCTGACGGCGCGGCTGATCGCCGAGGCGGCCAGGGAGGCCGTCAGGCGGAACGGGGCCGAAGTTATCGTCCTTGGCTGTACCTGTATGGCCGAGGTGGCCAGAACCGTGCAGGACGAGGTCGGCGTCCCGGTGGTCGAGCCCGCCGCGGCCGCCGTGCGGATGCTCCAGGCCCTTCTCGAATTGGGACTGACCCACAGCAAGATCGGTGTATACGCGAGCCCGGGCCATTGAACTGGAGGTGCATAGGCGTTGCTTGATCTCAAATCACTGGCCCCCGCCGTGGCGGCGATGCTGCGGGACAACATGGGCCTCAAGGACGGGGAAAGCCTCCTTATCCTGACCGACGTCCCGTCCGCGGATGAGCTGGCCAGGCTCGATTTCGGGGCCACGGAAGACTTCATCGGCCGGACCGTCCTAGCCCGAGGGGTCGCCGCCATCGCCGCCGAGGCCTTCCCGGCGGCGCGGGTCGAGTTTCTCCCCTATTCCTCGGTTGGGCAGCATGGGACCGAGGTGCCCGAGGCGGTGGCCGGGAAAATGAAGGCGGCCTCCGCGGTCGTGGCCATGACCACCTACTCCCTGACCCACACGCGGGCCACGGCCGAGGCGGCCGGGGCCGGCGCGCGCATCGCCAGCATGCCCGGAATCATGGCCAGGATGTTCATGCCCGACGGACCGATGGCCGTGGACTACGCCGCCGTGCGTCACGAGACGCGATTCTTCGTCGACCTCATCACCCGGACCAGGCTGGTCCGGGTGACCTCGCCGGCCGGCACCGACCTCACCTTTTCCCTTGATGGGCGCAAGGGCGGGGCCGATGACGGCTTCCTCAACACCCCCGGGAGCTGGGGCAACCTCCCCGCGGGGGAGGCCTTCGCGGCCCCCGTCGAGGGCACGGCCGAAGGCCGCCTGGTCGTTCAGAGAGGCTGGTACCCTGACCTGTCGGAAGACATGAGCCTGGTCTTTAGGGGCGGCTACGTAGCCGAGATTGCGGGCGGCGGCGAGGTGGGCCGCCGGTTCGCCGAAAAACTGAACCTCGGGGTGGCCGACGCCCCCGAGCGTTCCCGGAGAAACTGCGCCGAACTGGGCATCGGGACGAACCCGAACGCCAAGACCCCGGACAATGTCCTCGAGGCTGAGAAGATCCGCGGCACCATCCACATCGCCATCGGCGACTCCAGCCACATGGGCGGCCAGACCGAGTCGGACCTGCACGAAGACTTCATCGTCCCCCAGCCGGAGGTCTACTTCGACGGGGCCAAGGTCATCGCCCGCGGGCGGTCGGTCGGGTCTTCCGGCGGCCCTTCGTGAGCTGTCAACTGTCTGAAAGAAGGCCAGGGCTGTAAAGGCCGCAGTCCATGAGGGAAAGAGGGAGAAGGATGCCGCTCTATGAGTACGAGTTGCCGCGGTCGGCCGCCATTCTGACGGCCGAAATCCTGGGCGTAAGACCAGGAGAGGTCGTCGCCATCACCGCCGACACTGAGTCCGAGGAACGGGTGGTCTCAGCGACGGCCGCGGCCGTCCATGCCGCCGGCGGCAAGCCGATGGTCATCACCCTGGCCAGCCCGACCGGGGTCGGCAAGGCGGCCGACCCGGCCCTGCCCGTCGAGGCCCTGGCAGCGGCCCTGGCCAAGGTTGACGCCTGGGTCGAGTTCAACAACCAGTGGTTGCTCTACTCGACCCCCTTCGAGATGGCCAGAGACGCCAACCCGCGGTTGCGCTACCTGTGTCTGGTCGGGATGAACGTGGACATGATGGTCAGGTGCATCAGCCGGGTGGACCACGGCGGGCTCCGCTCGTTCCTTAACCGGGTGACCGAGCTTACTAAGAATGCCCGCGACATGCGAGTGACCACCCCTGCGGGGACAGACATCCGCTTCAAGAACGACCCGACCCGGCTCTACTCATGCGACACGGGCCTCGCCAACGTCCCCGGCGCCCACTTCCTCACCGGGCAGATCAGTTGGGCCCCGATTCACCAGACCATCGAAGGGACCATCGTCTTCGATGGCACCATCAGCCCGCCGCTCAACCGGCTGGTCGATGCCCCCGTGGGCTTGACCGTCAAGGAAGGGCGCGTCGTCGACATCACCGGCGGGAAGGACGCCGTGACCTACGGCGCCTGGCTTTCGTCCTTCGACGACCCGAACATGCTGCGGTTGGCGCACATCGCCTACGGCTTCAACCCCGGGGCCAAGCTCACCGGCAACGTGCTTGAAGATGAGCGGGTCTGGGGGGCCACCGAGTGGGGGCTGGGTTATCTGCAAGCCGTCGACGCCCCACCCGACGGCATTCCGGCCAAGTCCCACACCGACGGGATCTGCCTTAACTCCTCGGTTTGGCTGGATGGGGTCGCCTTGCTGCAGGAGGGCCGGGTCGTTCACCCCGAACTCGCCACCCTGGCCCGGTCGCTGAAGGCGGAGTGAGGGGGTAGGCACAGGCGATGAGTTCGGTCAAAGCCGATCTTGCCAGACCCGATGGTGGCCTGCTCGACCTGATCAAGGCCAGGCGGTCTGTCCGCCGCTATACCGCCCAACGGATCCCGGAGGCCGACCTGCTCCGACTGGTTGAGGCTGGGCGCTGGGCACCCAGCGGGTCGAACCGACAGCCGTGGATCTTCGTCGCCGTCGACGACCCGGAGCAGCTTGAGGCCCTGCAGGCTTTCGCCCCGGGGATCATCGGCCGGCCGGCGGCCGTCATCGCGGTCTGCATCGATGGGTACGGGAACGCCCGTGACGATGGCGACGAAGACCTGCCGCCGATGGACGCGGCCATGGCCGCCCAGAACATCCTTCTGGAAGCCGCCGCGTTGGCCATCGGGTCGTGCCCCGTGCTGTCCTACGATGCTCCGAGCGTGTCGAGGCTTCTCGGGCTCCCCGAGGAGGTTCGGCTTGAACTTCTGATCGCTTTGGGTTACCCGGCGGGGCCCGTGCGGGTGCCCCGTAGGCGCCGGACCATGGCCCAGGTCGGGCACAGAAACCGGTTCGGCCGCCCCTTCGAAGGCGCGGCCGCTTGGGACGGAGACGGTCCGAAATGAGCGCCGGAATCAAGGGTGGGGCCATGGCTCCCGAAGGGAGACCACCAGAAGGTGGACCTTCCGAAGGACGCCTGGGCGCAGTCGTCCCGGAGGTCTTCAAGGTCATTGTCTTCATGTTGTCCTCGGCCAAGCTTCTCGGAAAAGAGCCTAAGGAGTACGGTCCCTTCCGCCTGATCGATGCCGCCGGCCGCCTGGCCGCAGTCATGGTGAAGTGCGGCCTGGCCGACGAGGCCGTGCGGGCTCTGGGCGACGAGATAGAGAAAGAGAAGGATTACGGCTTGGACACTGAAGAGGACATCGCCCGGTTCCTGGACCGAGTTCTCGCTTTGGCCACCCAGCACTTGGTCAACGCAGGAGGGCGGGTCGGCGAGTGAGGGGGCGGCGCCCGGCTATGTGGTGGTGTTGCTCGGGGTGAGCCGGCCGTCGGTCCGTGAGGCCCTGAAGATTCACCGGTATCCACGTCACCACCACCGGCGCCGACGACATTGCCCACCGCCTGGCTCCCAGCCCAGCCATCCCACCTGAGGAACTCCGCCACGTCTTCGAGGTCCGCCGGGCCACCGCCGAGGGCCTGACCGCGGTCCAGCTGATCGTGGCCGAGATGACCAAGGTCATCGAGGACAGTCCTTTGGTCGACAACCTCATAATTGGGGTTTTCGTCATTTTAGACAGTGGACACCGACGCTTGCGGCGGCCTATCATCAGGGCAAAGAAGCAAAATGAAGCCGGCCGCGAACGGCCGGCCGAAGGAGGAGCCCAGATGAAGGCCAACACAGGGGTCGCCGATCGGGTCATCAGGGGTATGGTTGGAGTCCTGCTCATCGCCGGCAAGCTTGCCCGGGTTTCGTTCCTCGCCGGGACGCTGGGGACGGTCCTCGCGGTAATCGGAGCCGTCTTCATCGTCGTCGCAGCCGTCGGTTTCTGCCCGCTGTACGTGTTGTTCGGCATCTCCACGTGCCCGCGGCGGGGGGCTTGAAGCCCCGGCCGACCTGGTCCCCGCCGACCCATTCGCAGCCCTGATTCACGCCGCCTAGTCCCGCCGCTCGATCCAGTACTCGCAGTGGCTCCGGCCCTGGTGGACCGTGGGGCCATGGGTCACCTTCGCTCCCGTCAGCCGCTCGATGACGGTCGGGATGAGTCGGCAGACCTCCCGGTGCGACCGGGCCGTGTTCAGGTAGACGCAGTTGAAGACGACGAGGGTATAGAAGCCCTCGTCTTCCTTTTTCAGCCTGGGCATCAGGTCACCGAGGTCGAGGTGCCGGACGAGCTCGGCCAGCCGGGCCTCGAAGTCCAGGCCCTGAAGCCCGGGCGCCAGCCGCTCGGCCCAGCGCCCGGCCATGCCCGTGACGAGCCGGCCCAGCTTATCTGGGCCGTCGGCGGCCCGCAGCTCGCCGATGAGCTCCTCGAGTAGCTGGTCGTAGTGCCGCGGGAACAGCCCCTCGGAATGTGGCGTCAGGCCGTACACCTTGGCCGGGCGGCCGCGCTTTCGCTTCTCCCAATGGGCTTCGATCAGGCCGCCCTGCTCGAGGAGGGCCAGGTGCGTCCGGATGGCGTTCGGGGCCATCCCCAGGGCGCGGCTGAGCTCCCCGGCGGTCGTCGGACCTCCGCTCTTGAGTCGCTTCAGGATTTCGCCTCTGGTGCCCGCCGTCAGGTCCATCGTCCACCTCCGCACGGCCGCCGCCGCGCATCGCCGAAGGGCGCTCCGCCCCCAGCATCACCCACTCCGAGTTCAGGGTCGCGGCCAGGTGGGGCTCGAGCTGTCACCCGGGCCTGTTTGCAGAGACAGCGTGCGCTTTGGGCCTCAGCTTCTGCTAGAACGGGCCCACGTTTCCCTGACATTTTCCTGTCGAATAGTAACGCTTGCCAGAAACCGGCAGGAGAGATATGATGGAGACAAGGGGGAACGCCCGTTCGCCAGAT
>JAJZPE010000047.1:0-2191 GCA_021811325.1 Bacillota bacterium
TAAATCCTGAGACAAGCTCGGCAGGAGCGGTCAGACGGCGAAATCTGGCAAAAAGATTGGATTAAGGCCTGAAGACGTGCCCGCGATGAGCCGGCCACCGTCGAGCCGGCCACCATCCCGCGCGAGCCTTTTCTTCGCGCGGGTTTTCTTCTCGAGGGTATTGCATAACTATGCGTGACTAGGTATAATTATGGCCATACCCGTCATAAGCTCTAGCAGCCCGGTAAGGGGTCCAGGCGGGGCTCCGCGGGCCAAGCTAGCCGCCACCGCCGCCCGAGCGGCGAGGCGCCACGAGGAGGTAACGCCGTTGAAGAAAGTCGTCCTGGCCTACTCCGGGGGTCTCGATACCTCGGTCGCCATCCGCTGGCTCCAGGAGAGGTACGACGCCGAGGTCATCGCCCTGTCCATCGACGTCGGCGAGGGGAAGGACCTCGACTTCATCAAGGCCAAGGCCCTGACCATCGGGGCGAAGAAGTCCTTCATGCTGGATGCGCGGGAGGAGTTCGCCCGCGACCACGTCTTCCCGGCCCTCAAGGCCAACGCCATATATGAGGGCCGCTACCTGCTGTCGTCGGCCTTGTCCCGGCCGCTCATCTCGCGCCTCCTGGTCGAGGTGGCCGAGGCCGAGGGGGCCGAGGCCGTCGCCCACGGCTGCACCGGCAAAGGCAACGACCAGGTCCGCTTCGACGTCTCAGTGGCCGCCCTCAACCCAGACCTCAAGGTCATCGCCCCCGTCCGGGAGTGGGTCATGTCCCGCGAGGAAGAGATTGACTACGCCAAGGCCCACGACATCCCTATCCCGGTGGGCAAGAAGAACCCCTACAGCATCGACGAGAACCTCTGGGGCCGCAGCATCGAGTGCGGCGTCCTCGAGGACCCGTGGGTCGAGCCACCCGAGGACATCTACACCTGGACGGTGGGCCCCGACAAGGCCCCCGCCGACCCGCAGTACGTTGAGATAGGCTTCGAGCGCGGCCTGCCGATGAGCCTGGACGGGCACAGGATGGGACCGGTCGACCTCATCGAGCGGTTGAACAAGATCGCCGGTGGGCACGGGGTCGGGCGGGTCGACCACGTCGAGAACCGCCTCGTCGGCATCAAGTCCCGGGAGAACTACGAGTGCCCGGCGGCGACCGTGCTCCTGGCGGCCCACCGCGACCTCGAAGACCTCTGCCTGCCGCGTGAGGTCGCCCACTTCAAGCCGATGCTCGAGCAGAAGTACGCCGAGCTGACCTATTTCGGCTTGTGGTACTCGCCCCTCAAGAAGGCCCTCGACGCCTTCATCGACGCGACCCAAGAGACGGTCAGCGGGACGGTCCGGGTCAAGCTGTGGAGAGGCAACTGCATCGTCGCCGGCCGGAAGTCGGCGGCCTCGCTCTATGACTACAAACTGGCGACCTACGACAAGGGCGACGCCTTCGACCACAAGTCGGCCAAGGGCTTCATCGACGTCTGGGGCCTGCCGACACGGGTCTACAGCGCGGTCAATGCCCAGGAGCGCCGGAAGGCCCTGGGCGAGAGGCTCATCGTTGCCGACTGAGGCAGCGGGGCGGGCAGGGCCTGAGACACAGACCGTAGAATCCAACCGGGGCCGAGGCAATCGGCCCCGGCTTGGCTGTCTGGAGGGGGGACGACGATGGTGGGAGAATCATCCGATTCCGGCGCGGAGAAGGGCGGGGGCATGGGGAAGGGTGCGGGCGACGGCGGTGCCAGGCCCGGCCCGGACAAGCTCTGGGGCGGCCGGTTCACCAAGGGCGCGGACGCCCGGGCGGCGCGGTTCACCGCCTCGCTGTCCTTCGACCGGCGCCTGTACAGGCAGGACATCGCCGGGAGCCGGGCCCACGCCCGGATGCTGGGGAAGTCCGGCATCCTTGCGGCGGGCGACGTGGCCGCCATCCTCGGCGGGCTCGACCACGTCGAGGAGGAGATTGAGTCCGGCGCCTTCCCCTGGCGGCCGGAGCTCGAGGACATCCACACCAACGTCGAGCGCCGCCTGACCGAGCTCATCGGGCCGACCGGCGGCAAGCTGCACACCGCCCGCAGCCGCAACGATCAGGTGGCCCTGGACATGCACCTCTACATGAAAGAGGAACTTGGCCGGGTCCTCGGGCTCATCCGTGGGCTGCAGAAGGTCATCGTCGACCGGGCCGAGGAGCACCTGGGCGTGGGCGGGCCCGGTCGGGGCGCCACG
>JAJZPE010000047.1:2201-16071 GCA_021811325.1 Bacillota bacterium
GGGCCCAGCAGGTCCTTTCCTCGCACCACCTGCTGGCCTACTTCTGGATGCTTCGGCGCGACCGGGAGCGGTTCGCTGACTGCCTGCGCCGGACCGATGCCTCGCCCCTCGGGGCGGGCGCCCTGGCCGGGACGTCTTTTCCGATCGACCCGGAGGCCGTCGCCGCCGACCTCGGTCTGGCCGGGGTCTACGAAAACAGCATGGACGCCGTCTCCGACCGCGACTTCCTCCTGGAGTTCCTGGCCGCCGGGTCCATCCTGATGGTCCACCTGAGCCGGCTCGGCGAGGAACTCGTCCTCTGGTCCACGGCCGAGTTCGGGTTCATCGAGATGGACGACGCCTTCGCCACGGGCTCCAGCATCATGCCGCAGAAGAAGAACCCGGACGTGGCCGAACTCGTCCGGGGCAAGGCGGGGCGGGTCTTCGGGAACCTGGCCGGGCTGTTGGCCACGATGAAGGGCCTGCCCCTGGCCTACCACAGCGACCTGCAGGAAGACAAGGAGGCGACCTTCGGGGCCGTGGACACGGTCGAGGCCGCCCTGGAAGTGGCGGCGGGGATGCTGGCGACGATGAAGGTGAAAGCCGAGGCGATGGGGAAGGCTGCCGGCGGCGGCTTCTCCACGGCCACCGAGGTCGCCGACCACCTGGCCAAGAAGGGCCTGCCATTCCGCCAGGCCCACGAGGTCGTCGGGCGCATCGTCCTACACTGCTTGGAGCGCGGCCTGGCCCTGACCGACCTGACCCTCGAGAACTTCCGCGAGTTCTCGCCCTTGTTCGGCGAGGACATCCTGGCTCAGGTCCGGCCGGAGATGGCCGTCGCCGCCCGGACTTCGGCCGGCGGCCCGTCGCCGGAACAGGTCTCAACGCAAATCGCCGCCGCCCGAGAGCTGCTTGGCGGAAACCCGTCCTGATCCGATTGACCTCAAGAGGCCGACGTGGAAAAGACTGGCTTCAGAAACCGTTTGACAGGATTGGTGGCCCTTGCTAAAATAAGTCTGACCGGGTTCCTTATAAACGGGTCCAGCGAGACCGGTAAGGAGCAACCCAGCGATTTTGTGAGGTCGCTTCTTGCCGCTCAGGCAGGAGGCTTTTTTGTGCCCGGTCTAAGGACAAGCTACCAGCGGGAGGCGAGGCCATGGCCACCAACCTTGTGGAGAAAGCCCAGATCATGGATGCCGACGCGATCCGCCGCGGTCTGGTCCGGATCGCCCACGAGATCATCGAACGGAACAAAGGTACTGAGGGGCTGATCCTGATCGGTATCCGGCGCCGCGGTGTCCCGCTGGCCCAGCGGTTGGCGGCCTTCATCGAGGAGATCGAGGGCCGCAAGGTCCCGGTCGGGGTGCTCGACATCACCCTCTACCGCGACGACCTGACCACCCGGACCGAACAGCCGGTGGTCCACCGGACCGAGGTGCCGGTGACTGTCGCCGGAAAGACCATCATCCTGGCCGACGACGTGCTCTATACCGGGCGGACCATCCGCGCCGCCCTGGACGCCCTGATGGACCTGGGGCGTCCGGCCCAGATCCAGGTGGCCGTGCTCATCGACCGGGGCCACCGCGAGCTGCCAATCCGGGCCGATTACGTGGTCAAGAACGTCCCGACCTCCAAGCGCGAGGTCATCGAGTGCCACCTGACGGAGATCGACGGTGGCGAAGACCGGGTCATGATCATGGAAAAGGCCGAGGGCTGAAGGCCTCGGTTAGCATCGAGGACCAGGAACACCAGCAAGTCAGCAAGGCCCTTGAACTCGGTCCGGTGAGGCTGGAAAGGGCAGCGAGAACGGCTTTCGTGTGCCCAACCTCCCCGCCGGACAATCTAAGCGGGGAGGTTTCTTCATGCGCCGGAGCCCCCAGAAGTCGAGGTGGAACAGATGAGACTGGCCAGCAAGGACATCCTCGGCCTGCAGGAGATGAGCACGACCGACATGCAGCTCATCCTGGACACGGCCGAGTCGCTCAAGGAGATCATCAGCCGGCCGATCAAGAAAGTACCGACCCTGCGCGGCAAGACCGTCCTGACCCTCTTCTACGAGCCCAGCACGCGTACCCGGACGT
The DNA here is from genome assembly GCA_021811325.1 of Bacillota bacterium. Classification (GTDB taxonomy): domain Bacteria; phylum Bacillota; class Sulfobacillia; order JAJYWN01; family JAJZPE01; genus JAJZPE01. Next base: position 4,262 of record JAJZPE010000047.1, read on the forward strand.
CTTTCGAGCTGGCGGGGAAATACATGAGCGCGGACACGGTCAACATCGCCACGACCACGTCCAGCGTGGTCAAGGGCGAGACCCTGCGCGACACGGCCAGGACGGTCGAGGTCATGGGGATGGACGTGGTCATCATGCGCCACCCCATCTCGGGATCGTGCCACTACCTGGCCAAGATCCTCGACGCCTCGGTGGTCAACGCCGGCGACGGCATGCACGAGCACCCGACCCAGGGTCTCCTCGACATGTTCACCATCCTGCAACGGAAGGGCCAGCTCAAGGGCCTGCGCGTGGCGATAGTCGGCGACGTCTACCACAGCCGGGTGGCCCGCTCGAACATCTGGGGCCTGACCAAGATGGGGGCCGAGGTCGTCGTCGCCGGGCCCTCGACGCTCATCCCGCCGTACATCGAGGAGCTGGGGGTGAAGGCCTACACCCGGGTCGAGGAGGCCATCGAAGGCGCCGACGTGGTCAACGTCCTGCGCCTGCAGCTCGAACGGCAGCAGAGGGGCCTCTTCCCGAGCACCCGCGAGTACTCCCGGATCTTCGGGGTCAATAGGGAGCGCCTGGCCCTGGCCAAGAAGGACCACCTGCTGATGCACCCGGGTCCGATGAACCGCGGCGTGGAGATTGCGAGCGACGTCGCCGACGGCGAGCACTCGACCATCACTGAGCAGGTCACCAACGGGGTGGCCGTCCGCATGGCCATCCTCTATCTGCTGTTGGGAGGGGCGACCGATGAAGCTGCTGATTAAGGGCGGGCGGGTGATCGACCCGGCGAACAAGGTCGACGCGGTCCAGGACGTCCTGGTCAAGGACGGGAAGATCGCCGCGGTGGGCAAGGAGCTGGGTTCCGAGGCCGCCGAGGAGGCGAAGGTTGTCAACGCCCGGGGCAAGCTGGTCGTCCCGGGGCTCATCGACATGCATACCCACCTGCGCGAACCGGGCTTCGAGTACAAGGAGGACATCGCCTCCGGCACCCGGGCCGCGGCCTGCGGCGGCTACACCGCGGTGGTCGCCATGGCCAACACCAGGCCGGTCATCGACACGGCCAGCGAGGTCACTTTCATCCGCGAAAGAACGGCGACCACCGGGGCCGTCAACGTCTTCCCGGTCGGCGCGGTGACCAAGGGCCAGAAAGGCGAGGAACTGGCGGAGATCGGCGACATGGCCGCGGCCGGCGCCGTGGCCGTCTCGGACGACGGTCATCCGGTCCAGAACGGCGAAGTCATGCGCTGCGCCCTCGAGTACGCGAAGATGTTCAAGCTCCCGGTGATCTCGCACTGCGAGGACCGCCCGCTGGCCGGAGAAGGGGTCATCAACCTGGGCCGCGTCTCGACCATCCTGGGCCTGCGCGGGATGCCGGCGGCGGCCGAGGAGGCCATGGTCGCCCGGGACATCCTGCTGGCCGAGATGACCGGCGGGCACGTCCACCTCACCCACGTCTCCACGGCCCGCTCCGTGGACCTCATCCGCTGGGCCAAGAGCCGGGCGAGGGAGAACGGCTTCACCGTGACCTGCGACTGCACCCCGCACCACCTGGTGCTGACCGAGGACGCGGTCGAGAGGTACCTGTACGATACGAACACGAAGGTCAACCCGCCGCTCCGGACGGCCGCCGACGTGGACGCCCTGCGGCGCGGGCTGGCCGACGGGACGATCGACGCCATCGCCACCGACCACGCCCCGCACCACCAAGACGACAAGGACGTCGAGTACAACTATGCCGCCTTCGGCATCGTCGGGCTGGAGACGGCCGTCGGCCTCATCTTCACGGAGCTGGTCGCGAAGAAGGTCATCAGCGTGGCCGCGGCCGTCGAGAAGCTGACCGCCGGCCCGGCCCGGGTCCTCGGGCTGCCCAAGGGGACGCTTCAGCCGGGCGCCGACGCCGACGTGACGGTCATCGACCCGGCGGCCAAGTGGACGGTGGACCCGAGCGCGTTCGCCTCGAAGGCCCGCAACACGCCCTTCGGGGGCTGGGAGCTGACCGGTCGGGCGGTCCTGACCATCGCCGGCGGGCGCGTCGTCGCCGAGGACGGCCGGGTCGTCTGACGGAGGGATTCCGGACCCAAGACCTCTTGACGGCCCGACCGGCAGGGTGCATAATGATGCATAATAATACAGTCGGATAGTATAGTTATGCCGACCGGCGATAACCGGTCGGGCCACAAGGAAGAGCGGGGGTGCGAGCATGATCGGGCGGCTTGTACTCGAGGACGGGACGGCCTTCGAGGGCGAGGCCTTCGGGGCCGCCGGCGAACAGCGGGGCGAGGTGGTCTTCAACACCGGGATGACCGGCTACCAGGAGGTCCTGACCGACCCGTCGTATTGCGGCCAGATCGTGACGATGACCTACCCTCTGGTCGGCAACTACGGCCTCAACGGCCGGTCGGTCGAGTCCAGACGCCCGTGGGTCAAGGGGTTCCTGGTCCACGAGCACTGCGAGGCCCCCAGCCACTACCGGTCCGACCTGGACCTCCAGGACTACCTGGAGGAGCAGGGGATCATGGGCCTGGCCGGCCTGGACACGCGGGCCCTGACCAAGCACCTGCGCGAACGGGGGACGATGCTCGGAGTCCTGACCACGGGCCAACGGCCGGCCGAGGAGCTGGCCCGGGAGGCCCACGCGACGCGCCTGGCCGGTCTGGTCTCCGAGGTTTCCACGCCGCGGCCTTACCGCATCTACGGTGACGGCCCGCGGGTGGTCGTCGTCGACTATGGCGTCAAGTACAACATCCTGCGCTCACTGCAGGCCTATGATTGCGACATCGTCGTCGCCCCGGCGACGATGCCGGCCGAGGACATCCTCGATTTCGAACCGGCCGGGGTCCTGCTCTCGAACGGGCCCGGGGACCCGAAGGACATCCCGGAGGCGGCGGGGGTCATCCGCGACCTGGTCGGCAAGGCGACCCTCTTCGGCATCTGCCTCGGCCACCAGCTTCTGGCCCTGGCCCTGGGGGCCGACACCTACAAGCTCAAGTACGGCCACCGCGGGGCCAACCACCCGGTCAGGGACCTCCATCGTGACCGCGTCCACATCACCACCCAGAACCACGGCTACGCGGTGGACGAGGGGAGCCTCGTCGGGACGGGCCTGACGGTCACCCACCGCAACCTGAACGACAGCACGGTGGAAGGTCTCGTCCACGAGAAGTACCCGGTCTTCAGCGTCCAGTACCACCCCGAGGCCGCCCCCGGGCCTCAGGACTCGACCTATCTCTTCGAGAGGTTCCTGGCGATGGCGGCCGGATAAGCGTCCGCCTTGGTTCAAGAGGGCTCGGCTCCGAGCCGGACCCGGCGCCCGTCCGGGCGACCCCAAAGACAGAAGGTGTCCCGAGCCTTGCCCATCCGCGCCGATTTGAAGAAGGTCCTCGTCATCGGGTCAGGTCCCATCGTCATCGGCCAGGCGGCCGAGTTCGACTACGCCGGTACGCAGGCCTGCCGTTCGCTGGCCGAGGAAGGCGTGGCCGTGGTCCTGGTCAACTCGAACCCGGCGACGATCATGACCGACCCCGAGACCGCCCAGCGCGTATACGTGGAGCCGCTGACCGTCCAGTCCCTGGCGGAGATCGTCCGCCGCGAGCGGCCGGACGGTCTTTTGCCGACCCTGGGCGGGCAGGTGGGCTTGAACCTGGCCGTGGAACTGGCCGCCTCGGGGGTCCTCGAGGAGGTCGGGACACGGCTCCTCGGCACGCCCCTCGAGTCCATCCGCAAGGCCGAGGACCGCCAGCTGTTCAAGGCGACCATGCAGGCCATCGGTGAGCCGGTGCCGAGGAGCGGCATTGTCTCCGACGTGGCCGCCGCCAGGCGGCTGGCCCGAGAGATCGGCTACCCGGTCATCGTCCGCCCGGCCTTCACCCTCGGCGGGACCGGTGGCGGCCTGACCGACACGCCCGAGGTCCTGCAGGAGGTCGCCGCGCGCGGCCTGAAGGCCAGCCCCATCGGCCAGGTCCTGATCGAAAAGAGTCTGGCCGGCTGGAAAGAGATCGAGTACGAGGTGATGAGGGACGGCAAGGGGAACTGTATCACCGTCTGCAACATGGAGAACCTGGACCCTGTGGGCGTCCACACCGGCGACAGCATCGTCGTGGCCCCCAGCCAGACCCTGCCCGATGGGGACTACCAGCGCCTGCGCTCGGCGTCGCGGCGAATAATCGGCGCCCTGGGCATCGAGGGCGGCTGCAACGTCCAGTTCGCCCTGAACCCACGCGGCGACGACTATCACGTGATCGAGGTCAACCCACGGGTCAGCCGGTCGAGCGCCCTGGCTTCGAAGGCGACCGGTTACCCGATCGCCTTTATCGCCGCCAAGATCGCCGTCGGGCTGTCCCTGGACGAGATCAAGAACCCCGTCACCGGGAACACCTTCGCCTGCTTCGAACCGGCCCTCGACTACGTCGTGGTGAAGATCCCCCGCTGGCCCTTTGACAAGTTCCACACGGCCAACCGGGCCCTCGGGACCCAGATGAAGGCGACCGGTGAGGTCATGGCCATCGACCGGACCTTCGAGGGCGCGCTCCTGAAGGCCGTCCGGTCGCTGGAGACCGGGGCCGACGATGTGGTCCTGCCGGCCCTGGCCGGGCTGGACGAGGAGCGGCTGGCCGACCGCCTGGAGAACCCCGATGACGAGCGGCTCTTCATCCTGGGCGAGGCCTTGCGGCGGGGTTGGCCGGTGGACCGCGTGGCGGCCGTCTCCGGGGTCGACCCCTTCTTCGTGGCCAAGATCGGCGGCCTCGTCGGGCTGCGGGCCGGCCTGGCCGAGGGTGCGGCCCTCGATCCGGCGACGCTGCTTCGGGCCAAGCGCAAGGGGCTCAGCGACCGGGCCATCGGCCGGGTCGCGGGGCTGGCCGAGTCGGCCGTCCGCGCCGAACGGGCCCGGGCCGGGATCAGGCCGGTCTACAAGATGGTTGACACCTGCGCGGGCGAGTTCGCCGCCCGCACACCGTACTACTACTCAGCCTACGACCAGGCCGACGAAGTCGTCGTCGAGCGGCGGAAGAAGGCCGTCGTCCTGGGCTCCGGCCCGATCCGCATCGGGCAGGGGATCGAGTTCGACTACTGCTCGGTCCACGCCGTCAAGGCCCTGCGTGACGAGGGCTACGAGTCGGTCATCATCAACAACAACCCGGAGACGGTCTCCACCGACGCCAGCGTCTCGGATAAGCTCTACTTCGAGCCCCTGGCGACGGAGGACGTCCTCAACGTCATCGAGAAGGAGCGGCCCGATGGGGTGGTCGTGCAGTTCGGCGGCCAGACGGCGATCAACCTGGCCGCCCCGCTGGCGGCGGCCGGAGCGACGATCATGGGCACGTCCGTCGACGGCATCGATGCCGCCGAAGACCGCGAGCGCTTCGACCGGCTCCTCATCGACCTGGGCATCCCGAAGCCGCCAGGGCACACCGTCACCTCGCCGGCTGAGGCCCGCGAAGTGGCCGCGGCCATCGGCTTCCCGGTCCTCGTCCGGCCGTCGTATGTCCTCGGGGGCCGGGCCATGGAGATCGTCTACAGCCCGCGGGAACTCGACGACTACATGACCACCGCCGTGAGGGTCACGCCGGACCACCCGGTCCTCGTCGACAAGTACGTCGAGGGCAAGGAGGTCGAGGTCGACGCGGTCGCCGACGGCGAGGAGGTCCTCCTCGGTGGGATCATGGAGCACGTCGAGCGGGCCGGGGTCCACTCGGGGGACAGCATCGCCGTCTACCCGCAGCAGTCGCTGAGCCCGGCGGTGGTGGCCAAGGTCATCGACTACACCACCCGGCTCGGCCTGGCCCTGGGCGTCCGAGGTCTCCTCAACGTGCAGTACGTGGTGGTCGGCGACGAGGTCGGGGTCATCGAAGCCAACCCGCGTTCCAGCCGAACCGTGCCCTTCCTGAGCAAGGTCAGCGGGCTTCCCCTGGTGTCGGTGGCTACGCGGGTGGCCATCGGGCGCAGCCTGCGCGGGCAGGGCTACCACGGCGGGCTCTGGCCGGAGCCGGATTACGTGGCCGTGAAGGCGCCCGTCTTCTCCTGGGCCAAGCTGACCGCGGTCGACACCTCGCTCGGGCCGGAGATGAAGTCGACCGGCGAGGTGATGGGCGTCGACCGCGACTTCGCCGGAGCCCTCTACCGGGCGATGATCGCGGCCGGGCTGAAGGTCCCGTCGGGCGGGACGATCCTGGCCACCGTGGCCGACCGCGACAAGGCCGAGGCCGTGCCGCTCTTGGCGCGCTTCGCCGGGCTCGGCTTCAACCTGATGGCCACCGCCGGCACGGCCGGGGCCCTGGCCGCCGCGCGAGCCCCGGCGACGCGGGTGAAGAAGGTCGGAGAAGGGAGCCCGAACCTCCTCGACGAAATCCAGGCCGGCCGGGTCGACCTGGTCATCAACACCCTGACCAAGGGGAAGCGGCCCGAGCGCGACGGCTTCCGCATCCGGCGGGCGGCCGTCGAGCACGGCGTGCCCTGCCTGACCTCCCTGGACACGACCCGGGCCCTGGCCGACGTGCTGGCCGCGGGGTTGCCCGCGCGGCCCTTCGAGCCCCGGGCCCTCCAGGACTACCTGGCCGAAAAGAGGTTGAGCGATGCCCTCGGTCGTCAGAGCGCCGATTAGGGAGAGCGTCCGCGTCGTGGGTGGACCCGACGGCCGCATTGCCGGCCCAGGGATGGCCGGCGACGGCCTGGGACTCTTTCACCGGCTGCGCCTCCAGGCTCCGGCGGTGGCCGACGCCGCGCGGCCGGGGCAGTTCGTCCATGTCCGCTGCGCCCCGCCGGGCCAGTGGGACCCGCTCCTGCGCCGACCGCTGAGCCTGCACCGCATCGACCGGAGCCGGGGCGAGATCGAGGTCCTTTTCCGCGTGGTCGGGCGGGGGACAGGCTTCCTGGCCGGGCTGGCGGCGGGGGACGAGGTCGACCTCATCGGGCCGCTGGGACAGGGGTTCCCGACCGACCTCGCCCCGGGTGAGACGGCCGTCCTCGTCGCCGGCGGCATCGGCGTGGCCCCGTTGGTCGCCCTGGCCGAGGAGCTGGCCGCCAAGGGCGCGCCCCTGGTGGCCGCCGCCGGGGCCCAGACGGCCGAGGGCTTGCTGGCCGTCGAGTCCCTGGGCAAGGCGGCCGGCGAGGTTTTGACGGCCACCGACGACGGGTCGGCCGGGCACCGCGGGTTCGTCACCGAGGTCCTGGCCGGTTTGCTCGACCACGTGGCCCGCCCGGTGGTCTACGCCTGCGGACCCGAGCCGATGCTCAGGCGGGTCCAGGCGATGCTGGCCGAGGAGGGGCGGCGGCGCCGCGGCTACCTGTCGCTCGAGACCCGGATGGCCTGTGGGGTCGGGGCCTGCCTCGGTTGCGCCATCCGCCAAGCTAAGCCGGGGACGGCCTACTACCACGTCTGTCACGATGGGCCGGTCTTCGCCGCGGAGGAGGTGGTCCTCGGTGGCTGACCTGGGTGTCGTCTTCGCCGGCCTGAAGCTGAAGAACCCCGTCATGACGGCCTCCGGGACCTTCGGCTACGGTCGCGAGTACGGCCGGTTCTTCGCCCTCGGTGGCCTCGGAGCGGTGGTCACCAAGGGCATCACCCTCGAGGCCCGGGCCGGCAATCCCGGGCCGCGGGTGGTCGAGACGCCGGCCGGGATGCTCAACTCCATCGGCCTCGAGAACCCGGGGGTCGAGCGGTTCATCGACGAGGAGCTGCCGTCCCTGCGGCAGGCCGGAGCGCCGGTCATCGTCAACGTCTCCGGGCACACCGTCGACGAGTATGGCGAGGTGGCCGCCAGGCTGGACACGGCCGGGGGCGTGGCCGCCTTGGAGATCAACGTCTCCTGCCCCAACGTCGATCAGGGCGGAATGGCCTTCGGCGTCGACCCGGCGACGGTGGCCACCGTGGTCGGGGGCTGCCGGCGGCGGACGCGGTTGCCCCTCATCACCAAGCTGACCCCGAACGTCACCGACCTGACGGTGATCGCCCGGGCAGCGGTCGACGCCGGCTCGGACGCCCTCTCATTGATCAACACGCTGGTGGGCATGGTCATCGACCCGGTGGCGCGGAAGCCCGTCCTGCCGCGCACGGTCGGCGGCCTGTCCGGGCCCGCCGTGCGTCCGGTGGCTGTCCGGGCCGTCTACGAAGTGGCCGCGGCCGTCGACCGGCCGATCATCGGCCTGGGCGGTGTGGCCACGGCCGAGGACGCGCTGCAGTTCATCATGGCCGGGGCCTCGGCGGTGGCCGTCGGGACGGCCTTCTTCGTCGACCCGTTGGCCGCCGTGAAGGTCGTCGACGGCCTGGCGGCTTGGTGCGAGCGGCACGGCGTGGATTGGATCGGGGAACTGGTCGGCGCCGCGAACCCCGCGTTCAAGGGTCCGCGGCCGGGGAGGGCCTGAGTTGCCGAAAAGACCGAAGGGACGTGAGCGGCTCATCGTCGCCGTTGACGTCCCGGACCTCGATGGGGCGAGGCGCCTCCTGGACCTGTTGGGCGAGGAGGTCGACTGGTTCAAGGTCGGACTGGAACTTTACACGGCCGTAGGCCCGCGGGCCGTCGAGCTTCTCGTCGAAGCGCGGAAACGGGTGTTCCTCGACCTGAAGTTCCACGACATCCCGAACACCGTGGCCGGGGCCGCCCGTTCGGCGGCCCGGCTGGGCGTGGCCATGTTCAACGTCCACGCCCACGGCGGCCCGACGATGATGCGGGCGGCGGCGGAGGCCGTCGCCGGGTTGGGGGAGAATGACCGGCCGCTGGTCATCGGGGTCACCGTCCTGACCAGCCTGGATCAGACGGGCCTGGAGGAGATCGGGGTGAGCCGTCCTCTTGAAGGGCAGGTCCTGGCCATGGCCGCGCTGACCCACCGGGCCGGGCTGGATGGCGTCGTCGCCTCACCGCGGGAGGCCTCGGCTGTCAAGGCCAGTGAGGGCCCCGGCTTCCTGACCGTGACCCCCGGGGTCCGGCCGGCGTGGGGCGGCGGTGGTCCTGGGGGCGGCGGCCATGGCTCAGACGGCGTCAGCGGCGACGACCAGAAGCGCGTCCTGACGCCGGGCGAAGCGGTCCGGGCGGGGTCCGACTATCTCGTCGTCGGGCGGCCCATCACCGCCGCCGCGGACCCGCGGAAGGCCGCCGGGCTCATCATCGAAGAGATCGTCGCCGCCGAGAAGGCGGCGGGGGAGGGTCGGCCTTGACCGCCGAAGAAGCCATCAAGATCTTCAAAGACACCGGCGTCCTGATGGACGGCCATTTCCTTCTAACCTCGGGCAAGCACAGCCCGAAGTTCCTCCAGTGTTCGCAGGTCCTCCAGCGCCCCGAGGCCACCGGGCCCCTGGGCCGCGCGGTGGCCGGCTTCTTCGCCGGCGAACGGGTCGAGACGGTTATCGGCCCGGCCATGGGCGGCGTCATCCTGGCCTATGAAACAGCCCGGGCCTTGGGGGCCCGGGCGATTTACGCCGAGAAGGGAGAGGGCGGCGGGTTCGTCCTGCGGCGGGGGTTCAGCCTGCGGCCCGGCGAGCGCGTCCTCCTCGTCGAGGACGCGGTGACCACCGGCGGCTCGGTGAAGCAAGTCCTCGCTTTGGTCGTCAAGCTCGGCGCCGTGCCCGTGGGCATCGGCGCCCTGGTCGACCGGAGCGGCGGGAAGGTCGACCTCGGCGTGCCCCTGAAGGCGGTCGCGGCGATGGAGGTGGAGGCCTACGACCCGGCCGACTGCCCGCTGTGCCGGGCCGGCGTCCCGCTCACGCGCCCCAAGGCGGGCGGCTGACAGGCGACCGCAGCCCGGCCTGGCTTCAGTTCGGGCGCGGCTTCAGGCGTTCGACCTCAGCCGCCTCGGGGGTCACGTAGACCGTCCGGTGGTGGTCGTAGATGACCATCCCGGGGCGGGCGCCGGCGGGTTTCCGGACGTGGTTCCGCATGGTATAGTCGACGGGCACCCGGCTCGATTGCCGGCCCCGGCTATGGTAGGCCGCCAGCATGGCGGCCTCGACTATGTCGGCCTCGGTGAAGTCGGCGGACGGGTCGCGCCGGAGGATGACGTGCGAACCGGGGATTTCCTTGACGTGCAACCAGAGGTCGTCGGGCCGGGCCGTCTTCAGGGTCAGCAGGTCGTTCTGGCGGTTATTCCGGCCGACCAGGACCTCCTTGCCGCTGCTGGTTATGAAACGCAGAGGTGATGAGGCGGCGGGGGCGCCGGCGCGGGCCGCGGCCGGTTTGCCGGAAGGCCGGCGGCCGGCCGGAGGCTCCGGCTTGAGGTAGCCCGAGCTAGTCAGCTCGGCGCGGATTTCCGCCAGGGCGGCCTCGTCCTCGGGGGAGGGGCCGCCGGCCTGGTCGAGGACGGCCAGGCTGGACGCGACCTCCTCGAGATAGCGCAGCTCGGCGCCGGTGGCGGACAGGCGCGGCGTGGCCGCGGCCACCGTCTTCTTACCCCGGGCATAACGTTTGAAGTAGCGCTGGGCGTTCTCGACCGGGGTCAGGTTGGGGTCGAGGGGCACGGACACCTCGCGCTGGTCCGGGTCGGCGTAATCGATGGCCGTGAACTCGGCCACCCCGGCCCCGAGACGGTGCAGGTTCTGCTTGATGAGTTCGCCGTAGGTCAGGTCGCGCTGGAAGTCGCGGGCCCGGGACAACTCCTCGCGTTGGGCCTCGGCCCGGCGGGCGACCCGCGTCAGGGCCGTCTCGACGGCCCGCTGGAGACGCTCCCGCGCCTGCCGGAAACGGGCCAGCCGCTCGGCCCGGCCATAGACGAAGTCGAGGAGCTCGCCTGGGGCGGGGAAGGAGCGCACGGCCAGTCCGGCGTGACCGATCCGAGGGACGGCCGAGAAGGCCACCACGGAGCCGTCCGCGTCGAGGACGGCCTGCGGGGCGAAGGGAGCCAGGCCGCGGGCCGGGGCGATCACCTCGGCCAGAGCCCGGGCGATGGCGGCGGCGAAGCCTTCGGGCCCGCCGGCTCCCGCCCGGACTGCCCGGGCCGCCACCTCGGCGGCGATGTCGGGCCCGAGGCCGCGAACGTCCTTCCAGAGCGCCTCGGCCACCCGCCTGGCGCCGTCCTCGCCCAGGGGCGGTGAGACCTCCCCGAGCCCGCGGGCGGCCAGGAGAGACCGCAGCAGACGGGCGTCGGCCTGGTCCGGGTCGAGCTTCCCGGCTGGCGGGGGAGGGATGTACTTCTCCCCCGGGACCAGGACACGGTAACGGTTCTCCTCAGAGCCGATGCGCTTGAGGGCGTCGATGATCGTCCCCGCGTCGTCGACGAGGAGGACGTTGCTGTGCTTTCCCATCACCTCGACCAGGAGGCGCGGGCGGCGAAGCGCGCCGAGCTCGTCGTGGGTGGCCAGGTCGATGGTGGCCACGCGCTCCCACGGGACTTGCCCGACCGCCTCGATCCGCGCCCCCTCGATGCGCTTGCGGAGGACGAGGCAGAACGGCGGGGGCACGGGCGGGTTGGCCTTCTCGAGATGGGTCAGGTGCAGCCTGGCCCGGAGCGGGTCGGCCGAGACGACGATGCGCCGCATGCCCTCCCGCGTGTAGACGTGGAGCAGCAGTTCGAGCCGTTCGGGCTGGCTTATCTTCTGGATCCGGCCGCCGGTGACGGCCCGCGACAGCTCGTCCACGGCGGCGGCCATCATCATGTTGTCGTAGGGCATCGACGAACCAGCCTCTCTGACGCGGGTCTTGCGGGGCCACGGTCCGGCGGGCCGCGGCTACGAGCGCCCCAAGTATAGCATTCGCCCGGAACGGGCGTCAAACGAAGCAGCGGTGACGCGATGAACGTCCCTCGTAAGCTCCTTGCCCCTGGCCGGACAGGTGGCCTCGCCGGACAAGCGGTCGGCCCTCGGCAGCAACAACTGGGTCGTCAGCGGCGAAGACCAA
>JAJZPE010000228.1 GCA_021811325.1 Bacillota bacterium
TCCCGGCCGAGGCCCTACGGGTTCAAGTCCCTCCCCCGCCGGATGACCATTAAGGAGCAACTGACCCACATCGCCGCCTCGGCCAGGTCTGGACGGCCCGCAAGCTCTTTCGCCGCTTCATGTACCACGAGAAGTTTCACCGGGACGCCATCGAGCGGGACTTGGCCCTGTTCTTGAAGGGAGCGCCATGAGCTCAGATCATCAGCCGAACCCAGGTGGCTCTGACCAGCAGGGCTCGACCGGCCTGGACCTCTTCCACCCGGCCGTGCGGGCCTGGTTCTGGGAAAACGTCGGGCGGCCCACGCCGGCTCAGTCCCTGGGCTGGCCGTCCATCGCCGCCGGCAGGAGCACGTTGGTCCTGGCCCCGACCGGGTCCGGCAAGACCCTGGCCGCCTTCCTGGCCTGCCTGAACCAGCTCTACGTGGAAGGCGAGGCCGGCCGGGACATCGCCGGGATCCATGTCCTCTACGTGTCACCCTTGAAGGCGCTGAACAACGACATCCACCGCAACCTGGAGCTGCCCCTGCGCGGCATCGCCCGGACGGCGCGGCGGCTCGGCTACGCCCTGCCCGAGCTGACCTCGGCCGTCCGCACCGGGGACACGCCGGCCCAGGCGCGCCGGGCCATGCTGAAGAGCCCGCCGCACATCCTCATCACCACACCCGAGTCGCTCTACCTCATCCTGACCTCCGGCCAGGCGCGCCGGATGCTGACCACGGTCCGCTGGGTCATCGTCGACGAGATCCACGCCGTGGCCGGGACCAAGCGCGGAGTGCACCTGGCCCTCTCCCTGGAGCGGGTCGAGTCCCTGGCCCGGCGGCCCGTGCGGATCGGGCTCTCGGCGACGCAGCGGCCCCTGGAGGAGATCGCCCGCTTCCTCGGGGGCCAGGACCGGGACGGCGGTGAGCCCCGCCCGGTCAACATCATTGACGCGGGCAGCCGCAAGGACCTGGACCTCAAGGTCACGGTGACCGTTGACGACCTGCGCGTCCTGCCCGAGGGCTCCATCTGGCCGACCGTCTACCCGCGCCTGTATGAGTGGATCAAGGCCCACCGCTCGACCCTCATCTTCGTCAACAACCGGCGGCTGGCCGAGCGCCTGACGTTGAAGCTCAACGAGCTGGCCGCGGCTGAGGGCGTGGCGGTCGAGATCGCCCGCACCCACCACGGCTCGATGTCCCGGACGGCGAGGGAGCAAGTCGAGCGGGACCTCAAAGAAGGCCGTCTCCCCTGCCTCGTCGCCACCTCGTCCCTGGAACTCGGCATCGACGTGGGTTCCATCGACCTGGTCGTCCAGGTGGAGTCGCCGAAGAGCGTCTCCCGCGGGCTACAGCGGGTCGGCCGGGCCGGTCACCTGGTCGGGGCCTCGGCCAAGGGCCGGGTCGTCCCAAAGCAGCGCTCCGACCTGCTCGAGGCGGCCGCCATCGCCCGCGAGATGCTCCGCGGCGAGGTCGAGACGACCCGGGTGCCCCGCGGGTGCCTGGATGTCCTGGCCCAGCAGGTGGTGGCGATGGCGGCCGTCGACGAGTGGCCGGTCGACGACCTCTATCGCGTCATCCGCTGCGCCTATCCCTACCGGGACCTGCCCCGCAACCAGTTCGAGTCCGTCCTGGAGATGCTCGCCGGCCGCTACCCGGCCGGGGATCTGGCCGAGATGAAGCCGCGGCTCACCTGGGACAAAGAGAACGGCGTCGTCCGCGGGCGTGAGGGCGGGCGGCTCCTGGCCGTCCGCGGCGGCGGGACCATCCCCGACCGCGGCCTCTACCCCGTCTACCTCCAGGGCACCCGGGTCAAGCTCGGCGAGCTGGACGAGGAGATGGTCTACGAGTCGCGCCTCGGCGAGGTCTTCTGGCTCGGCAGCTCGCCCTGGCGGATCGAGTCCATCGAACGCGACCGGGTCTTCGTCGTCGAGGCCCCCGGCCGCGAGGCCAAGATCCCCTTCTGGAAGGGCGAGGGCCTCGGCCGTCCCTATGAACTCGGTCGCAGGCTCGGGCGGTTCGTGCGCGAGGCCGAGGAGCGGCTGGGCGACGGCCGGGGCGCGCTGGCCGCCTGGCTGGAGAAGGAGGCCGCCTGCGAGCCCAAGGCGGCCGCCAACCTGGCGACCTACCTGGCCGACCAGAGTTCGGCCGGCGCCCTGCCGACTGACCGGCGGATCGTCGTCGAGCGCTTTCGCGATGAGCTCGGTGACCCGCGCTACATCGTTCATTCCCCGTTCGGCGGGCCGGTCCACGCCGCCTGGAGCATGGCCATCCTCCGGCGCCTGCGCCAGAAGCACGGACTGGTCGTCGACTGCGTCTACGGCGACGACGGGATGCTCTTTCGGCTGGCCAACTCGGCCGACCAGGGCGCGGCGGACTTCCCAACCGGCTTCCCGCTGGAGGGCGTGAACTCGGCCAACGCCGAGGAATTCATCCTCCACGAACTTGCCGGGTCTTCGCTCTTCGGCACGTCGTTCCGGCACGCCGCCGCGCGGGCCCTGGTCCTGGCCAGGCGGGCCGGCGGCGAACGCACGCCGTTGTGGCTCCAGCGCCTGCGGGCGGCCGACCTTCTGCAGGTCGCCCGCCGCCACCCGGACTACCCGGTGACCGTCGAGGCCTACCGTGAGGTCGTCGAAGACGTCCTGCGGGTACAGGACCTCATCGACGTCCTCAGGGCCGTCGAGGGCGGCGAGGTCGCCGTCGAGTACCGGGAAACGCCCGTCCCGTCCCCGTTCGCGGCCAACCTGTTGTTCCGCTTCATCGGGGCTAACATGTACGGCGACGACACGCCGAAGGCCGAGCGGCGGAGCCAGATGCTGGCCGTGAACCGCGAGGTCCTGCGGGAGGCCCTGGGGTCGCGCGGCTTGCGCGAGCTGCTCGAGCCGCAGGCCATCAGCGACACCGTTGACTG
>JAJZPE010000229.1 GCA_021811325.1 Bacillota bacterium
GGCCAAGGCGAGCAGCCTGGCCAGGGACCCCGAGTGGTCCGGCTCGGTGTGGTCGAGGATGATGTGGTCGATGGCCGCCAGGTCGGTCAGGGCGCCGAGGTCCTTCAGATACTGGTCGGCGGCCTTTTCGTCGGCGGTCTCGATGACCGCCGTCCGGTCGCCCTTCAGGAGATAGGAGTTGTAGGTCGTCCCGTAGGGCGTCGGCATGATGATGTCGAACAGGCGGCGTTGTGGGTCGGTCGCGCCGACCCACAGGAGGCCGTCCCTGATCTTGAAGCCTGGCGCGGTCATCTCCCTCGCGGCGACCGGCTTCCACGTAGCGGCTCCGGCCAGTACTCCGCGGACGGGCCCCGTTTTGTGCGCCGGGCGGGCTTCCCCTCCGGTCGGTCCGGCTGGACCTCATCCATTCCGAAGTCGTCGGGCGACTCCACGTCGACCAGCGAGTCCGGGTCGCCAGGGACTGACGGCCCGCCGACGGGCGGCCGCGTCGTGAAGGCCTCGCCACCCGGCCGGTTCCCTTCAATTTCGGGCATGCGCGGTTCAGCTCCTTTCGGAGATAGCATGCCCGGCCCGCGGGCCGCGTTCCCGCTCGGAATCAGCCCGTCAGCTCTGAATCCCCATCTGGGACACGGTCTGTTCAAATTTCTGCTCCGCCTTCTGGACCTCCTGGGCGGAGGCCTCGGGGGGCTTGTACCAGCCGTGGGCCTGCATGTGGTTGAAGATCTCGTCCTGGTCCCGCAGGCACTCCGTGTAAAGCTGGTGGAAGAGGTCGCGGAGCTTAGGGTCGGCCGATTCGACCGTCGCCTTGCTGTAGCAGTCGACCAGAAACTTGTGGGACATCAGCATGTCGGTGAGGATGGTCTTCTCGTCCAGCGTCCCGCCGGTCGCGCCGCTCTTTGACGTGGTGGGCAATACCTGCACCTCGCCTTTCTTTCCCCTTACGGGTTTCGTGGGCCGGCCACCCGGAGCCGCCCCAGGCGGCCCGAGCGACCCGCCTACTGCATGGTGGTCGAGGACTTCACGTACTTCACCAGGTCCTGGATGTGACGCTCATGCCCCTGGCCGTGGCGCTTCATCATCTCCGTGGCCTCCCGGTCCTGGACCAGGCCGGCGAAGAACTCGCCCTTCTTGACGATGATCTCATTGGCGGTGATGCAGTCCCCGAGATTGATCAGTTCGTGCTGAGTGAGGCTGCTCTTGGGCACCCTTGTCCCTCCCTTCGATGTGGTCGCGTTCCGGCTCTATTCTATCCGCGTGGCGCCGGCTGGATACCTGCAGGAATCGCGCCTGAACGCATGGAATGGAGGGTGCCATGGGCAACCACCAGGCCGTCCGCAGCACAGGCTCTCGACGCGGGACCGACACCCGCCGCAACGTCCCCGTGATGGCCATCACGACGGCCTTCAACGTCGGTTCGATGACCCTCTGGAGCCCGATCCTGTCGCTGATCATGCGCGACCTGGGGGCCACGGATTTCCAGATCAGCCTGGCCGCCGCGGTCTGGGCGGCCGGCTCAGCCCTCGTCCAGTATCAGGGCGGGCGCTGGGGCGACCGCTTCGGCCGCTTCCCGATCATCGTCTATCCGACCTACCTGTGCGGCCTGGCCATCGGCGCGGCCGCGCTGATGCGGTCGTGGATACCCTTCGCCTTCGTCCTCATCTTCTGGAACGCCTTCAACGCCGTGCAGGCGCCGGTCTTCTCGCCCTTCGTCGGCGAATCGGTGCCGCCGGCCGAGCGCGGTCGGGCCTTCGGTCGGCTCGAGATGGCCATCGGCTTCGGGGTCGTCATCGGGCCGCTGCTCGGGGCGAGGCTCCTGCCCGTCATCGGGGCCCGGGGGCTCCTCCTGACCACGGCCGTGGTCCTCATGGTGACCGGCGCGGCCCGCCACCTCTTCCTGCGCGAGACGAGGCCGGAGACCACCGGCAGCCGGCCCTTCGCCTTCAGCCACGTCCTGACCGGGCGCCTCCGGCTGGTCCTCCTGTCCACCATCCTCTACAACGTCATCCTTTCGATGACCCTGTGGGGCCCGTTCCTGCCCCTTCACGCCAGCGACGCGATGCGCCTAAGCAAGCCGACGATCCAGCTCTTCTACGCCTTGGGGGCAGCCACGGCCGCCCTCGCCAGCCCCCTCGCCGGCCGGGCCGTCGGGCGCTTTGGATCCTACAAGGTCCTCGCCGTCGCCGGGGTCGGCCTGGGCGTGGCCTCCCTGCTCTGGTCGGTCCAGCGCGGCCTCCCGGGAATCGCCGGCGGGTATCTCCTGATGGCCCTGGCCTTCCAGTACGTCATCGTCGCCAGTGACACGTTCCGCGTCCACGCCGTTGACGACGCCATCCGCGGCGTGGCCCTCGGAGCCATCGGGACGGTCACCAACCTGTCGACGGTCGTCGTCGTGCCCCTGGCCGGTTACCTCAAGGCGGCCTGGCCCGCGGCCCCGTTCTTCATCGCCGCGGCGGCCGGCCTCGGGCTGGTCGCGGCAACGGCCGCGCTCGCCCGGGCCGATGCCGGGGGCCAGGCTCCTGGATTGACCGAGCCGGCCCACTGAGCGGTAACGCGGGCGCGCCGCGGACACGTCAGGGCCCGGCTCAGGGCCAGGCGGTCATCTGCGTCACGGCGTCCTGTCCGGGCTTGACCTCGACGGCCGCCATGGCCGCCGTCCGCTTCCGGCAGCGGCGCAGCCGGACAAGCACGTCGTACTTGCCGGCCGGCAGGTTCGCCAGGCGGAACATCCCGTCGAGCCCGGTGCGGTAGGACCGGCCGCCGGCGGAGACCGTTGCGCCCGAGACCGGCAGGCCGCTCTTGCCGACGACCTGGCCATAGATGCTGCCGAGACCGCCTCCGCGCGGCGTCGCCTCGAGGACGGCGCGGACGTCGACGCGGCCGTG
>JAJZPE010000048.1 GCA_021811325.1 Bacillota bacterium
TTTATTCGAAGGCAGGGGAAGCAGCCGGCGAGGGCGTATTAAGGACGGCGTATCCTGGCGAAGATTCTGGATGGGCGCCGGCTTCGAGCCGCGCGCCCGCACGGGGGAGTGGACCCATGGTCTGGTTCTCGTTCTTCCCGCTTCTGGCGACCATCGTCAGTCTCGTCTTCGCGGGGATGACGGCGAAGCAGTACAGGGAACGGCGGAAACCCTACCAGCTGTTGTGGACTATCTCGTTCTTCTTCTTCGGTTTCGCCACCTTCGGCGAGTTCTACTCCACGGTCTGGGGTTGGACGCCGCTCCTGTACCGACTGTACTATGTGAGCTCGGCCTCGCTGGTGGCCATGATGGGCGCGGGCACGGTCTACCTCTTGACCCAGCGGCGGCTGGCCCATGGCTTCCTGGCTTACACCGTCCTTGTCTTTCTGGCCTTCCTCGTCCAGGCCCTGCGGGCCGAGCTGATCACGGCCAATTTTGTCCCGGGGATCGTCGTCGCCGGCAAGGCCATGCCATCCTCGGTCCGCATCTTCTCGCCCCTCCTGACCATCCCGGGCACCCTGGCCCTCTTCGGCGGGGCAATCTACTCGTGGTGGCGGACGAAGACCACCCATAATCTCTACATCGCCCTTGGGGCGGCCATTCTCGCCGGCAGCGGCGGAGCGGCCCGCGGCGGCCAGGCCCAGTTCCTCTACATCGGGGAGTTGATCGGGCTGGTCGTCCTCCTCTGGGGTTTCCTGAAGAGCCGCGAGGTGCGCCGGTCCGCGCAATAGGGCGGCACACCCGGGGCGATCGCGCAAAGAGAGGTCGCTTGAGTTGGAGCACGAAGGTCGTTCCGCGGCTTGGCCCGGGGTCATCGAGGCCTATCGCCGCTACCTCCCGGTCGATGCATCGACGCCGGTGGTGACCATGAACGAGGGCCGCACGCCGCTCATCGCCGCCCCGCGACTGGCGGAGGTCGTCTTTGGGGAAGGGCGCGTCCCCCGGCTCTACCTGAAGTTCGAGGGTCTCAACCCGACCGGGTCCTTCAAGGACCGGGGGATGACAATGGCTGTCTCGAAGGCCGTCGAGGCCGGGGCGAAGGGGGTGGTCTGCGCCTCCACCGGCAACACGTCGGCGTCGGCGGCGGCCTACGCGGCCCGGGCCGGCTTGGCCTGCCTGGTAATCATCCCGAAGGGCGCGGTGGCCTCGGGCAAACTGGCTCAGGCGCTCATCTACGGGGCGCGGGTGCTGGCCGTCGAGGGCAACTTCGACGTGGCCCTGGACCTCGTCCGGGGCTTGGTGGCCAGGCACCCGGAGATCACCCTGGTCAACTCGATCAACCCCTACCGCCTGGAGGGCCAGAAGACGGCGGCCTTCGAGGTCTGTGACCAGCTCGGGCGGGCTCCCGATTACCTGGCCATCCCGGTCGGCAATGCCGGCAACATCAGCGCGTACTGGCAGGGGTTCAAGGAGTACGCGGCTGCGGGCCAAGGCGGGGCGAAGAGGCCGGCCGCCGGAGCGTGGCCGCTGATGCTCGGTTTTCAGGCCGAGGGGGCCGCGCCGTTCATCGCCGGGAGCTTTGTCGACAAGCCCAAGACCCTGGCGACGGCCATCCGCATCGGCCACCCGGCCAGTTGGGACAGGGCGCGGCGGGCCGTGAACGAGTCGGGCGGGCGGTTCACGGCGATCACCGACGACGAGATCGTCATCGCCTATCGGCTCTTGGCGCGGCTCGAAGGGGTCTTCGTCGAGCCGGCCTCGGCCGCGCCCGTGGCCGGCCTGGCCAAGCTGACCCGCGATGGCTACTTCGCCGAACGCGGGGTGGGCCCGGAGACGGCCGTGGTCTGTGTCCTCACCGGCAACGGTCTGAAGGACCCGAACCGGGCGCGGCGCGTCTCGGTAGCTCCGGAAGTCGTCCCGGCCGACCTCGACCTGGTCGAGGACCGGGCCTTCGGGCGGGAGGCCGGCTCGTGACCGGGGCCACGGTCAGCGTCCCGGCGACCTCGGCCAACCTCGGGCCGGGGTTCGACTGTTTGGCTCTGGCCCTCGAAGTGCGGGATAGGTTCACCGTGCAAGTGGGGCGGGTGGGAGCCCAGCCCCTGGTACTCGAAACCACCGGCCCGGGGGCGACGGCCATCCCGACGGGCTCGGACAACCTCGTCTATCGCGCCTTCAAGGTCGTCTTCGAGCGGCTTGGGCGGCCTTGCCCGCCGGTGCGCCTGGAGATAGCCAACGCCATCCCTCTCGGCCGCGGCCTGGGCAGCAGCGCGGCGGCCATCGTCGCCGGCGCCTGCCTCGGGCGGGCCGTGGCCGGCGGAGACTTGGATGATGAGGCTCTGGTGGCCCTGGCGACGGCGGTCGAGGGGCACCCGGACAACGTGGCGGCGGCCTTTTACGGGGGGCTGACCCTGGCGACCATCAAGGCCGGCGGGGCGCCGCACGTCACCCGCTGCGGGGGTGTCCCCGGTTTCCGGGCGGTGGTGGCCGTGCCGGACTTTGTCTTTTCGACCCACGCGGCCAGAGGGCTCCTGCCGGCCCAGGTGTCCCTGGGCGACGCTGTCTTCAACCTGGGGCGCGCGGCCACGCTGGTGGCCGGCCTGCTGGCGGGCGACGCGGCCGCCGTCCGCCTGGGCATGGAAGACCGCCTGCACCAACCGTATCGCGGCCGTGCCCTGCCTTTCCTGGATGAGGTCATCGCCGCCGCGGTCGGCTCGGGGGCGGCGGGGGCCGCCTTGAGCGGCGCCGGGCCGTCTGTACTGGCCCTGGTCGAGGCGGGGAAGGCGGGCGTCACGGCGGCCATCGGGCGAGCCATGATCGACGTTTTCGCCGCCTTCGGGCACAAGGCCGAAGTCTTCGAAAGCGCCATTTCGGCCCGCGGCGCCGTGGTCGAGTAGGACTGAAAAGCTCCGAGCGCGCCTTGACCGGTCGGCGCCCAATTCACGTGGTCGTGACCATCGCCCGGCCCGGCAGCGACGCGTTGTCTTTTGCCCTATCATAGTGTATAATTGCTGTTGCTCGAGGTGTTTCGGGGTGTAGCGCAGTTTGGTAGCGCGCCTGAATGGGGTTCAGGAGGCCGCGAGTTCGAATCTCGCCACTCCGACAAACAACCGGCCAGCTCCATGTGGTAATGTGGGGCGGGCCGGTTGCTCGTTTCTGGAAGAAACAGGGGAATTGGCGTTCGCTTTGGCGTTCGCTTTGGCGTTCACTTGTCGCCTAAATACCGAAAAGGTTATGTTATCTAACGCTGGATTGCATATCTGTGTAAGGACGACGCCGCCCGTAACGAAGCCCTCCCGTGGGAGAGGGCTAGGCCAGAAGTATTCAAGGCGGAGCGCGGTGGAGCGGACAATCGCACACGTCACCCGGCACGGGGCAAGGTACGCCCGCTATTTGGGCCGAGCCAAGACCGAATTCCAGATCCAGATGGCCGCCGCCCTGCACAATATCAAGGCTCACTTCTCTGCGCTGCTGGAGGGGGCGAGGCCGGTGCAAGTACCTGGGAAGTGGGGCGGTCCAGCCCTGAAACATGCGTGGAGTGCACCGAGCAGGCGGAGCGGCCACGCTTCATACCCAATAAGTTCCTAGAAATTGAGCCGTTTGGGGGCTCTGCACCAGATCATCAACGCCTTAGCACGGGAGAACTGTCCCCATCCGCCGCGTAATATGGAGCGGCTTCCTAGAGGTGCTTCTCACCGTCTTCTCGTACCTGTCTACCGAAACCTTGACCGGTCTGCCGAAACCCCACAACCGGCGCTATGCAGGCTGCGGGGTGGTCGCCTGGCAGGGGCTGGAGCAAGCCGAACTCGCGATGCGTGAGAAGGTGGAATGAGCGGCGCGAGGCGTCCTGCCCAACCTCTGGGGCTTCTCGCCGATGCTGCTGTTCAAGGCTTCGGGGTCTATCGCTGGGCCTCCGAAACCTTGCCCATCCCCGCTTATCCGGACACGGAGATAGAGTCTCTCTTTTCGCTTAGTAACGCTGTCCTGCTGAACGGTTCCGAACTGGATAGGACGATCGATGCTCATGCATTCAGGTTTGTGGTCAGGGAAATGCTCAACGCTCTTTCCCCTGGGAGCCCAGGATATCCACCCGACCCTCCTTTCGGCAAAGCCCCATACACGCTTGATGTTGGGCGCGAGACCATCCCGGTCTGGGACGATTGCTTTCTCTTCGCCGGCAAGTTGAACTCGGTTAACCATCGCTTGAACAAAACGAATGATACGACCCTCAAAGAAGAAAGACTAACCCCCTACCCTTGCCACGGTATGGGGTTAGTTGTTGTTGCTGGTGGAATTCTCATTGTGCCACATTGGATTGAGGACAAAATTTTCGCAACAAAGGGCAGGAAGTTGCGTCAATAAACGGCGAAGCGCATAACATGGACGAACTATTAACGGTTTTTGACACGACACTTATGTTTAGATTTGCCACATCGGCGTCGCGGCCGAAAGAACAGTATTGATCGCTGTCCCATGCCACCCTATCCACCGGGCCACCAAGAGAGTGCAAGGAGGATACCCACCACACTGGGGTGATCTTCGGTGACAGCCGAGACGCGGCGCGGGATTCTCCTGCAAGCCCTAACCACTTCACCCACGCCCGTGACCGTTGGGCGGCTGGCGCTGCTGCTGAACTCCAGCCCCCGAACGGTGCGCTATGACCTTGACGAGCTGGCCGAGTGGCTCATCCCTCATCGCGTGAAGCTGGTCAGGCGGCCGGGTCGCGGCGTCTGGCTCGAAGGGGATCAGGAGACTCTGCCAAGTCTCAGGCTGGGCGCCGGGAAGGCGGCTGCGGACCCCTATCTGCCGGCGGCCCAACGCCAGGCCCTGGCGACGGTGCGCCTGCTGGCGAGCCGGAGCGGCGTTGACACGGCGGAGCTTGCGTCGCTGCTAGACGTTACCCGGGCAACGATCTATCGAGAACTTGACCGAATCGCGTCCTGGCTCAGGGAGCGGTCACTGAGCCTTGAACGGTCCCGAGGCCGCGCCTGGGTGATCGGTGCCGAGGTGCAGCTGCGGTCAGTTTTGCACGAGCTTCTTCGAGAATGGATCCTGGAGACGGATCTTGGCTCGGTGGGACCGCTCGGCGCTGATGGGCCCGGAAGGCTCGCTCCATCCGTCGGCGTTCGCATGCTCCGTGAGCTCGGCGTGAGCAATCCCCTTAAACTGAGGGACGCGGTGAGCCGGGCAGCCGCCCTCGCGGCCTATCCGCTGACACCAGGCCAGGCAGTTGGGCTCTTGTTCTGGTCAGCCATCGTCCATGCACGAATCGCCGCCGGCGGTGCCGTGGAGCTTCCCGCAGATACGGTGGCGACAGCGGCCCAACTGCCGGAGTACCGGCTGGCGTCGGAACTCCTGGGCCAGCTTGGGCATGTACCAGAGCATCAGGAAGCGGCGTTCATGGCCATCAGCGCCAGGGACGCGCGGTACGGCCCATCGGAGTTGGGGAATTTCGACCCCGGACGGGTTCAGAATCGGGCCCGCCGGCTTGCGCTGACCTTTGCCAGACAGGCTGGGTCTCTGATCGGTGTGGAGCTTGATCAGGATGAGGATTTGATCCGCGGCCTGATGCTGCACTTGGAGCCGGCTCTCGACCGCATGCGGCTTGGGGTGGTGGCGCCCAACCCACTGCTCGAAGATATCAAGGCCAAGTACGGCGGGCTCTTTGCCATCGCCAAACAGGCAACCCAGACGCTGGGTGATGAGTACGGCCTGCGATATGGCGGTCTCGCCGACGAGGAAATCGGTTACCTGGCCGTGCACTTGGGTGCGGCGCTGGAACGATTGACCACTCCTGGCGACCAGGCCCTCAAGGCGGTGCTCGTCTGCCAGCACGGCGTCGGCACGGCGCAGCTCCTCGCATCGCTGCTGGCCAGCCGGCTTCCGGAGCTGAGGGTCTGCGGTTTCGCTTCGGCCCATGCGGTGGAGCAAGAAGCCTCCCGGCATGACGCCGACATCGTCATTACCACCAGGCCCCTGGCCGGCGTCAGCCTGCCGGTCTTTCTGGTTAACCCTATCCCCGACATGATCGAACTGACCGCCCTACGTACCCGTCTGTATTCGCTCTTGCGGGTGCTGCGGAGAGCGAAGCCCGGGAAGCTCGAGGCCCTGACTGGAGGTGCGTCCCCGCTCATGCTTGAGCACGTGCTGACTGAGAAGACGATTTCCCTGAACGCGCAGGCGGAAAACTGGCAAGAGGCCATTCGCCGCGCCGGCGAACTGCTCGTGCAAGTCGGCGCCGTGAAGCCCGAGTACATCGATGGGATGATCCGCGGCGTCGAGACCATCGGCCCTTATATCGTGGTGGGTCCCGGCATCGCGATGCCCCATGCCCGTCCGGAGGACGGGGCCCTGCGGGTGGGCCTTTCCTGTGTTCGCCTGACGGCGCCCGTCACGTTCCCAGGCAAGGAAGATAACCCGGTTGATCTGGTCTTCGCCTTTGCGGGCACCGACAACACCTCGCATCTAACCGTGATGGGACAGCTTGCCCGTGTCCTTTCGGAACCGTCTCTGGTCGAACGCATCCGGCAGGCGCGTTCCGTGGGCGACGTTCTGGCAGTAGTCAATTCCGTGCCTGCGATCTGACACCGGTTGGGTCGGAATCTTTCATAAGCGGTCGAAGTGCGAGGAGGGATAGTCCCGCCTCCGGGCCCGACACCCGGGAAAACCGGCTCGTCCCCTGACTCGGTAATCCTTTCTGAGTCCAATCCCAAATGACAAGGGAGGGAAGCGATTGAAGATCCTGACCGTGTGCGGCATGGGATTCGGCACCAGCCTGATGCTCAAGATGTTCATCCAGGACCTGTTGAAGGAGATGAATATCAAGGCGGAAACGGATGTGTCGGACCTCGGCTCGGTCAAGGGCAGCCAGGTGGACCTGGTGGTGGCGCCGGCCGACATGAAGGGCCACCTGGCGGACCTGAAGACTCGGGTTATCTACATTGATAATCTGATCGACAAGAGCGAGATCCGCAGCAAGGTTGTCCCGCTCCTGAAGCAACTGCAGAATCCTGTGGGAGGTGGGTAAGGAATGCTGGACTTCATCGTTGCCGTTTTGTCTAACCCTGCAATTATCGTCGGCCTAGTGGCCATGGTCGGCCTGATAGCCCTCAAGAAGAACTTCAACGACATCTTGAAGGGAACCCTGAAGACCACGCTGGGCTTCCTGATCCTCTCCGGCGGCGCTGGAATCATCGTTGGCGCCCTGATCCCGTTCAGCACCATGTTCCAGGAGGCGTTCCACTTAACCGGGGTCGTCGCCGAGGATAACTCACTGGTTGCGGCGGTGGGCAAATTCCTTGGTCGCGAAACCGCCCTGATCATGGTCATCGCCTTCGTCATCAATCTCGTCCTGGCGCGGCTTACGCCCTATAAGTACGTTTTCCTCACGGGTCACATGATGTGGAGTTTCGCCGGGACCATGGCCGTGGTGCTGGACCAGATGGGCATGAAGGGCTGGCCCCTGATTCTCACCGGCGCCGCCATCGAGGGCCTGTCCATGGTGGTCTTCCCGGCCATCTCCCAGGCGACGGTACGCCGGGTTACGGACACGGATGACGTCGCCTTCGGGTTCTGGGGTAGTTCGTGGATCACGCTTTCCGGCTGGGTCGGTAAGCCCTTCGGCAACAAGAGTCAGTCCACCGAGGACCTCAAGGTGCCCCAGGGTCTCGACTTCTTCCGCGACATGGCAGTGTTCATGGCCATTGTCATGCTACTGATCTACGTGTTCACCGCGGTGTTTGCGGGTCCCGGGGTCGGAGCCAAAGTGGCGGGCGGCCAGAACTACATCTTCTATGCGGTTATCCAGGCCCTGACCTTCGTCGCCGGGGTCCTGGTCCTGCTCCAGGGCGTACGCATGTTCCTTGCCGAGATTATCCCGGCTTTCCGCGGTATCGCCGAAAAGCTGGTACCTGGTGCCCGTCCGGCCCTGGACGTACCGATCTTCTATCCCTATGCCCCCGTGGCCGTGACCATTGGGTTCATCGCGGCTCTGGTGGGCTCCCTCATCGCCACCGTGCTGACGCGCTACATTGCGCCGGTGGTGGTGTTGCCGAGCGTCATCGGCATGTTCTTCATGGGAGCCGCCGCCGGCGTTTTCGGCAACGCACTGGGTGGGCGCCGCGCCGCCATTGTGGCCGGTTTCTTTCTCGGCCTGACCTGGCCCCTGCTGGTGGCCTTCGCCTATCCACTGGTCGATGTGACGAAGTACGGCGTGCAGGGTCTGGCCTTTGCCTCGCCGGACGCCCTGATCGTCGTGATCCTGATGCGGTTGGTCGGCGCGGTTGCCAAGGTATTCGGCGGATAGACAGTCCAATCGTCAGACGGGTTTAAAGGGATCAGGGGCGCGTCGGCAGGCGCGCCCCCACTCCCGTCTTGGAGGTGAGGTACCGCGATGAATGGTGGAGACGGCCCGCCGAGAAGCGGAGACCAGATCATACATGACGGAGATGGCCCCGTCCACGAGGCCGAGCGCATCACCCGACCCGAGGCCTTACAGGTCCTATCGAAGCGCCAACTGGCGATTCTGCCCATCGGGGCGACGGAACAGCATGGGCCGCATCTACCACTCGGTACGGACACGTTCATGGCGACGGAAGTGGCCAGACGCGTGGCTGCCCGGACAGGGGCACTGCTGTTCCCGGCGCTGTCGGTGGGTTACTCGTGGGTCTGGCGCGACATCCCCGGTACATTGGGGATCGGTGAAGCCACCCTCAAACAGGTGATCAAGGACATCGCCCATAACCTGCACCGTCAGGGCCTCCGCATGTTGGTCTTGCTCAACGGGCACGGCGCCAACGAGTCGGCTTTGAAGTACGCGGTTCGCGAACTGGCCGATGAGGTGGCCACGAAGATTCTTTACTTCTCGTACTTCAACCACTTCGGGGAAGCGGAAAAAGAGGTCATTCAATCGCCCAAATGGCACGGCATGATCCACGCCTGCGAGGAAGAGACCTCGCTGCTGCTGGCAGTGAAGCCGGAACTCTGCCACATGGAGCGAGCCGTCAAGGAATACCCGGAGGTGCCGCCTGTTTACGGCGTCTCGGCTCTTCCCCTGGGGAGCCTAAGCGAGAGCGGTGTTTACGGCGATGCCACTTTGGCCACCGCCGAAAAGGGAGAAAAATTGATTCAGGCGGCGGTGGACCGCATAACCGACATCATCGAGACAACATGGAAAGAGGTTTAGCGACTTGACCGGGGATCGGCCTTTGCCGCATGGTCGGATTCCGCCCCTCTTCATGATCGGAGGTGTCCACTTTGGCGCATATCGAGACGCTCCTCGGTCCCATCAAGCCCGAGGACCTTGGTATCACTTACGTACACGAGCACTTGCTGACGCGCCCGCCACTGTGGCGGATCAAAGATGATCCAGACTATGTCCTCGACAGCAAGGAGAAAATCCTGGAGGAACTCCGGCTCTTCCGCGACGCAGGCGGCCGCGCCTTGGTGGACTGCACGGCTATCGACTATGGGCGCAACGCGCGCGACTTCGTAGAGGTGGCGCGGCAAACCGACGTGCACCTGATCGCCATCACTGGCTTCAACCGCGGTGACTACGGCGACCGTTCAATCCAAGAGCTGTCCGTCGAACAAATGGTGGAAATCATGACCCACGACCTCCTCGAAGGTATGGACGGAACGACGGCAAAGGCCGGCCTGATTAAGTTCGGCACCAGCTACAACGTCGTGCTTCCGATTGAGGAGCGTTTCATCGAGGCCGCGGCGCGGGCCCAGCGCGAAACCAGCGCTCCGGTGATCACGCACACGACGCGTGGCACCCTTGGGATTGAGCAGGTCAACCGCTTTGAACAGGCAGGCGGTGACATCACCCGACTGGCGCTCAGCCACCTGGACCAGAACCTGGACTTCTGGTACCTCCGGCGGATTGCGGCGCGGGGTGCCTATATCCTTTTCGACGGCCCGTCGAAAATCAAGTACGCCCCCGATGAGGCGCGGGTCACAATGCTGAAGCGCTTGGTGGACGCGGGCTTTGAGGACCAGCTTCTTATCTCCGGCGACATGGGGCGTCGGTCCTACCTGAAGGCCTATGGCGGCGGCCCGGGCTTCGAATATCTATTGAGGCGATTCGTACCCCGCCTGCTCGATGAGGGGTTCTCTGAGACTTTAGTCAAGGAACTTTTTGAAGAGAACCCGCAGAGGTTCTTGACCATTGACGACTGACCGCTGATGTCCCGAAGGGCCGAAGTAACAGGACTTGGGGTGAGAACTTTGCACCAGATCCTCCACGAGGTCCAGAAGCACCGTCTCATCGGCATCCTGCGCAAACTTCCGGTGGACCGCGTTGAAGAAGTAGGGAAGGCCCTGTTTGCGGGAGGCCTCCGGTTGGTTGAGGTAACCCTGGATAGTCCCGGCGCTCAGGAAATGATTGAACGCCTGAGGGCCTTGAGCGACAAGTGGTATGTCGGCACGGGCACCGTCCTGGATGAGGCCTCCGCGCGCTGCGCGGTTCTAGCCGGGGCCCAGTTCCTGGTCACTCCGACGGTGAGCCTGGACGTCATTCGAACGGGCAGCCGCTATGGCCTGGCGGTCATCACTGGGGCCATGACGCCGAGCGAAATCCTCACCGCCTATGAGGCGGGTAGCGCCATGGTCAAGGTGTTCCCGGCTGGGAGCCTCGGGCCCGCCTATATCAAGCAGGTGCGGGGTCCGCTGTCCTACGTGCCGCTGGTGGCGGTGGGCGGTGTGAATGCCGCCAACGCCCGGAAGTTTCTGGAGGCTGGTTGCGTGGCCGTGGGCGTTGGCTCGAGCCTTGTCACTGCGGCCGACCTGGCCAGCGGTAGCTTTGACGCAATGCGGGAGAACGTGAGCCAACTGGTGGCAGCGGTAAGCTAGGTCGGTGAAGGCGCCCACCGTCGGCAGGCACGTCGTTGAATCTGACCCGAAACGTGTCTGTGCTGGCCCCGATTCTCGCTGACTTCGTGGACAACGAGGAGTGAATGAAGTGAGGGCAGTCGTCAGCCATAGCTGGGGAGGGAGACCATCTGATCGAACGGACTGTCAAAGTGGTCAACGAGACCGGCCTTCACGCGCGGCCGGCGGCCGTCTTCGTGCAGACCGCTGCCAGGTTCCAGGCCAGGGTGATGGTGGGCAAGGGGGGCAAGGAGGCCAACGCAAAGAGCATCGTCAGCCTCCTGAGCCTCGGCGTCGAGCAGGGCTCGACCATCACCATTAGGGCCTATGGACCGGACGAGGTTTCAGCCCTGGCAACGCTCGCTAGCCTGGTTGAAAACGGATTCGGGGAGTCTCATCCCGAGGAAGGTTAAACGGAGCCCGTCCCACCATGGGAGTGGGGGAGCCGAGGCGCACCGGAGGATGTCAACGGCGCAGGATGGGTCTGGTCATGCAGGTCGGGCGGCCGCCCATTTTCAGCAGGTGCATTACCTCTCCTGGTCCGGTCCAGTGGAGCACCGGGGCCGTGACGACCTCCACTCGATGGGTTCGAGGGTTTCGCGGAGCCACTGAATACCCAAGCGGTTGGTGCGGTAGGAACGGCCGACCAACAAATGGTCGTGGTCGAGCCTTAGCTCCCTCTGGCCTCGACTATAGATGGATTCAATACTTCCTGTGGCCTTGAACTACAACACATTACAGCCTCCCTGTACTCAAGAGACGGCATGGTGGGGGAGGCTGCAGCCTGGACTATGAACGAAGGGCCGCTTCCGACGAGCTTATACTGGGCAATCGCCAGTGCTCTTAGCAAGGACGTCGGCTTAAGCCTGGAGGGATATCGGGGGCAGGAAGCAACAGCTTATGTTGCTCCCCTCAGGGAACGGCCCTGGCCTGGATGGCAACTGGGACAACGGCACAATTTGGCGATTGTTCTGGTCAAGGACGGTCACGTTGTCGGGGCATGGTTGGAGCTTGAAGGCTGCCTGCTTGGCCCTTCGTTGAAGGGGAGGAATCTGACCGATATCACCGGGCTCACGTGGGGCGATTGGCTGTTATCCAATGGTCTGGGCGTTACAGCTATGAGTGCCTCACAGCCTGAAGAGACGCCCGAGGAGGTCATCAGGAAGTATCTTGCGGCCGTGACGCAAGCGCATTACGAACAATCGATATGCAGATTGACTATGTGGAATTCACTAAGGCGATTACTGCAGCGCGATTCAAGCCTGGCCCTCTATGCCAGTGCCCCGGACCCGACATGTCTGGAAGCATCCGTTTCGGTTATGAGTGCCGTGCCTATTGAAGGCGGTGTATACCGGGCCGTCTTTGAGCGCCTTGCTGGGGGAAAACCAGTGGAGGTTAGACGCTATAGAGTGACCCTGGATGTCACTTGGCAACCTCAGATCCCCTGGCCTAACGGGTCTCACGAGATTGATATGACCCTGGTGAGGGAAACGCAAGGCTCCCCTTGGAGGATTGACGACCCTTAGGTCGGGTCCCGTCTCTGGTCTCGGACGGGCCTTGCGGCTGGACTGACGTAACGAAGAAAGGCCTAATCCCTCTCCGGCTGGGTAGAGGATGTCAAGGCCGGTTTCAAATTCCCCACCCCGGGCCTCAGTTGGCGGCCGGCGGCACCTCCTGAATGGCCTTGGGCGGGTTGAAGAGCCCGGCCCGTTTCTTCTCCCGGAGCCTGTAGCTCTCGCCTCGGATGTTCACGGTGGTTGAGTGGTGCAGTAGGCGGTCCAGGATGGCCGTGGCGATGATGGCGTCCCCGAAGATGGTGCCCCCCAGTCGCCGAAGCTCTTGTTGGAGGTCAGGACGATCGAGCCGCGTTCGTAGCGGGCCGAGACGAGTTGAAAGAAGATCGTCGCCACGGCGTCGTCCATCGGCAGGTAGCCCATCTCGTCTATGATCAAGACCCTGGGGGCGAGGTAGACGCGCATCCGGCCCTCCAGCCGGTTCTCCGCCCAGGCTCGCCTGAGGTCGTTCACCAGGTCGTGGGCGGTGATGAAGTGAACGCCCAGCCCTTGCCGGATGGCTTCAACCCCTAGAGCCCCGGCGAGATGGGTCTTGCCCACCCCCGGCGGACCGAGGAAAATCACGTTCGAGGCGTCATGGGCGAACCTCCTTTCTTTACCACCAAGACTTCGAAACGTCTTCAGGTTCTACACCCCGACTGAGCTGAACTTCGCGCGGGGCAAGCTCAAGGAGGCCGGGGCGCTCATCAAGTCCACCGGGATCAACCGGCCGTTCATCGTCACCGATGACTTCCTGGCCAAGAGCGACGGTTTCCAAGAGTTCCTCCGGGTCCTCGAGGCAGCCGGCCTGAACCCGGCGACCTGGACCCAGGTCCAGCCCGACCCACCGGACACCTCCATCGACCAGGCGGCCGAGGAGTACCGCCGGACTGGTTGCGACGGGGTCATCGGCTACGGCGGGGGCAGTTCGATGGACACCGCCAAGGGCGTGGCCATCATCGCCGCCATGGGCGGCGCCAGCATCCGTGAGTTCATGCCGCCCGACGCCAGGCCGGTGACGGCCGTCGCGCCCCTGGTCTGCATCCCGACGACGTCGGGCACCGGTTCGGAGGTCACCCAGTTCGCGGTGGTCACCGACACCCGGCCGAACCCGCACGTCAAGAGCGGCGTGGTCAGTCCGGTCCTCCACCCGCGGATGGCCATCGTCGACCCGGCCGTGACCGACAGGATGCCACCGAAACTGACCGCCTCCACGGGCATGGACGCCTTCGCGCACGCCATCGAGGCCTACACCTCGCGCCTGGAGAACCCGATCTCCGACGCCCTAAGCCTGTACGCCATCGAGATCATCGGCAGACACCTGCCGAGGGCCGTCTACGACGGCTCCGACCGCGAGGCCCGCGACGCGATGAGCCTGGCGGCGGTCATCGCCGGGATCTCCTTCGACAACGGCCTGGTCCACTTCGGCCACGCCATCGGGCACGCCCTGGGGGCTCGCTACCACATCCCGCACGGGACGGCCGTGGCCATGCCCATTCCGGCCGGCATGGAGTTCGTCCGCCCGGCGCGCGAGGAGAAGCTGACCAAGGTGGCCGCGGCGATGGGGGTTAAGGTCGACACCTTCATCTCCCCGAGCGAGGCCGCCGAGGCGGCCATCGACGCCATCTCCCGGCTGAAGGCCGACAGCGGCATCCCGACCCTGGCCGAGGCGACCATGGCCTCGCCGGAAGAGCTCAGGACCGTGGCCGAGCAGGCGATGAAGGACGGTTCGACGTTCTTCAACCCGCGGCCGGTGTCCGCCGAGGACTACCTGCACATCCTCGAGGAGACGATGGACGAGGGGCAGATCGGTTACCACTAAGGGATGACCCACGACAAATACATCTGGATCTGACCGGTGGCTCGGCGGGCCCCGAACCGGACACCGTCCGACAACCTTCGCCGGCGGCCCAAGGGACAATATGGTTATAGGGACCCGGCCGGGGTCCCCTGCAACCTGAAGCGCGGGCGACGGCCGCGGCCATCGTCCGGTGGAAGCCGATGATCCTCCTCGACCTTCACGGCTTCGTCAACCCGATGCTTATCGAACCCTGCACCAGCCCGCACAACCCGAACTACGAGTACGACCTGTACATCAAGTGGGCCCTGAAGGAAGCCGAGGCGATGCGGACGGCGGTCGAGGCCAACACGCCGTTCCGGGCCGACATCCCGTACCTCGACTACAAGGAGGGCTGGGACGACTACCCGCCCATCTGCGCCCCGATGTACGCGATTATTTCGGGGCCGTCGGACACACCCTGGAGACGCCGAAGAAGTCGGACGACGGCGTGGCTGCCCACTACTGTGTGATCATGGCCGCCGCCAGGTTCGCGATGACCTCCTGTTCAACGGGATCGAGGTCCAGCGGGCGACCGGGCCGTTAGTCGCCGGCGGGGTGGAATACCCGGCGGGCGCCTACGTCGTGCGGATGCACCAGCCCTTGCGGGCCCTGGCCAACACGATGCTCTGGGACGGCGAGGACATCTCCGAGATGACCAGGGAGATGTCCGACATCTCGGCCCGGCTCCTGTCCAACGCCATCTTCTTCGCCGAGAAGTAATCCCGGCGGGGGCCGGTCCGCCGGCCCCCGGGAACGCGAGCGCCGGGCGGCCTCTCAAGCCGTCCGGCGCTTTTCGCGTTATTGGGAAACGCAGGCGGCGCTCCCTAGGAGAGGGTGGCCGCCCGGGCCCCGAACGCCTGCAGTCCCTCGTAGCCCGCCTTGAACATGGCCCGCAACCGCGCCGGGTCTTGCCTGACTTGGTTCCAACGATAGGCCTCGAAGAAGTAGCGGGTCACGCCGCGGGCGGGGTCCCAGGCGGGCTCGACCGACGCCAGAAGCTCTGGGAACGGCCGGGTCCAGACGACCAAAGGGTCGGCCCCATCGAGGATGGCCGCGTGGTATGGGGCCGGCTTAAGATAGGTCCCGAGGAGCCGGACCAGGGGCGGGAGCGAGGAGTCGCCCTTGTCGAGGACGCGCCCAATGATGGCGAAGGCGCCCCGGAGGACGGCGGGGAAGTAGGCCCGCGCTTCACTCGCGAGCCGGCCACGGTCGGGTTTGGGCAGGCCGGATGGGAGTTCGCCGAAGACGAGTTCGTAAGTGCCGGGTAGTGGGGGCGTCCAGTCGTCCGGGTAGTGTTCCGCGTCGATCAGGTAGACCTGAGCCTCCCCGGCTCCGAAGGGCTTGACGTCGATCTTGCCGATGGCCGACTGGAGGGCCAGGGCGAAATCCAGCGATGGGGTCCGGGGGTCGAGCATCGGGACCAATGATGAGCGGAGGTAGGCGTGGAGGTCGAAGTCGGAGAAACCGGGGATGAACCCGCCCTTGTAGGCGGAGCCCTTGACCACCGCGGCCTGCAGGGCGGGTCCGAAGGTCTCGGTCAAGGCGGCCAGGAGCAGCGCGGTCAGGCTGGCCCGTTGATCGTCCGGCATCGGGGGGAGGTCGGGGAGGATCGCGGGCAGATCGGTCGGGGCCCGTTGGTCTGATGGCATCGGCGCACCTCCACGGATGGGTCTTGCCGCCGGGGGAGGGTGGGGCAAGCCCACCCATTATACCACA
>JAJZPE010000049.1 GCA_021811325.1 Bacillota bacterium
TCAACTGCGTCGAGGCCTGCCCGAAGGACATCAACCAGACCTACTCCATCCAGCACCTGAAGCGCCGGGCGGTGGCCCGGAGATTCGGGGGGAAGTAGGCCGGGGCCCGCTTCGAAAAGACTTTCGGGATGACGAGAGGCCGGCGGGTGACCGCCGGCCTCTTCGGGTTAGAGGCTTGCCGAGACTGGTTGTCTGACTACCGAAGCTGGTCAGGGAGAGAGCTTCACGACCTGAGCCGCGATCTGGACCACGAAGCGCGCGTCCTCAATGGCCTTTTGGGCATCCTCCGGGCCGTACTCCGAGGTCGGGATGAAGTCGACGTCGCCGTAGAAGGCCAGCTCACGCTCCTTCCGCAGCCACTTGGAAACGCTCGCCAGGCGCTCGGCCTGGACCGCCACCTCCGCCTCGAACCGGTCGCGGAAATCAAGGAGCAGTCCGCCGACGTCGTGCTGCTTGGGCGGGTCGATGCCGACCTGCCGCAGCATCGCCTTGAGGGCCAGTTCGACAAGCTCCTGGGCCTCTCGGATGACATCGCTGTAGGCTTGCTCCTTGAGGAGGACATCGAGGACCCGTAGGCGCTTCTGAGCCTTGACCAGATAGCTCTGGGCGAGAGTGAGGTTGGTCAAAGGTCGATCACGTCCCCACGCCGGTAGCCGGGTTTCAGGTCCCAGTACCAGGCTCCCCGGTATTCGACTTTCCGAGCCCCCAGGGCTTGCAGTCGCTCCCTCAAACGCTGCAGGTATACCTTCATGAAGTCGCCACGATCAAAGAGGATCCGGCCGTCCTCCACCATGTCCAGGAACAACGGGCTGCCCATCTTCACTTCATCCGGGGTCTTGAACACCGGGGAGAGCGAGACATCCAGGCCCTTGTCCTTCATCGAGCGAAGGGCCGCGCCCAACCCACTCTCAACGGCCTCGAACTCGGCCACTCTCTTCAGGCGCCCCGCCGGCAGAGGGTCGGCGACGATCAGAACGTCGATGTCTGATTCGGGTCCGGGCGTGCCTCTGGCCGTTGAGCCGAAGAGGACGATGGACACAAGCCGTGAGCCATAGAGGGCTCGCGCGGAGTCGACCAAGAGCCCGACCAGCCGGTCGTACTCCTCTCTGAGCATCGCCATCACCTCCCGCCCAGAGTATTCTGCCCAGGCGTGGTGTTGTCCTGCCCGGCTCCGTGGTCCCGCGTGGCGCCGCTCGTTGAGCGGGTGGCCGCTCGGGTGGGGGAGGTCAGACCCTCTCGAACCGCTCCACGTTGAGGATGAAGACGGTCGCGCCACCGACGACGACCTCGATGGGGAAGGCCGTGTAGGAATCGGGTGAACCGCCCATCGGGGAGAGAGGGGTCACCAGCTGCTGGCGGGTCTTGCACGTTTCTTTGATAGCCTTCAGGACCTCCGGCACCTGCGCGTCATCGACGCCGACGAGGAGCGTCGTGTTCCCTTCCTTGAGGAACCCACCGGTGCTGGCCAGCTTGGTCGCCCGAAAACCCTTGCCGACGAGGGACTCGAGGAGACGGGGCGCGTCCTTGTCCTGGACCACCGCTACGACTAGCTTCAAGATCCCACCCCTTTCGTGTGCTTGGCCCCGCACGACCTGCGGCCAGCGCTGCCCGGCGTCTGGCCGAGCGGCCAAGGACTGGGAAGGCCGTCCATCACTTGATGGGGGAGCCGCCCGGTGTGCCGGGCTGGGGCGGACTGCCGCCCGCCCCACCGGCCGGCACGAGCTGCGAGCCGCTCAGGTAGGCGAGGCCCATGGCGATGGACGACCAGGTCGTCAGGAAGACGCCGAAGACCGCCGAGACGAAGGCGCCGAGACCGGCGTCGTGCCCGAACAGGCTGTGGAGGCCGGTGCTTAGGGCCGCGGACACGAGAATGACGGCCAGCACCGGCAGCCAGGCCCGGCTCGCCGCGCGGGCGCTGGCGCTGATGGCCGGGATGGCCGGCAGACGGTCGAGGACGATGGCCTGGACCACCAGGGACATCAGGAACATGACGATGATCCCGGGGATGACGAAGAGCAAGAACCCGAGGAGCGTCATGAAGGCCACCAGGACCGAGGTCCCGATGACCGTCCAGATGAAGGGAACCCCCCTCCGGATGGCCTCCTGCCACCTTAACGGTTCGTTGTGCCACTGCATGTCGAAGAGGCTGATCACGGCCGCGTTCTCGAGGGCCGCCAGGACGGCGCCGACGATGACGACGACGATGATGGAGCTGACGAAAGCGCCGGTGTAGGCGCTGCCGGGGGTGTAGCCGTAGGTTATCCCGCGCAGGAACGGCAGGCCGACGGCCACGGCGACGAGCCCGCTGATGATCCAGCCGGGGACGTAGATGATGAGCATCGTCGTGACATACTGAGCCCAACCGGTGGTGAACATCCGCCACGACTCCTTGAAGACGGCACCGACGTCGGCGGGGACCTTTCTCTCTTCCACTGGGGAACCTCCTCTCGAAGACGTGGTGAAAGGGCTCGTCGCTCGCGCGGCGGTCGGCCGTTTCCCCCCGTCAAGGTCTATGCGGCCCACCGTTGCACGATTCTCGCCCGGCGGATGGGAATCCTTCCAGGGACTGCCACCCGTGCCGGATTGGTACCAACGGGCGGGGAGGGGTACTAGCACCAGCAAGTTCCTAATAACTGGAAGGAATTTGAGTCTATACCCGGCGAATAGGGTATCCGGCGAGGGTCGGTCCGGGCGTGCCAGGCGCCGGGGCGCCTGAACCGGCCCGCGACCTTCCCGTGAAAGGGTGGTAGCAGGGAAAAAGGGTGGCGCGTAGGGCATCGCACCGCCAGCCTTCGAGGACCTCACCCAGCGACGACTACCTTCACAATCTCTCGTAAACGAGGTGGGTTTCGTTGAAGAAGTTCCTCGTCGCGATCCTGACCGTCGCCGTGCTCGTCTCCATGACCGCCCTCCCGGTCCTGGCCGGACCGCTGGAGAAAGCCCCAAAGGGCCCGCCGGCCCCCGCCATCGAGAAGCAGTCGGGTGTCCCCGATGAACTGGCCGCCTTCGAGGGCCTGAGCCTGGAGCCGGCAGCCGCCGCGGCTTCCCAGGGCAAGGCCGGGATCGTCCTGGCCGACCTGAACGGCAACAAGGTGATGGACTACCTGGATGACCTGCTGGCCGTGTCCCAGCCAGGTGACCAGCTCCCGGTCATCGTCATGCTCGACCAGGCCGCCGCGCCCTTCCTGAAGGCCGTGGCCGGCAAGGTCGGGAACGTCGCCCCCAGGTTCGTGTATGACGCCGCCTTCGACGGCTTCGCCGCCACCCTGACCAAGGCCCAGATCGAACTCCTGAGGAACGTGCCTGGCATCGTCCGCATCGAGTACGACCTGCCCGTCTACGCCTCGCTCTACACCGCCTCGTCGTCCTTCGGTGTGACCAAGGCCCGGACCGACTTCGGCGTCACCGGCAACACGGACGGTTACCTGACCACCTATTCCAAGAATGATATCGTCGTCGCCATCATCGACACGGGCATCGACGCCACCCACGTCGACCTCGAC
Organism: Bacillota bacterium; assembly: GCA_021811325.1. GTDB lineage: Bacteria > Bacillota > Sulfobacillia > JAJYWN01 > JAJZPE01 > JAJZPE01. The sequence goes on from JAJZPE010000049.1 coordinate 3,504, forward strand.
GGGGGCAAGGTCATCGGCTGGCAGGACTACGTCAACGGCGGGACCGCGCCCTACGACGACAACGGACACGGCACCCACTGCGCCAGCATCGCCGCCGGCTCGGGCGACGGCAACGCCAGCTACACGGGCGTGGCCTACGGCGCCGCCCTGGTCGGCGTGAAGGTCCTCGACGCCACCGGTTCCGGCTCGCTGAGCAACGTCGACGCCGGCATCGACTGGTGCATCAGCAACAAGGCCACCTACGGCATCCGGGTCATCAGTCTGTCCCTGGGCACCAGCGGCTCCTCGGACGGCACCGACTCGACCTCGACCGCCGTCAACAACGCCTACAACAACGGCCTCGTCGCCGTCGTCGCCGCGGGCAACAGCGGGCCGGCCCGCTACACCATCGGCTCGCCGGGCGCTGCGGCTAACGCCATCACCGTCGGGGCCATGGCCGACACCGGCGAGAAGGGCTTCTACCTCGCCTCGTTCTCGAGCCGCGGGCCGACGGCCGACGACCGCGTGAAGCCCGACGTCTGCGCCCCCGGCGTGAACATCACCGCGGCCAAGGCCAACTCGACGAACCTCTACGTCACCTATAGCGGCACCAGCATGGCCACCCCGTTCACCGCCGGGACCGCCGCCCTGATGCTGGCGGCCAACCCGAGCCTGACCCCGTCGCAGGTCAAGTCGACCATCGGCAGCGACACCGCCCTCAACTGGGGCCCGGCGGGCCAGGACGTCGACTACGGCTACGGCCGCCTCCAGGCCTATGAGGCGATCAAGGCGGCCGGCGGCTTCACCGGCACCGGCCCGGCTGTGCCCGACCACGGCTATGCTTCGGCCTCGCTGGTCGGCACGGGCGACTATGACTACTGGAGCCTCTCAGTCACCTCGACCGCCTACCCGGTGGCCGTCACCCTGATCATGCCGAACTGGACCGGTTCCAGCACGCCCGACTTCGACCTCTACGTCTACAACCCGAGCGGCACCCAGGTCGGCAGCAGCACCGGCACGACGCGCCAGGAGACCGTGTACTTCACCCCGACCGTCACCGGCACCTACACGATCGAGGTCTACTCCTACACCGGCTCCGGCACCTACTTCTTCGACGTGAGCTACAAGTAGGAAGCCCGACCCCTTGGGTCGGCCTCCGAGGTCGGCCCGTTCCGCCGCACAGAAAGGCCCGGGTGGTCCGCCACCCGGGCCCTTTCGGCTAACGCCCCGCGGCCATCTCCGCCGCGACGTCTCCGGCGGCCTGGATGATCCGCTCGATGTCCTCGTCGGTGTGGGCCATGGAGATGGCGCCGCCGCCCCACTGGGCGAAGACGCCGTGGTTCAGCAGGCGCACCTTGAACTCCCGGTCGCGGAGGGCCACGTCGGTGTGGGCCTCGATGTCCTCGATGTTGCGGAGCGGCCGGCCGTCACCGGGGAAGCAGGTGCTGAAGAGCGAGCCGACGCCGAAGCAGGTGGCCTGGAGGCCGTGCGCCCGTATGGCCGCCTCGACGCCCTCTCGCGCCCGCCGCCCCTTCTCTTCCAGGGCCGGGTAGACCTCGCCCTGGTGGGCCTCCAGGTGGCGGAGGAGGGCCCGCCCGCCGCGCATCGCCGGGAGCATGGCCGAGAACGTCCCGCCGCCCATCAGGACGCCCTGGCCCTTCGGCCGGCCAGAGGTGGGGCTGGCCAGGTCCATGAGGTCCCGGCGGCCGGCGACGAGGCCCAGGGCCGAGCCCGCGCCGAGGACCTTGCCCATCGTTGTCAGGTCGGGCCTCAGGCCATAGCGGCCCTGGGCACCGGTCAGGGCCAGCCGGAAGCCGGTGATCACCTCGTCCAGAATGAACACCGCCCCCGCTTTCCTGGTCTCGGCTTGGACGGCCTCCAGGTATCCGGGGGCCGGCGGGACGAAGTACTGCCCGACCGCCTCCAGGATGACTCCGGCAAGGTCCGGGGCATGGCGGCGGATGGCCGCCAGCGTCCCCTCGGTGTCGTTGTAATCGATGGTCTTGGTGAACTCGGTCGTCCCGGGGGTCAGCCCGGCGCTCTCCGGCACGTCCATCGGGTTGTGGACGGCCAGGGCCAATTCGTTCCCGGAGCCGTGCCAGCCCCCGCGGACCTTCAGGATGACCGGCCGGCCGGTGTAAGCGCGGGCGAGCCGCACGGCGTACATGGTCGCTTCGGTGCCGGAGACGCCGAAGCGGACGGCCTCGGCGGTCGGAACGACGCGGCAGATGTCCTCGGCGAACTCGACCTGCCATGACGTGGGGATGCCCCAGTGCGACCCGATCTCCACCACGTCCCGCAGGGCCCGCATCACCGGCTCGGGCTTGTGCCCGAGGATGTGACTGTAGTGGCCCATCCAGAGGTCGATGTACTCGTTGCCGTCGACGTCCCAGACCTTCGAGCCCTCGGCCCGGTCGATGTAGATGGGGTAGGGCGGGTAATAGCGGGGGTTGTGGGAGACCCCGCCGGCCATGACTCTCCTGGCTCGCTCGTAAAGGGCGGCCGAACCCGGGGTCCGCCGCCGGTAAGTCTCCAGATAATCGGGCACTGATGACACCTCACTTCAGACGGTTTCGCGGCTTTCGCCCGGGCCTTCGTTCGGATTGGCGCTAGGGCCGTCGCAGGACCCGGCCCGCCTTGGCCCCGGTGTGCCGGCCGTCCTCTACCGTCAAGGCGCCGTTGACGATGACGTGCTTGACGCCGACGGGGAACCGGTGCGGTTCGGCGTAGGTCGCCGTGTCGGCCACGGTGTCCGGGTCGAAGAGGGCGAGGTCGGCGTAGAACCCGCGCCGGATCAACCCCCGGTCCTGCAGCCCGAGTTTGGCCGCGGGGAACCCGGTCATCTTCCGGACGGCCTGGCTCAGGGTGAGGACCTTCTCCTCGCGGACATACCGGCCCAGGGTCCTGACGAACGTGCCGTAGCTCCGCGGGTGCGGTTTGCCCCCGAGGCGCGCCGACACGCACGACGCGTCGCTGCCGACCATGACGAACTCCTGGCCCATGATCGCCCGCACGTCTTTCTCGTCCATAAGGTGGATGACCGTGTGGGTCCCGAGGCTGATCTGGCCGAGGGTGTCGAAGACGGTGTCATACGGGTCCTTGCCCCGCGCGTCGGCGATCTCCTGGACGTTGCGCCCCTCGAGGGACTGGTCGGGGCAACTGGAGATGAGGACGGAGGAGAAGGGGACGGTGCCGAAGTCGTTCTCCCAACCGGGCACGGTTCCCTGCATATCGGCCCTGATCCGGGCCCGCGTGGCCGGGTCCAGCAGCCGCTGCTTCATCGCCTCGGGCCCGCCCTGGTGGACCCACGGCGGCAGAAGGGCCGAGAGCCCGGTACTGCCGGCCGTGTACGGGTACTGGTCGGCGGTGACCTCGACGCCTCCGGCCCGGGCCGCCTCGATGGTCTCGATGAGCCGCCCGGACTGGCCCTGCGCCGGGCCCGCGCTCTTCAGGTGGGATATCTGCACGGGCATCCCGGCCTCGCGGCCGACCCGGACGGCCTCGGCCACTGATTCGAAGAGGCCCCGCCCCTCGCTCCGCATGTGGGTGAAGTAGGCGCCGCCCCTTTCGGCGGCCACCCTGGCGAGGGCGACGACCTCGTCCGTGTCCGAGTATGACCCGGGCACGTAGATGAGCCCGGTGCTGAACCCGAAGACGCCGTCGTCCATGGCCTCGGCCACCAGCCGACACATCTTCGCGAGTTCGTCGGCGGTCGGGCGGCGGGCCTCGTAGCCCATCGCCGCGATGCGGACCGTCCCGTGACCGACGAGCCCGGCCACGTTGAGGGACACGCCCTGGGCCTCGACCTTGGCCGCGTACTGGCCGAAAGTGCGCCAATCGACCTTCAGGTCCTGCCCCCGGGCCTTGAGCATCGTCTCCGCCTGGGCGGCCGTGGCGTCGGTGTGGGGAGCGGGGGAGGTGCCGCACTGGGCGATGACCTCGGTGGTCACGCCCTGCATGATCTTGGCGTCGGCCGTGGGGTTCAAGAGCACGGTCAGGTCGGAGTGGGAATGGGCGTCGATGAACCCCGGGGCGACGACGAGGCCGCGGGCGTCGAGGACCGCCTGGGCGCGGCCGGAGAGCGGGCTCTCCTCACCGGGACGGGCTTTGGCCACCGCGGCTATCCTGTCGCCGGCGAGGCCGATGTCGGCGTAGTACCAGGGAACGCCGGTCCCATCGATAACCCTGCCGCCGGTGATGACCAGACTGAGCTCTTCCGTCATGGGGACGCCTCCGTTTCGAAGGGCGGCCCGGGGCGGACCGCTCCTTGTGTGGCTCGCCCTTTCTGCGCGCACCTGACGAATTCCTGCTAGACGAGTCCTGCTCGGGAGACGCCGATGAAGGGGCGCCCCGGCCGAGAACGGCCGGGGCGCTTCCACGAGGGGGGGTGAGGGGTGATGGCCTGAAGTCGGAGCGGCGGCGCGCCGGTCCTTACGGCGTGGCGCCGCCGGTGTTGCCGCTGCCGCTGTTCGGCGTGGTCCCGCCGTTCAGCTTGTTCTCAAGGGCGTCGATGACCGACGTGAACATCCGCCCGGTGAACTGAACACTGCGGGCCTGGTTGCGGAACTGCCGGCCGGTCCTAGCGCCGGGTCCGGCCCCGGATCCGACCCCGGGCCCCATTCCGGGTCCCGGGCCCGTTCCCGGACCCATCCCCGGGCCGAAGCCGCCGGGCTGCTGGCCACCCGCGCCCCCGCGCATCTGCTGGGGCAGGTCCCGCGCGTTCTGGCCCTTGAGCGCGGTCACCTGGTCGGGGGTGAGGATGCCCTTGATGTCGGCCAGAATCTCATGGGCCCGCTGGTCGGAGATGACGTCCTGCAGCTCGAGCGGCCGCAGGAGGCTCAGAATGCGGTCGACTTGGTCGGTGGTCAGGGCGTGCGAGTCCGTGGAGTAGGCCAGGGCCGCCGTCCCGAAGATGGTCTGGGTGAAGTCCCGGGCGAAGGCCGCCCGCCGGCGCGCCGCATAGGTCAGGCCGCCGTAAACGCTGCCGGCGATGACAATGGCCGCCGCCACGGCGACGATGATGAGGGTCTTGCGGTTCTTGAACATGGGCTTCGCACCTCGCTCGTGACGTGTCTCGCGCTCATTCGTAACGAAGGGCCTCGATGGGGTCGAGGACGGCCGCCTTCATCGCCGGGTAGATGCCGAAGAAGAGGCCGACGGCGGCCGAGAAGACGAAGGCCGTGATGATCGACGCCAGCGAGACGGTGGACGGGATGTTGATGAGCGCCCCGAGGCGGCTGAGGCCCATGCCCAGGAGGACCCCGACGAGGCCGCCGGCCAGGCTGAGGATCATCGACTCCACGAGGAACTGGGCCAGGATGTCGCGGCGCTTGGCCCCGATGGCCTTGCGGAGGCCGATTTCGCGGGTCCGTTCGGTGACCGAGACGAGCATGATGTTCATGATCCCGATGCCGCCGACGATGAGGGAGACGCCGGCGATGCCGCCGAGCATGAGGGTCATCGTCTGGGTGGCGGTGGTGACCGTCGAGAGGATCTGGTCCTGGCTCTGGACCATCATGGCGTCATCAGTCCCGGGGTTGCGGGTCGGGAATTTCTTCTGATAGATGGCCGTGATCCGGGCGACGGCCTGTGAGGCCTCACCGGAGCTGCGGGCCTGGGCCAGGATTGTCTGGACGCGGTTCGTGCCCATCATCCGCTGGGCCGTGGAAATGGGGATGATCACCCGGTCGTCGTAGTCCGTCCCAAGGCCCTGCCCTTTCGGGTCCATCAGCCCGACGACCGTAAACGACGAGCCGTTGATGAGGATCTGCTCCCCGATCGGGTTGCGCTCGCCGAAGAGGTCGGTGTAGAGCTTGTAGCCGACGACGGCCACGTGCCGCCGCTGGTCGATGTCGGCCTGGATGAGGAAACGGCCATCCGCGACGTTGTGGTTGCGGACCTGCTCGTAACCTGGCGCTGTTCCCTCGGCGGTGGTCGTGTACTCGCTGGTGCCCCACTTGACAACGACCTGCCTGGTCAGGTCGGGGATGGCCACGCTGATCTCGGGGACGCGCTTCGTCAGGTCGGCGACGTCGTCGAGGTAGAGGCGACCGGCCCCGTTGCCCCGGGGGATGACCATGATGAGGTTGGAGCCGAGCCCCTGGATCTGCGCCGTGACCTGCTGCCTGGCTCCCTGGCCGATGGACACCAGGGCGATGACGGCGGAGACGCCGATGATTACGCCGAGCATGGTCAGAGTAGAGCGCAGCTTGTTGCCGACCAGGCCGCCCCAGGCGACCCGGATGCTCTCGAAGACGCTCATCCGCGACCACCTCCCGAGCCGGTCGAACCCGCGCCGGCCAGCCCGGCGCCCCCGAGCGCCCCGGCCAGCGGCATCGACGCCGGCGAGGCGACGAGCGGCTTGGCCACCGTCTCGTCTCGGACCAGCTTCCCGTCACGCAGCCGGACGATGCGCCGGCAGTGGTGGGCGATCTGGTCGTCGTGGGTGACGACGATGACCGTCCGGCCCCGGCGGTTGAGGTCCTGGAAGATGGCCATGACCTCGGCCCCCGAGCGGCTATCGAGGTTGCCCGTGGGTTCGTCGCCGAGGACGATGGCCGGGTCGGCGGCGATGGTCCGGGCGATGGCCACCCGCTGGCTCTCACCGCCCGAGAGCTGGGCCGGCCGGTGGTGCAGCCGGTGCCCGAGGCCGACGGCCTCGAGGGCTTTGCGCGAGGCCTCGCGCCGCACCGGCGTGGGCCCCCCTCGGTAAAGCAGGGGCAGCTCGGCGTTCTGAACGGCGGTCAGACGGGGCAGGAGGTTGAAGGTCTGGAAGATAAAGCCGATGCGGCGGTTCCGCACCTCGGCCAGTTCGTTGTCGCTCTTCCGGCCGACTTCCTCGCCCAGGAGGCGGTACTCGCCGGAGGTCGGCCGGTCCAGGCAACCGATGAGGTTCATCATCGTCGATTTGCCCGACCCGGAGGGGCCCATGATCGCCACCATCTCGCCCTCTTCGATGGTCAGGTCGACGTTGTCGAGGGCGCGGACCTCGGCCTCACCAGGGTTATAGATCTTGGCTACCTGACGGAACTCGATGACCGGCGTGGCCACGGCCATCACCTGCCCCCGCCGGTGCCCTTGCGGTTCGTGGACGCGTCCGGCGCCCGCCCGCCACCTAAGCCCCCGAACCCGCCGAAGCCGCCGGTCCGCTGGGAGAGGGTCCCGGTGATGACCACGTCGCCCTCGTTCAGGCCGGAGGCGATTTCGATGTTCTGGTCATCGGCCAGACCGGCCTTGACCTCGACCTCCCGGGTCGCGTTGCCGGCGATGACCCGGACGTAATTGTGGCCGCGGACTGTCTGCACGGCCTCGACCGGGACGGTGAGGACGTTGCGCTTCTGGGCGATCATGATGGTCACGTCGCCGGTCATCCCGGAGAGGATGCCGTCCGCCCTGTCCAGGGTGACCTCCACCGGGTAGGTGGTCACGCCCTGCGCGGTCTGGCCGGTCGGGGTGATGTTGGTGACCTTGCCCGTGTGGGTCTTGCCCGAGAGGGCCTCCACGGCCACCGTGGCCGACTGGCCGACCTTGACTTTGGTCACATCCAGCTCATCGACGTTGATGGTGACCACCATCGAGTCCATGTCGGTCACGGTGAAGGCCGCCGAGGCGTTGGCGGAGGTGTTTATCTTGCCACCCGGGTCGATGTTCCGGGCGGTGATGGTGCCCTTGAACGGGGCGGTCAGGGTGAGGTTTTCGCGTTGCCGGTAGAGCCCGTTCAGGCTGATCTGTAGCTGATTGAGCTTGGCCTCTTCCGCCTGGAGGTCGGCCGGGCTGGCCGTCGGTTGCGGGTTCTTCAGGCTGTCCAGGTTGGCCTGGATCGACTGCAGGTCGATCTCGGCCTGCTTCAGCGAGGCGATGAGCGAGTCGTTGCTCAGGGTGACCACCGTCTGCCCGGCCGTGACCAGGTCGCCGGCCTTGGCCTTGACGGCGGTGACCGTGCCGGAGACCTTGGCGCTGACGGCCACGCTCTTGGCCGAGGCCGAGCTGTTGAGGTTGATCGTCCCCTGGGTCGGGTTGTTAATGGAGACCGTCCCGGTCATCCCGGGCCAGACCCCATCGCTGGCGGCCGGGGCGTCCAGGGTGAAGGTGGCGGTGTAGGTCGCGTCATAGGAGCCCTTCGGGGTACCGATCGGGTTGACGTAGGTCACCGTGCCGGTCCGGTTGGCGCCGTTGGCGAAGACGACCCTCCCGGTCTCGCCCGTGTAGACATACGGGAGCAGGCCCTGGCTCACCGACAGATTCATCGTCAGGTTGTTGAGGTCGACCACCGTGAAGAGCGCCGAGCCCGGGGAAGCCGAGTCACCCGGCGAGACGTTCATCGCCGCGACCGTCCCGCTCATCGGGGCCTCCACGGTCAGGCTGTCAACGTCGGCCTGCTTGAGGGCGAGGGTCCGCTTGGCCTGCTCGACCTTTTGCACGGCCAGGTTGATGTCGCTCTGGCTGGCCTTGGAGGCCGGCTTCTTCATTTCGCCGAAGCGGGCTTGCTCCACGGCCAGGTTGGCCTGGGCCGTGGCGATCTGGTCGGCCAGGTCGTCATTGCGGACGACCGCCAGGGTCTGGCCGTCCTTGACCTTGTCGCCGAGCTTGACATAGACCGCTTCGACCGTCCCGGTCGTCTCCGGCCGCACGTCTTGCTGCTTCCGGCCGACGATGGTGCCGTTGTCGGAGACGGTCACGACGACGTCATCGCGCTGGGCCGCCGCCGTGGCGTACTTGGCCAGGGCCGGCGTGGTCTTGGCCTGCCGCCAGCGGAAGAAACCGAAGGCCCCGCCGGCGATGACGAGGATGATGACCAGGGTCAGGACCAGAGTCCGGCGCTTCACGATAGTCCCTCCGTTGTCTATAGGCCGAATGCGTGGGTACCGCAGGCTGTCTGTCGAGTCGCATTTCTGGTGGTCCAGGTTAAGGGTACGCCACAATTGTTAAGCCTTTGTTAATGCCATTAATTAATTTTCGTTTACCGTTCGACAGCCGCATCACCTGAGTGCATGTTGGACCGGTGCAGAGACTCGCCCACTCTGAGCGCCGGGTTGGCCCTGGGCGTGCTCTTATCCTCAGAGGAACGGGGCCTGTCGGTGTGGTATCACCATGGCGAACACCTGCGCGAGACCCAATTCGCGGTAAGGCCGCGTGGTCCACAATGGGGGAGGCCGCAACCCCGGCCAAGTGGGGAGGAGACGGACCCATCATGTCCAAAGTCGAGAGCTATTACGATGGTGACGCCGAGAGGGAATGGAGGCGCCTGGAGCGGCACCGCACCGAGTTCGCCGTGACCATGAGGGCGCTCACCGAGTACCTGCCAGATCCGCCGGCCAAGGTCCTCGACATCGGGGGCGGGCCGGGACGCTACGCCATCGCCTTGGCCGGCCGGGGGCACCGGGTGACCCTCCTCGACCTGTCGGCCAACCTACTGGCCCTGGCCCGCGTCAAGTCCGCCGAGGCCCATGTGACGCTCGGCGGCTACGTCCACGGCAACGCCCTCGACCTGACCGCTTTCGAGCGCGAGAGCTTCGACGCCGTCCTCCTGATGGGGCCGCTCTACCACCTGCTGACACCCGGCGACCGGCGGCGCGCCCTGCGGCAGGCGGCCCGGGTCCTGAGGCCGGGCGGTCTCCTCTTCGCCTCCTTCATCAGCCTGTATGCGCCCTTCCGGGATGTCGCCAAATTCGAGCCGGAGTGGCTCGTGGAGCATTCCGACGAGGCCGCGAAGCTCTTGAAGTCCGGCTCCTTGCCCGTGCCGGAAGGCTTCACCGACGCCCACTTCACCCACCCGTCGCAGATCCGGCCGCTGATCCGCGGGGCGGGGTTTTCAGTCCTCGACCTCATTGGCTGCGAGGGTGTGGTCAGCATGATTGAGGAGAAGGTCAACGAGGCCATCGGCGAGGTCTGGGAGGCCTGGGTCGACCTCAATTACCGGCTCGGCAAGGACCCGTCGGTCCACGGGGCGGCCGAGCACCTGCTGGCCGTGGCCCGGAAGCCGCGGGCCAGGAAGCCGGCCAAAGGGAAGAAGTGAGCAGCCGTGGACGTCGGCGTTGAGGTCGTCAGAGCCACGGGACGCTGCAACGCGGGGTTCAAGGCCGGCGAGACCTTCACCCTTGACGGCTCGCGGCTCGTCCCCGCCGGGCATGACGCGGCCGGCGCGCGTGACGCGGGCCCCGGGCGGGGCGAGGCCCGCGATTGCCCGGTGGACCCGGGCACGGGAGCCGGGGGCAACGTCCTCTTCAGGGTCTGGACGGGGAGCGGGGAGGAGGTCCGGGCCGCCCGTGGACAGGCCGTCAGCGGACCGGCCGTGAACGGGGTGGGGGAGACCCCGGTCATCAAGGCCGCGGCCGTAGAGGTCCTGGGATTCTGCCCGGCCGGCCTACGTGGGGGCATCCAATAGGACGAACCCGGGACGATCATGTCGTTGATGTAGAACCACATCAGGAGCTGGGCGAAGGCCAGGTTGTGCCCGGTCCGCCGGGCGACGGTGATGGGCCCGCCGACCTTGCCCGTCAGGAACTTGCCGCACCAACGCGAGGAGAAGCCGATCCGGTCCAAAAGGGCCATCAACTGCGGGACCACCGAGCTGTGGTAGACCGGCGACCCGAGGATGATCCCGTCGGCCTCATAGATCTTGTCGGCGATGGGCTCGTAGTCGTCGCCCTCGATGATGGACTGGTGGAGATGGATGATGAGCTGCCGGAGACCGCCTTTTTCGTCTTGAAGTAAAGGTAGAAGGTTCCCTGGCCGACTCCGGCGCGGGCCGTGATCTCGAAGACTGAGGCGTCGTAATAGCCTTCTCGCCGAAGACCTCTTCGGCCGCCTGCAGGATGCGGTCGTACGTGACCGCGCCGCGCTTGGTCTTGGGCGGGGTGACTCCCGGCCGAAAATCCTCCCGTGTTTTCTGCGATTTCACACCTTTCAGGGAAAGGCCGGCTGGTCAGGGAACGCACGGGTGGCCCCACCGGAGGCTGGGGGGAGGGAATGGCCGCCCGCCCATCGAAACAGGAAGAGGCCGGAGGCGCCCCTCAGGAAGGAGATGGACATGCGCGAGATCAGACGGCTGACCGATGAAGCGCAATACCTGGACTACTCGAGAATCTGCGTCAACGCCTACCCCGGGATGAAGACCGACGCCAAAGACATGGCCCGGCGCTTCCAGGAATCGAGCGAGAACAACCCAATGGTCGGCCACTGGGGGGTCTACGAGGGACCCGCCATGATCGGCGGCATGCTGCTCCTCGACCTGGAGATGAACTGCTTCGGCCGCTTCATTCCCGCCGGGGGCGTCGGCATGGTGGCGGTCGACCAGATCCACCGCAAGCGGGGCGCGGCCCGGGACATCGTCAACTTCTTCCTCGACCGGTGCCTGGAGCGAGGGGAATCCATCGCCCTGCTGTACCCCTTCCGCCCCGATTTCTATCACCGGATGGGCTTCGGCTATGGGGCGAAGATGGAGGAATACTCCTTCACCCCGGCGAGCGTGCCCGGTTCGCCGTCGACCGGCGGTCTGACCTACCTCGGGCCGGATGATGTCGGGCGCCTGGAGGCCTGCTATGCCCGGGCGGCCGCCAGGCAACACGGGTTCTGCCGGCGCAGCCGGTACCAGATGGGCCGCCTGGCCAAGCACCACGGCGAGGCCAGGACCCTGGTCGGGTACCCCGCGGACGGAGAGCTCCGCGGCTACATGGCTTTCGAGTTCCGAAAGGCCCACGAGACCAGCTTGCTCAAGAACGACCTCGTCATCCGCGAGTGGATCTGGGACGGGCCCGAAGCCCTGACCGTCTTCTGCTCTTGGCTCAACTCCCTGGCCGACCAGGTCAACCGGATAAGCTACGCGACCCAGCAGCGGGACTTCCACTATCTGCTCAAAGACGCCCGCAACGGCTCCGACTATGTCTTCCCGTACGTCACCCACGAGACCAATGTCGCCGGGGTCGGCCTGATGTACCGGGTCGTCTCCCTGAGGGTGCTGCTCGAGGCGATGGCCGGGCGCGACTTCAACGGGGCCACGGCGGCGGTCGACCTGGAGCTGACGGACACCTTCCGACCGGCCAACGCCGGTCTCCACCGGCTGACCTTCGAAGGCGGACGGCTGCGGCTTGACGGGAAGCCGGGGAAAGCGGGCTCCGGCGCGGTTCCTCTGTCCATCGACGTGGCCGATCTGGCCTCGCTGCTGATGGGCTCGGTGGACCTGGCCACCCTCCACCGCTTCGGGAGGGTCGGGGTCCCCTCCGAGGCCGTCGGCCTGTTGACGAAGCTCTTCCGGACCGACGAGAAGCCCGAATGCCTGACCAGTTTCTGAGCCCCCCGCCCGACCTCGGGCCGCAACCGATCGCCCTGCCGGCCGCCGTGGACGCCCGTCGCGTGGCCGCCTGCCTGGGGTCGGCCGAACGGGTCGCCGCCCGTCCGACGCTGGCCGCCGCGGTCGCTGAGGCCTTGACTGAAGCCCG
>JAJZPE010000050.1 GCA_021811325.1 Bacillota bacterium
TGGCGTTGGGCCACCGACCTGTACACGGACCCGCTGCCCAGCCAGCGCGCCGACGCGGCGCTGGGCCGGTCCGATAAGGCCACCTTCGGTTTCCTGGCCTTCGACCCGACCGACGAGAAGCTCGTCGTCGCTCCGGCCCGCTACGAGACGGGCGCGCCGAACTACTACTACACCATCTACCTGTCGCGCGACGCCGGGTTCACCTGGGGAGGTTTCCTGACGGTCGGCGAGGTCAAGCCGGGTCCGGGCTGGCGGGCCATCGGTTTCCCGCCGGGGGCCCTCCACACCTTCGTCGTCGGGACGGACCTCTACACCGCCTCCAGTACCGAGAAGGCCGGCTCTTTCATTGACGAAAGCACCGTCGCCGGTGTCGTCGGGGCTTACCGGGTGGGCGCGAACGGCCGGCGCCTGCAGGTCACGGGTTACTCCTTTCCGCGCGGGGACGGCCGGGTCTTCTACGCGCTGGCCTCGGCGACCACGCAGGCGGGCGCGGACGTCACCGTCATTCTGCGGTCCGCCGACGGCGGGAGGACCTGGACCCGCCACGAGGCGGTCCTGCCGGATGGCGCGGCGCAAGTCACGGCCATGGCCGTAAGCTTCAGCCCCGAGGCCGGGCGGCCGGACGCCGTCTTCCTGGCCGACCGCGGGCGGCCGGCCGACCCGGCGGAGCCGGCCCACAACCTGGTCGGCCACATCTACCGGGCGCCGGCCGTGGAGGCCGACGACGCCTGGCGCTTCACGACCGTCTACAGCAACCGCAAGCCCGAGTAAGGTTGGATATTGAACAACCTTAGGCGATAGTCGAGGGGCCGCGCTTCCGCACGGCCCCTTGGCATCGCCGGAGGTGAGCCGGAATGAGCTTTCTCTCCGAACTGATAGAAGCGGTCCGCGGCGTGGGCCTGGCCAACGTGGTGGCCGCCGGGCGTTACACGGTGTGGAAGGACCGGTTGGACAAGCGCCACCGCTCCGGGCCTGGTGCGGCCGGCGAGGCGGCGGGCGGACGGTGGGTTCCGGCCGGCCGGCCCACCGGGATGATTCGCACGGAGCGCGGCGCCCGGTTCGCCTTCGAGCGGGCGACGGTGGACGTCGGGTTTCTCGCGGCCGACCTGGTCCGGGTCGCCTGGGAGCCGGTTGCCTCCGGCGATGCGCCCATCCCCACGGACGCGCCCCACCCCGCGGACGAGCCCATCCCCTACACTCTGGCCAGGGGCCTGGGGGCCTGGGCTCCCGTGCCATTCGAGGCCGAGGAGAGACTCGACGCCTGGGCCCTTCGCACCGACCAGCTCGAGCTCCGCCTGGACCGGGCCACGGGGACGCTGTCCTTCCTCGACGCGGGCGGTCTGCTCCTGCGCGAGGAATCGCCCCCATCCTGGCGGGGGGAGGAATCCCGTCACGAGGCGCGACTCGCCGCCGGCGAACGCCTATATGGCCTGGGCGAGAAGGCCGCGCCCTTCAACCTGCGTGGCCGGGCTTACACCCTATGGAACCGCGACCCGGGGGGCGCCTATGGCCCCGGGGCCGACCCGGTCTACCTCAACATCCCGACCTACGCCGGCCTCCACGACCGCGGAAGTTACATCGTCTTCTACGAGAACTACCGGCGGTCGGTCTTCGACCTCGGCGCGAACCGGCCTGACGTCGCCGAGCACCGCTTCGAGGGCGGCGCCCTCGTCCATTACTTCGCGCCGGGCCCGCTCGACCGGGCCCTCGAGCGTTACACCGAACTCACCGGGCGCCCGCCTCTGCCGCCCCTGTGGGCCCTGGGCTATCACCAGTCCCGCTGGTCCTATTACCCGGCGGAGCGCGTGCGGCGCCTGGCCGACGATTTCGAGCGCCACGAGGTCCCCGTCGACGCCATCCACCTCGACATCGATTACATGGACGGCTTCCGCGTCTTCACCTGGGACCGCGACCGCTTCCCGGACCTGCCCGGCCTGGCCGAAGAACTGCGCCAGAAGGGCATCCGCCTGGTGACCATCCTCGATCCGGGGGTCAAGCGGGACGCGGGCTACGCTGTCTTCCGCGAAGGGCTCGAGCAGGGTGTGTTCTGCCGCCTCCCCGATGGTTCGCCCATCTTCGCCCCGGTCTGGCCGGGCTGGTGCGCCTTCCCCGACTTCACCGACCCGAAGGCCAGGGCCTGGTGGGGGAGCCAGTACCCGGCCCTTCTCGACGCCGGCATGGCCGGCTTTTGGCACGATATGAACGAACCGGCCACCTTCGTCGGCTGGGGTGACCCGACCCTGCCTACGGCGACGCGGCATTCCATGGAGGGCCGCGGTGGCGACCACCGCCAGGGGCACAACCTCTATGGCCTCCTGATGGCCCGCGCCGGCCACGAGGCCTTGCGCGGGCTGCGGCCGGATCGCCGACCCTTCATCCTGACCCGTTCGGGCTGGGCCGGCATCCAGCGCTTCGCCTGGAACTGGACGGGCGACGTCCGCAGCGACTGGGCCTCGCTGGCCCAGGTCGTCCCGATGGTCCTCGGCCTGGGCCTCAGCGGTCAGGCCTTTACGGGCAGCGACATCGGCGGCTTCAGCGGGACGACCACGCCCGAGCTGTTCATCCGCTGGCTGCAGCTCGGGGCGTTCCTGCCACTCTGCCGGGCCCACACGGTCAAGAACTCGCCGGACCAGGAGCCGTGGTCCTTCGGCCAGTCGTGCCTGTCCATCGCCCGCGAGTTCATCCGCCTGCGCTACGCGCTCCTGCCATACATCTATACGGCGGCCTGGGAAGCTCATGAGCACGGCTGGCCGATGGTCCGTCCGCTCTTCTGGCCGGCGGGGGCCCCAGGTGGCCAGGCGGAAGGTGCGGCCGTCGCCGTCGCCGAGCCCATCCGCGACGCACCCGATGCCTTCCTCCTCGGCGGCGCCCTGCTGGTGGCGCCGGTCGTGGAACCGGGGGCGAAGTCCCGCGCGGTCGAGTTCCCGCCCGGTGAGTGGTATGGCTTCTGGGACGACCACGTCCACGCGGGACCCGGCCGCGTGGAGTTCCCCGTCGCCCTCGAACGCATTCCCGTCTTCGTCCGCGCGGGGAGCGTCCTGCCCATGGAACCCCCGGCGATGAGCACCGCCAGGCGCAAGGGCGACAAGCTCTCGCTGCATCTGTACGTCCCGTCGCGGGACGGCGTCTGGACCTCGGCCCTCTACAGCGACGCGGGTGACGGCTACGGGCCGTCGCGGGTCGATCGGTTCACCGTCCGCCGCGCGGGGCCCCGGCTGACCGTCGACCGTGAGACGAACGGCCGCCATCCGTGGCCCTATGCCCACACGGAGCTGGTCATCCACGGGGCCCGGCCCTCGCGCGCGGTCATCGATGGGGAGGAGAGGACCCTAGAGGCCGGCCGGTCGATGGGCCTCGATGAGTTTCGCCAGATGATCCTGGAGTTGCCGTGAGGGCTGCCCGTGGGCCCACCGCTCAGCGTCGAACAGCTCAAGGAGAACGACCCAGGAAAGCGGCCCAGGAAAGCGGCCCAGGAAAACAGCCAGCCGGCCCCGCGATGGGTCGGCTTCTTGTTGGCTCTGCCGCTGGGCTTTTCCCCCCAGGCGCCGCTTCATTTCCTCACCAACCCCTGCCTCAGGCGGCTAATCACGAGGGCGACGATGAACGCGCCGGCCAACCACTCGGGGACGTGCGGCGGGCGGACGGCCAGTTCGACCCGCTTCAACCAGTCCGAGGGGAGGCCCTCGCCCGGGATTATCTCATATCGGCCACCGCCGAAGCCGGCGAACTTGCCCACAGTCGGAGCGAAGGTCTCGACGCCGAGGCTCGCCGGACCCATCCAGGCGGCCCAGGTGTAGATGAACAGGGCGGGGGCCCCGACGGCGGTGGCCCGGTTGATCTCGTCGGCCAGGACGACGTTGGCCAGCCCTCCACCGGGGCCCCTGTGCGGTCGGCCATGCTCGTTGACATCCGTCAATGCCCGGCCGCGGTTTCGGCCTTAAGCTTGAGGATGGAAGGGCCGGACTGCGCGGCCCCGCGACGCGTTTGTGCCGTCCGGCACGGATGGTGGCCGGGATTAGAACTAGAAGGAGGAGGGGCATGAAGAAGGACCTCACCTGGAAAGTGCGCGGCACCGGCATCGCCCTGATGGGCCTGACGGCGGTGTTCACCGTCCTCGGCGGGGTGGGCACGGTCTGCGTGGCCTGGGGGGCGGAGAAGTGGAAGCCGTTCGCCGTCCTGGTCCCTTATAAGCCCATTTACCAGTGGGCCGCGGTGGTCACCCTCATCGCCGGCGTGGCCGGAATCATCGTCACCTACGCCCTGCTGCGCGGGGAACGGTGGTCCTACGTTGGAGCGCTCTTCATCCTGCTGGTCGGGTTCGGCACGGCGGCGGTGAAGATGTACTACTCGAACATGCTCCGGGGCAGCACCGCGCCGACCAACTTCCGCGCCTACGTCACGGTCTTGACCCTGGTGGTGTTCCTGCTGATGCGACTGCCGTGGTTCTGGAACCGGACCGACTTCACCAGCCCACCCACCCGGTTCGGGTCCTGGGCGACCCCGGCCGGAATGTCGCTCTTTACCGGCGGGCTCGTCGCCCTTCTGACCCCGGTGTGGGTCGGGCCCACTCACGTCGTCGACGGCGTCAACCTCGTCAACGTCATCCGCGTGCCGCTGCTGGTGGGCGGCGTGACCATGGCCGCGACTGGGGCGGTCCTCCTGGTCCTGGCCGGGTTCGGCCGGCCGTTATCGCTGGCCCGCTCGGCGCGCTCCCGCGTCGCCGGGGCCGCGTCGGCCGCTGCAAGGGGGACGCGGCCGTGATCGAAGGCCTCAAGCACATGGACGGCCTGTCCCAGATGCTGATGGTCATCTTCTTCCTCATCGTCACCTACCGGGTCACGAACCACGTCTCCCAGCCCCAGCACGTCCTGTGGTTCGCGGGCACGGCCATCCTCGTCCCGGTGATCTTCCTGGCCACCCAGAGCGGTGGGATGGGGGGCGCCGTCGGCGGCGGGCGGCCGGGCGCTCCGGCACCCCTGCCCGCGGCCCTCAACCCGTACATGAGCACCTTTGCCCTCCTGGCCTTCGGGCTGCTGGCGGCGGGTTTCTTGGCCGCCCTCGAGCGGAAGAACCGTTGGACGCAGTACTTTCTGGTCTACCACACCGCCGTGGGCATCGTCTACGGCTACTCGGCCCACTACGGCGGGCTGCAGGCGCAGGTCCTGCAGGGGCCGGCCTTCTTCGCCGCCCTCGTCCCGACCGCGGCCATCCTCATCTTTGCGCCGATCGCCGCCATGGCCGTGACCAAGGCGAGCTTCCATGCCCTTTGGGTGACCCTAGGCACCCTGCTGACCCTGGCTTCGGGCTATGTCCTGTGGGCCGTCGCCCTGCAACGCCTGAAGCTGGACCCGACGATGGCCCCGGTGGTCACCTTCACGCTGCTCTTCTGCGGGCTCCTGGGGCTGATGCTCGGGCTCGTCCTCAACTGCGGCTGGTTGAGCGACTCGGCCCCCGAGGGGGCGGGGGCGACCGCCCGAGTGGCCCAGGCCGAGGCCTCGAAGGGGACAGCTATCTCTGTCTGAGCCGTCTGGTTAGGCGGCGCCATCCAACCGCAATAAGAAAGGGCCAGCCTCCCAGGGCTGGCCCTTAGGCGTTGCAGGCGCCGACGCCGTGACCGCCGGCGCGCGGGCGCAGGTGCCACAGGTTGGTTGGTGGGTCCAACAAGGTGTAAACGGCAGGCCAGCGAATAGAGCCTTTGTAAACCTCAGGACATCGCGTTTTCTTTCCACTTCAGAGAAAATCGGGAGGCGCCGCGGATGAGCCGGTGGACACTGCTACGGAGCCGTACGATCTATCACAGCCCCATCGCCACCCTGGTCGAAGAGACCCGCCGGGACCCGCGGCGAGCGGTCGAGGTCCCATTATTCGTCCTCAAGTTCCCCGACTGGGTCAACGTCGTCCCGGTGACCGAGGATGGGCGGGTCGTGCTGGTCCGCCAGTACCGGGCGGGGACGGACGCGATGACCCTCGAAATCCCGGGCGGGACGCTCGACGAGGGGGAGACCGACCCGGCCGCGGCCGCCAAGCGCGAACTGCTCGAAGAGACCGGGTACCTGGCAGACGAGCTGATCTTCCTCGGGCGGGTCGTGCCCAACCCGGCCATCCAGGGCAACTACTGCCACTTCTACCTGGCCCCGGGGGTCAAGCCGGTGGGGCCGCAGCACCTCGACCCGAACGAGGAGATGAGTGTCGAGGTCGTCCGGCTGGAGGATATCCGGCGGATGATCGCCGACCACGAGATCGTCCATGCCCTGGGCATCCTGGGGCTGTTGTACGCCGTAGACCGTCTCGCGGTGGGCCGATGATCGGCCGCGTCACTTCCAAGGGCATCAGCCTATCCTTCGGCGGCCGCGCCGTGACGGCCGTCCGCGAGGCGGACGGCTCGCTGCGCGCCGGGGAGGCGGCGGCCTTCGACCTGCCGGGTTGGGGGCGCATGTCCGACGTGCCTTTCCTCCGCGGGCCGGCCCTCGTCCTCGGGTTGTTCGTGCGCGCCGTCCCGCGGTCGCCGGCGGCCATCGGGGCGGGCCTGGCCGGGCTCGTCGGGCTGGGTCTGCTCGACCGAGTCCTCGGTCCCTCCGGCGCGTCCGATGGGCGCTTCGTCCCGCTGGCCATCGCCCTCTCCGTGTTCCTGGCCCTCGGCCTGCTCCGCCTGATGGGGCGACGCTCCCGACGGGCGAGGGCTTTTTTGTCCTACCACGGGGCCGAGCACAAGGTCTCGGCGACCCTCAGGGCGGGGCTCGACCCGCACCTCGCCGAGGTCGAGGATGTCGCGGCGATGGGCCGCGCCGACCCATACTGCGGGACGAACCTGGCCGTCTACATGACCGTCCTGTGGGCTTTCCTGGGCACGGTCATCGGCCCGACGGCGGCCTTCCCGCTGGCTGTCTCGCTGGCCGTCGAGGTGCACCTGCTGGGGATGGAGGTCGAGACCGTCCCGCCGCGGTGGTTCCTGACTCCGGCCACCCTGGCCTTGAGGGGGCTCATCCGCCTGGCCGCGCTTGCCCAGATGCTGGCGACCATCGAGCCCGGGCCCGAGGAGATCGAGGTGGCCCTGGTGGCCGCGAGGCTCGCGTCGTAAGCCGGGCATGAATCTTCGCCGCCGGGGCGTATGCCCACCCCAGTCGCCGCAAAGCCGATGATAGGGTTTCGACCTTTCCAAAGGGTGTGACCTATCGCACAATCGGTGACGAACAACCGCACACGAAGTCTTGAGGCTTATCATCGCGAACGGCCCGTCCTTCCTGTAGCTTTGTAGGTGAACACAAAGCTTAGGAGGGATGGGCCGTGAAGTTTCTCCGCAGTGTCATGACCCTGGTCGTGGTCCTCGCCCTGACCGTCCTCATCGCCGGCGGCTTCTGGATCTACCGTGGCGCGGCGCCAGTGCCGCAGGCCGTCGTCGGCCCGGGCGGGGAGGCCTTGACGTCGGCTCCGTTCATCCGCGGCGGCCAGGCCGTCTACCAGAAATACGGGCTCATGGACTACGGCTCGGTCCTGGGCGAGGGGGCTTACCTCGGCCGGGACTTCACCGCCGAGGCCCTCCACCGAATGACCGAGAGCCTCCGCGAGTGGTACGCGGTCGACCGTCACGACCGGCCCTACGCCTCCCTATCCCTGGAGGAACGGGCGGGCGTGGACGCCCTCGTGCGGCAGGACCTGAAGACCAACC
The DNA here is from genome assembly GCA_021811325.1 of Bacillota bacterium. Taxonomy (GTDB): domain Bacteria; phylum Bacillota; class Sulfobacillia; order JAJYWN01; family JAJZPE01; genus JAJZPE01. The sequence continues at coordinate 7,667 of JAJZPE010000050.1, forward strand.
GTTATGACCCGGCCACCGGTCGGCTGACCCTGAGCGCCGCCGAGGCCCGCGGCTTCCAGGACCTGCGGACCTATGTCCAAGACCTCTTCACGGCCGGCGAGCCGCAGTACGCCCTGCCCGCCGGGACCATTCATGACGGCGACCTGCCGGCCACCGGCCGCGCCTGGGTGGCCGAAGGCGACCAACTGAACCAGCTCAGCGACTTCTTCTTCTGGACCGCCTGGCTGTCGGCGGCCGAGCGTCCGGGCACGGCAGCGTCGTACACCAACAACTGGCCCTTCGACGCGGCGGCCGGGAACACCGTCCCGGCCGGGGCCATCCTCTGGAGCGCGGTCAGCGTGGCCGCGCTGGTCCTTGGGCTCGGCCTCATCTTCTATCTCTACCAACGTTACGAACTGCGGATGAAGGAGGCCGAGCGGCCCGATTTCGCGGCTCTCGACCCGGCCCACCTCCAGCTCACCCCGAGCCAGGTCAAGACGGGCAAGTTCTTCGTCGTCGTGGCCGCCCTGTTCGTCGTCCAGACCCTCCTCGGCGCCCTCCTGGCGCACTTCTACGTCCAGGGGGACAGCTTCTATGGCCTCGACATCGGCCGCCTGCTGCCCTTCAACATCGCCCGCACCTGGCACCTGCAACTGGCCATCTTCTGGATCGCCACGGCCTGGCTGGCCCTGGGCATCTTCGTCGCTCCGAAGGTGGCCGGCGGCCTCACGGGCGGAGGTGCTGGGCTCTCCGGCGCCGGGGGCGCGCCGACCGAGCCACGCTGGCAGGGGCGCCTGGTGGACCTGCTCTTCTGGGCCCTCGTCCTGGTCGTTGGCGGCAGCCTGGCCGGCGAGTGGCTGGGGACCCGCGGGTATCTCGGCAACCTCTGGTGGCTCCTGGGCCAGCAAGGCTACGAGTACCTCGAGCTCGGTCGGGTCTGGCAGGTGCTGCTGGCCGCCGGGCTGGCCGGCTGGCTGTTCATCCTCTTCCGCGGCCTGCGCCCGGCCCTGCAGGCGGAGAAAGACCGCTTCGGCCTGGTTCACCTGCTGATTTACAGCGCCGTCGCCATCCCGGCCTTCTACGTCGCCGCCTTCTTCATCAACCCGGGGGTCAACATCACCTTCGCCGATTACTGGCGGTGGTGGACGATCCACCTCTGGGTCGAGGGTGTCTTCGAGGTCTTCGCCGTGGTCGTCACTGGCTACCTGATGGCGGCCATGGGTCTCGTCGAGGCGCGGTCGACGATGCGGGCCCTCTACTTCCAGTTGACCATCCTTCTCGGCTCCGGGGTCATCGGCACCGGGCACCATTTCTACTGGACCGGCGCGCCCAACGTCTGGATGGCCCTCGGCGCCGTCTTCTCGGCCCTCGAGGTCATCCCCCTGACCCTCCTCGTGTACGAAGCCTACGGGCACTATCGAGCCATCCGCGAGGGCGGCCGCGCCTTCCCGTACCACGCCAGCTTCCTGTTCCTCATCGGGACCGGGTTCTGGAACCTGGTCGGGGCAGGCGGGCTCGGCTTCCTCATCAACCTGCCGGCGGTCAACTATTTCGAGCACGGCACGTTCCTCACAGCCGCCCACGCTCATGCCGCCCTCTTCGGGGTCTACGGGATGTTCGCCCTGGCCCTGCTGCTCTATGTCCTGCGGAACCTGGCCGGTGGGGCCTGGAGCGACCGCCTGCCCAGGCTGGCCTTCTGGGGGCTCAACGCCGGGCTGGCCGGGATGCTCGCCCTGAGCATCGTACCGGTCGGTTTCATGCAGGTCGCCAAGGCCATCGAGTCCGGCTTCTGGGCGGCCCGCGACCCGGCCTTCTACCACACCCCGGTGGTCAACGCCCTCCTGTGGTGGCGGCTGGTCCCGGACACGGTCTTCATCGTCCTGGGCGCCCTGCCCATCCTGTTCGTCTCCGGGCGGGTCTTCCTCGGGCTACGCCGCCGCGTCAGTCGAACCTCGTCCCGCCCATGGGCGGCTTGTTAGGCGTGTCCTCGTCGAGGATCCGCTTCTCGCCCTCGAGCCGCCGGAGTTCAGTCATCTCCTGGGTCGTTTCCACCGTCCCCAGGTAGTTGCCGGCCGCGTCGCGGACGGGGAAGTAACGGATGGAGACGAACTTGCCGTGGTACTCGAACCAGAAGTCGGCCGACTCGCGACGGCCGGCGCGGAAGTCGTCCAGGATACGCTGGACCAGATGGACGCTCTTGGGCGGGTGGCAGCGCTGGACCTTGCGGCCGATGTCGGTGCGCGTCCGGGCGAAAATACGGCCGCCCCGCGGCAGGTTGAAGTAGGCCACCCGGTCCTCCGCGTCGACGAAGGAGACGTCGACCGGCAGCGCGTCGAGGAGGTGCAGGAGGGTCTCCTTGGGCACGCCGCCGAAGAGGCCGGCCGAGCCCTGGGGGGGCCTTTCGTTCGTCCCGTTCGTCCCGTTCGTCTCACTCATCGCTGAGCACCTCCGGTGGCAGTTCGAAGTAACCCAGTTCGTCCGATTCCTGTTTGACCTCCTGCCAGTCGGCCTCGCTGAGCAGGCGCAAGGCCACCTGATAGAGGACGTTCTGCTCCTTCGTCACGTGCTGGACGAAGGCCTCGCTGAGGCCGACCACCAGGCTGTCGAGGCGGCTGATGTACCGGCCGAAAGGCTGGCCATCGGGGGGCGCCTCGAGGAGCTTCTGGACCTCGCGGCGGGTGTCTTTCATCCGCGAGTGCTCTTCCCACATGACCGCCGGCGGCTCCTCGACGCCGTATCGCTCGAGGACGGGGAAGAGGGTGTTTTCCTGGCGGGTGTCGTGGTTCTCGGCCTCCCGGAGTCTCGCCACCACCGCGCGGAGCTTGTCGAGGACGCCGGCCGCGGCTTCGAACCCTTCCCGCCCGCCGGCTTCGGCCAGTAGTTCCTGGGCCCGGTTCAGCCAGAAGAGGATGGCCTCCTGGTCCTTGACCTGCCGCCACAGCGGGTGACCCTTCGGCACGTCGAGCTTGTCCCGGTCGAGCTGCTCCCGGAACAGCTCCAGGTGGACCTCGCAGGCGCTCATCAGGTCCTGCATGGTGTAGCCTTCGCTGGTCAGCTCGGCCTCGGCGGCGGCGATGACCACCGGGTCGACGCGGCGCAGGAGGTCCTTGAAGCGGACCTTTATCCGCTCGACGTCGTCGGACTGCTTGAGCCCCCGGATCAACCCTTTGATCTCTTCCTTGATCCTGTCCTGCTCATCGGGGTCGGCCCGGCCGCCCCGGCGCAGTTCTTCCTCAGACTCCGCCAACTTCAGGGCGAGGTCGTCGAAGCTCATCCCGCCTCGCCGGGCGACGTCGGCCATCGACGTCCGCGAGGCCATCAGGCCGCGGACCGTCGGGTTCCGCAAGAGGCCATAGGTTGGCGACAGCTCGGTGAGGACATCAAGAAGGCCGGGGTATTCCCTGAGCGCCTCGGCCAGAGTGGTATCCCTGGTCATCTCGATCATCCTTAAATCCCCCCCGCGCCGCGTCGGGCCGGATCGTCGGCGCCGGCGCAGTCGCCGTGATTGGCCAAGCCTAGCATGCCCGCGCCGGGCGCGGGTGTCTCAGACCATCTTCGTGAGCCGTTTGACGTCGATGACGAGCTGGTTGGCCTCGCCGCTGACGATGCCCTCCCGCCGGAACTCGCTGAGCAACCGGCTGACCGTCTCCCGCGAGACGCCGGCCATACTGGCCACGTCCTGCTGGGAGAGGCCGAGGTGGAGGACCTTCAGCTCGCCGCGGTCCTCCCCGATCTGCTGGGCCAGGCGGAGCAGGATGCGGCCGACGCGGCTCGGGGCGGTCAGCAACCCGAGTTCTTTGACCTGGTCCTGGAGGCCGCGAAGGCGCTTGTCCATGGCCGCCAGGAGCCTGGCGGTGATGCTCGGGTGCTCGCCCAGGAGGGCCATGAAGTCGCGGCGGTTGAGAAGCCCGAGAATGGTCTCGCCGACCGTGACCGTGGTCGCCGGGGCGGGGCCGCCGTCGAGGAAGCCGACGTGCGGGAAAAAGTCGCCCGGAACGAGCAGGTTGACGATCTGCTCGTGCCCCTCGTCATCCATCCGCGAGGCCTTGACCATGCCGGATTGGATGAAATAGACGGCCTCGACCGGGTCGCCCTCGGCGAAGACGTACATCGCCTCGCGGTACTTGCGCTGCCTGACCAGTTCCCCGACCTTGGTCAGGTCGGCCTCGGCGAGGTCGGCAAAGAGCGGAAAGCTGCGCAGGTATTCGCGGACCATGGGCCACCCCCGAGTTCGGCGGAAGCTTTCAACGCCACACCTATTCGCCGGCGGGGCCCGGCAATCCTTCGGCGATGTCCTTCGGGCTGGTGGGAGCCGCCCACCGGTCATCGGCCGGTGGGTGCCGGCAGGTGAAGGCCGGTCGCGGAGCGAAGGATTTCGTCCAAATCCCGCCAACGGAGATGATGGATCAGTGGAAGAAGCCCTCAAGCGCATCGCGGAACTGATGGAGCTTTCGGCCCGCACGGCTCCGAAGGCCGGCGGTCGAGACTTCATCGTCACCAAGGTCGTCGCCGGCGAAGACCTGAAGCGCCTCGGCGCGGAAATGAAAAAGTACGGGGATGATACGAAGAAGAAGAACTTCGACCGCGACGGCAGGAACGTCGCCGACTCGGGCGCACTGCTGTTGATCGGCCTCAAGGCGGCGAAGGACGTCGGACTCAATTGCGGCGCCTGCGGCAACGCGCGATGCGTCGACCTGGCCGCGGCCCACGCGGGCCCGGAGTTCGCCGGACCATCCTGCGCGTGGCGCTACGTCGACCTCGGCATCGCCCTGGCCAGCGCAGCCAAGACCGCCGGCATGCTCAACGCCGATAACCGCGTCATGTACCGGGTCGGCGTGCTTGCCAAGAAGCTCGGGATGATCGACGCCGACGTCGTCGCCGGCATCCCGCTGTCGGCCACCGGCAAGAGCATCTACTTCGACCGCTGAGGCCGTCCGGCTTCAGGCTGTCCATGTCTGGCGCCCGGCCGCACGCCCAAGCGTGGCCGGGCGCTTCCTGTTCTTCCAATTAATGATGCCCTTGGATTAACGGGTCTTCAACGGCCGTTAACAGTTCCGCAAAACCTTCCGGTTAGACTGTGAGAGTGTAAGGCCAAGACGTGGGCAACCCCCAAGGGAGGTCGGACGATGAGAAAGGTAAAACTGGTGATAGCGCTGGCCCTCGCCGGCACGCTGCTGACGGGCGGGCTGGCCTACGCGAGCCCCGGGGAGACCACGGGGACCAACGCCACCTCGGCCAACCAGGCCTCGAAGCTCGACCCGGCGGTACGGCAACAGGTCAAAGACAAGTGGGCTGAACTGAACAGCCTCCGCACCAAGATCAGGGACCTCGACAAGCAGTTCGGCCTGGGCCGACGCGCTGGGGCCGCCGCCGAACACCGCCGGTTCACCGACGACACCCTGAAGCCCTTGCTTCAGCAGTTCAAGGACCTCGCCCGGCAGATCAAGGCCGCCCGCGAGGCCAACGACACCGAGAAGGTCAAGGCCCTCGAGGCCCAGCTGACCGCCGTCCGTGGCCAGCTTGAGGCCAAGCGGGGGGACGCCAAGTCCCTCGGCGACAAGGTCAAGGGCCTCCGCGACGAGGTCAACGCCGAGCGGGACGCGATCAAGGCCGTCCTGGCCCCGATGAAGCCCCTCAAGGACCAGATCCACATCCTCCTTCAGGAGATGAGGGCCTTGAACGGCGGCCTGCAGGCCGACCGGCGTGACGCCAAGGACGCCATGAAGCAGAAAGATGGGGCCGGCGTCCTCGCCGCCCTCGACAAGGCCATCGCCGCTGAACGCGAGGTCCTGGCCAAGAAGACGGCCCTCCTCGACCTGCAGAAGCAGGTCGGGACGGCCCTCCAGAACGCCACCAACTCCGCCAAATAGCCTGACGACGAAAGCCCCTCCGTCCGCGACGGAGGGGCTTTCTGCATGGCGCTCTCGCTCGATTCTCTCAATCGACCAGGTAGTGCTTTGGCAATGTGCCGCGCCTGGCCTCGTAGGTCAGGTAGATGAAGGCCGACTCGACCGAGTGCCACTGCGGGTCGCGCTTCGCCTTCAGGCTGTCCTCCTTCACCGTGTCCAGGGCGGCGTCGGCGCGGTCGTTGTCGCCCATGATCGTCGCCACGTAAGCGGCGACCGCCCAGGGGGTCATGTCCGTCCGGGTGACCCACTCCCCGTGGTAACGGTTGAGCGTGGCCCAAAGCCCCTCGGCCCGCGGGTCGTCCGGCCGGATCAGGCCGTTCAGGATGGGGTAGAGCTGGCTCACGGCGTCCGGGTACCACGTCTTCCAGTTGACCCGGGCGCGCCGGCCGCCGGCCGCCAGGTACCAGTAATACGTATTCGTCTTGGGGTCCCAGAGCTTGGCCTCGATCCCCGTGCGGACGCGGACGGCCGCCTCATGGTAGCCTCTGGCCAGTTCGGGCAGGCCGAGGCGGACCAGGAGGGCGGCGAAGTCCTCGAGCCCGCGGTAGTTCTCACTGTTGTCCATGAGGTACTTCTTTGGGTGGTCGGCCTTGGCCCAGACCAGGCCGTCGTCGTCCTGCAGGGCAAGGATGACGTCGGCGATCATCTTGATGTCCGGCAGGTGCTCGCGGGCGAAGGTCTCGTCGCTCGTGCGCTCGGTGTAGTCGTTGACCAGTGACAGGAAGGTGGCCGCGTAGCTATCGGCCGAGTCATAGTCTCCGGTCGGGGTGAAGTCCAGGTGGGCCGCGGGGCCGTACGTCGCGGTCGCCACCTTCCGGCTGGCGCCGTCCTGACCGCCGCCGGCCGCCGGGACCATACCGGCGTAATCGTAAATGGTCCCGAACAGGCTGGCGTTGTCCGGTCGGTTGAGGTGCTTGAGATACCATTCCATGTAATCGCGGGCGGCTCCCTGGTCACGCCGCAAGAGGGCCAGGGCCGAGAGGTTGGCGAAATACGGGACGACATAGTCACCGCGGATGTTCTGGGCGATGGCCCCCTCAGGCGTGCGGCTCTCCATGATCCAGTTGTACTCGATGGACATCATGTAGTCCATCCCGGGCTCCGGGGCCGTGAGGGCGGGGGTGAAGGGGATGGCCAGCATGAGCCGCCAGGTCGCCGGGACCCCCACCCCGAAGACAAGGAAGAAGACCAGGGCTGAGGCGATTGCCTGCTGCTGACGAGGGGTGCTCAGCGACGGTATTTGCACGCCCGGTCGCTCCTTTCGAAGAACCGCAACAGAGAGGCCGGCCGAAATAGGACTCCATGGCCCGGCCAACAGCTGATTAACAAGAACCCTTCGACGGGTCCATGCAAAGTCCTTCTACCTGGGGTTTCGTTGTCCAAAGCGCAGACACTGGGAAATCGTTCAAAGGAGCGACGGACGGATGTGGGCGGGTTCGATGACAAAAAAAGTCCTTCGGGTTTGGACGCCCGAAGGACGAGTTCATGCGGCCATCGACAGACCGATCAGCCCTTCTTGGCCGCCCTGGCCAGAGCCGGAACGGGGAGCGACAGGGCGTTCGTGGTCAGCGTGACCAGCCCGGCGAAGACCGGGACGAGCAACGCCCGGGCGATGATCCGCGGCGGCAGGATGGCCAGGATGGCCTTCCCATACATCAGGTGCAGCCAGTAGGTGTTGAGGACGACCGAGGTGATCAAGTCCGAGCAGGCCAGGGCGGCCAGGTAGCGCCAGAACCCGGGCTTGTCGGAGCGCCCCGTGGAGAAGAGGCGCAGGAACAGCGAGGGCAGCACACCGACCAGGGCCGCCGTGAGGGTGAACCCCGGGAAGAAAAGGCCGCCCATCGGGTTCAAGGCGAAACCCAGGAGATCGGCGGAGACGCCGACGACGGCTCCCCAGGCCGGACCCAGGAACAGGCCGGCCAGGATGATGGGGATCTCGCCGAAGGAGAGGCGCAGGGCCAGCACACCCGCCAGCGGGACCATGACTCCAAAGAAGCGAGTCAGGACCACACTGGCCGCGATGAGGAGCCCCGCACGGGTCACGTTAAGGACACCGCGCATAGGAAAACCCCCTCTTTTCGCGGCAGAGGCCGTGTTGCTAAAGAGGGGGCTTGTGTCCCCACTGCAGCGACAGCGGACGCGACGTCGCACCGCAGGGGCCGGATCGTCCGGCGTCCGAGTGACCGGACGGGTCGACCTTCCCCTTTCGTCCCCGGGCGACTTCCCATCCCGGGGCACTTGACGCGCAACGCCTACTCTGCCGATTTGGATTTTGCGCCTTGAGTATACCAGATGATGACGTGGAAGGCAATCGG
>JAJZPE010000051.1 GCA_021811325.1 Bacillota bacterium
TGGGGTGTCCGGCTACCTCTCGGCGCCGTGGGTCATCCTGGCCATGCGCGCCGGTCCCGACGTGCTTCCGCTCGGCGTCACCTTCATGCGCTTCATCGCTCTGTCGATGATCTTCAGCACCTTTTCGATGAGCCTTTCGGCAGTCCTCCGCGGGGCCGGCGACACCCGGACCCCGATGATGGTCAACGTCGCCGCCAACCTGGTCGTCATCATCCTGGACTTCCTGCTCATCTACGGCAACCTCGGAGCGCCGCGGCTCGGCATTGCCGGGGCCGGCGTGGCCACCCTGGTCGCCCGCTTCATCGCCGCCGTCCTGGTGTCCAGGGCGGTCTTCGGCGGCCGCTCGGGCATCAAGCTGTCCCTGCGCGACCGGTACGGCTTCGACCGGGTGATGATCGGCCGCATCCTGCGCATCGGTCTCTGGGCCGCCGCCGAGCAGTTCATCATGCGGGCCGGGATGATCCTCTTCGTCACCGTCGTCGCCGGCCTGGGCACGGCGACGTACGCCGCTCACCAGATCGCCATCAACATCGTCGGCCTGTCGTTCATGCCCGGGATGGGCTTCGCCATCGCCGCCACGACCGTCGTCGGGCAGAGCCTCGGCCAGAAGCGCCCGGACTGGGCCGAGAAGGGCGCCTACGAGACGCGCCTCCTCGGGATGGGCGTGGCCACCTTCATGGGGGTGGTCTTCTTCTTCGGGGCGCCGCTTTTGATGCGGATGTACACCCCGGACATGGAGGTCGTCCGCCAGGGCGTCATCGCCCTGCGAATCATCGCCCTGATTCAGCCGGCCCAGTCGACGGCCTTCATCCTCGCCGGCGGGCTGCGCGGGGCTGGCGACACGACCTGGCCGGTCATCTCCACGGCCATCGGAGTCTGGGGCTTCCGCGTCTTCCTGAGTTGGGTCTTCGTCGAGGTCCTCCATTGGGGCCTCGGGGGGGCCTGGTGGGCGATGGTCGCCGACCAGGGCGTCCGGTCGATCATCATCTACTACCGCTTCCGCAGCGGCCGCTGGAAGAAGGTCGTCGTGTAGCGGCCCCGGGATATATGCCAGCATATTAAATGGCGGGTCCGGGCGGAGCCCCGGGTCCGTCATTTTTTGCGGCACATTAGCCCCCGGCAAGCCGCATAAGTTTAGGCGAAGGGAGGTTAGAGCTTTGGACCAGTTCTTGTCCCTCCAGTTCCTCGGCACCTTCGCCGGGGTCGTGCTGGCCACGAACGTGGTCGTTCAAGTCATCAAAGACCTTCCCGGGCTGCAGAGGATGCCCACGCGCTGGGTCGTCCTCATCGTCTCTGAGGGCATCCTCTTCGCCCTGGCCACCGTCCAGCATACCCTGACCGCCCAAGGAGTGCTGCTCAACTTCCTCAACGGCTTCGTCGTCGCCGCCGCCGCCATGAGCTCGTGGCAGGTGGCCAAGGACAACGGAGTCCTCGCCAGGTAGGACGGCGGCGGCCGCTCCCATCCCGCCCTCTCCGACCCCGTGCCCTTCTTGATCGAGGCCCCCATCGGGCCTCGCTTTATTGTGCCCGTGGACGGCCCGCGGGCCGGAGCCGCGAGCCGGGGCGCGGTGGCCGCCGGCCGCTCCGGGGCGGAAGGGATTTCGTTTCTGACCGCGAAACAGTCCCAGGTACCAAGAGCGAGCCCAGCTAACGAAGGCCGCCCCGGGCCGTCGTCCAAGGCCGTTAAGAACTAAACGAACACGGGAGAACTAGTTGATGAGTAAACCGAAGGGCGAGACCGTCTCCAGGGTGGGGACCTTCCGGGCGCCGTCCGGCAGGCGCACGGCGCCGGTGCCGGCGCCGAACCCGACCGCCGGTCAGGATTGGCGGCTGGTGGACGCCGTTCCCGAAGGGGTCGTCCCGCTGTTGCAGGTGGCGGCCGCCCTGGCCGTCCGCCGGGACGAGACCTTCTTGCGGGCAAGCTATGGCTTGAGCTCGGCTCAATACCAGTTCCTCCTGGAGGTCCACAAGGGCGGGGAGATCACCCTGACGACCGCGGCGCGCCGCCTCGGCTGCACCAAGGGCAACGTCACCGGGCTGGCCGCGCGCCTCGAGCGCGACGGTTATCTGCTTCGGGAGAGGAGCCCCCTCGACCGCCGCCTGGTGCGGGTCCGCCTGACCGAGAAGGGCCAGGCCATCTGGGGCGCGCGCGAAGCGCTGTCGCGCGAGCACGAGCGGGTCGCCCATGCCCTCGACCGTGACGACCGTTCCAGGCTGGCCGCACTGCTGCGCAAGCTGCTCTCGGCCCTGGCCGGGGAAACGGAGGCCGGTGACGAGCGGTGAACGAGTCCAACCCGGCGCCGGGTCTGCCGGCGCGTGAACGCGAGAACGAAGCCAGGCCCCAGCCGCGGAAGCGGGGGGGCGCCGCCCGGCCGAGCGACTGGCGGGCCTTGGTGCTCCTGTTCTTTCTGGGCTGGATTCTCATGTACGCCAACCGGACCGCGCTCTCGCCGCTGCTCAAGCCGCTCGGGACCCTCTGGTCGCTGAACGAGACCCAGCTCGGTCTGCTGAGTTCGGCCTTTTTCCTGATGTACGCGCTCCTCCAGGTGCCCTTTGGGTGGCTGGCCGACCGCGTTGGGCGGAAGCGCGTCCTCGTATCCGGCTATCTCGCCCACGGGCTGGGCGCCACCGTTTGCGGGTTGGCCCCCGGCCCCGGTTCGTTCCTGGCCCTCCGCATCCTGACCGGCTCCAGTCAGGGGTCGTACTACTCGACCCAGTACGCCCTGGCCGCCGAGAGCATGCCCGCCGAACGGCGGGGCGTGGGCATGGCCGTCATCAACAGCGGGATGGCCTTCGGCATCGCCCTCGGCCTGGCCGCCTCGGGCACTCTGGTCTACGGCCTCGGTCTCTCCTGGCGCGTCCCGTTCGTCGTCCTGGGCCTCGTCACCCTGGTCGTCGGCGGGGCCATGGGCCTCCTGGTGCACGAGGGCCGACCTCGCTCGGGCGGACCCGCGCCCCAGGCGCAGCGCCGGCCGTCCGGCCGCTTCTACCGCCGTAACCTCATCGCCGCCTGCGGGGCGTCCTTCGCCAGCATGTACGGCTTCTATGTCATCCTCACCTGGCTGCCTTACTATCTGCAGACGGCCCGCGGCTTCTCCGGGGCCCAGGCCGGCAACGTGTCGACGCTGATGGCCTTCGCCGCCGTTCCCGGCGGCATCCTGGCCGGGCGGCTCTCCGACCGGATCGGCGGCCGCCGTCGCGTGGCCCTGTTCCTGCTCCCCCTGGCGGCCGTGGCCCTTGCGGCCATCGTCGCCCCGCGCGGTCCGGCCTTCCTGGCCGCCACCCTCGTCGTTTATGGCCTTACGGGCAAGCTCGTCGTCGACCCGCTCCTCGTGGCCCTGGTCGCCGACGCGGCGCCGCCAGACCGCTATGCCTCAGCCTTCGGCGTCCTCAACTTCTTCGCCACCATTTCGATGGTCCTGGCCCCGGCCATCACCGGGATCCTGGCCGATCGCACGGGCAGCTTCGTCGGCGCCTTCTACCTGGCCGCCGCCCTGAGCCTGGGCGGCCTGGTTTTCCTGGCCACGGCGCGAGAGGAATAACCCCCGCCGGCCAAGAACTCTCCGGGCGGCCAGGAGCCCTCTGCCCGTCCAATGCCCGAAGCGTCGTCGCAACGAATCAGACGCATCGCCACAAGCCCCTTCGGAGGAGGAGTCGCGGTTGAACCTGTGGCATTTGTTCCTGGCTTTCGTGAGGGTCGGAGTCCTCGGTTACGGCGGAGGCCCGTCGTCCATCCCGCTGGTGCAGATCGAGGCAGTCAAGAACTTCCACTGGATGACCGTCGACGAGTTCGCCGACGTCCTCGGGCTGTGCAATGCCCTTCCCGGGCCGATCGCCACGAAGATGGCCGCTTCCATCGGTTTCAAGGTCGCCAGATGGCCGGGGGTGCTGGCTGCCGAACTGGGGCTGGTGCTGCCTTCCCTGCTGGCCATGATCCTGCTCTTCGCGGCCTTCACCCGGTTCAAGGACCTCCCCCAGGTCAAGGGGATGATCAGGGCGATCAAGCCGGTCGTCATCGTCCTCTTGCTCCTCATCATCATCGACATGTGGCCGAAGAGCATGGGCAGCGCCCTCAATTGGGGGATTGCCGTGGCGTCTTTCGTCCTGGCCTACTTCCTCAAGGTCCACCCGGCCCTCGTCGTCGTCGGCACGCTGGCCTTGGGGGCCTTCTTTGTCAAGTAGCGGGGAGGGGTTCCCATGTCCGCAACGGGCGCGGCCGGTTTCGGGCCGGCCTCCCGGGAAATGAGGGCACAGCTCGTCACCATCGTCGACGAGCTGTTCAAGTCGGGCCTGATCACCGCGACCGGGGGGAACGTGAGCGCGCGGCTGCCCGGCGGCGCCTTGATCACGCCGAGCCGGATGCACAAGGGCTCGCTGCGCCCCGAGGACCTGGTCCAGGTGGACGCGGCCGGCCGGCCCGCGGCGAAGGGCGCCGGCCCAGAGAATGCCCGTCCATCGGTCGAGACCGGCCTGCACCTCAAGGTCTACGAATTGCGGCCGGCGGTCAACGCGGTCGTCCACACCCACGCCCCGATGGCCACGCTCCTGGGGCTGCTCGGGCTGCCCGTGCCGCCGGTGACCCTGGAGGCTGTTCACTATGTCGACATGCCGCTCATCCCGTTCGCTATACCCGGCTCCGATGGGCTCGTCCAGGCGGTTGCCGGCGGACTGGGCGACTCACCGGCGGCCCTCCTGCGGAACCACGGCCTGCTGACGGTCGGCCCTGACCTTCGCGACGCGGCGGACAAGGCCCTGGCTCTGGAAGAGGTGGCCCGGCTCGTGGTCATCGCCAGGCTCTTCGGCAAGGAGCCGGCCACGATCCCGCCCGATGCGGTCGAGGCGCTGAGGAAATCTGTGATCGGTTAGGACGGCGGTGGCTCAATGGACAAGGCTCTGCTCGGCCTGGTCAGGGAGCGGATGAAGAAGCGGTCCCTGAGGCTCACCCCCCAGCGGGTGGCCGTCCTCGAGGTCCTCCTCCAGGACCGCCCGGGGCACCTGGGCGCCGACGAGATACACGCACGCCTCCGCGACACGCACCCGGAGGTCGGCCTGGCCACGGTCTACCGGACGCTGGACATGCTCGAGTCGATCAGGGTGGTCCACAAGACCGACTTCGGGGAAGGCCGGAGCCAATTCGAGCTCAACCCCCGGGATGAAGGGCACTACCACCATCACCTGATCTGCCTCGACTGCGGACGGATCATCGAGTTCCAAGACGACCTCCTTAACCAGCTCGAGGAGGAGATCGCCCGCAAGGCCGGTTTCCAGGTGGTCGACCACACCCTCAGGGTCTACGGGTACTGCCGTGCCTGCCGGCCCAAACGGCGCGAACCAGGGAAGGAGTAGGGGGGTCACTTCCCCCGGAAATCCCCGACGAGCTCGCCCAGGCGGTGCCAGGCCAGGCTGACCCGGTCGGGACCGGTCGGAGCGCCGAGGAGGAGGTCCACCCGGGCCCGGTCGAGGAGGTCGATGACCTCCGTCAGCTCGGCCCTGGCCTCGGCCGGGGCGACCGCCAGGACCTCAGCCATGGTCTTGCCGGCCAGCTCGAGTTCGCGACGGGCCTCGCCGCGGTTATCCTCGGCCAAGTCCAACTGAACCTGCAGGACCTCGCTCTTCGCCTTCAACAGCAACGTCTTGACCTGGAGGGACAACGCCAACCGCTGTTCCTCCACTTGGTTTTGCCCCAGGCCCTGGCGGACGGCTTCCTCGAGGGACGCCAGACGGCGCTCGACGGCCGCCCGGAAGGCCTCGTCGTAACCCGGAGCGGCTTCGCCCGCCCCGCCGCCGGTCCCAGCCCCCCCGGCCTGATTCTGCCCGGCAGCCTGGGCCGCAACCGCCCCCTCCAGCTTGGCCGCGAACTCAGCCCGCAGTCTATCCATCTCCGCCTGGCGCTCGAACCGCTCCTGGGTGACCTGCCAGGCGGCCACGACGTAACTCGTGCCGGCCACGAGGACCAGGATGACCATCGCCGCCAGCAGGCTACGGACGGCCCGGACGACGACCTCGCCGGCCTTCTTGAGGGCGACCCACATCCTCATCACCTCACCGTTTGGACAAACCCCGCAAGGCCAAGATATGAGACTCGTCCACCCGATATAACACCAGCCGTTTCGGTGGGGACTTAATCGACAAGAAAACGAGGGTGTCCATCGAATGGACGCCCTCGCTCGTTTTCCTGCCTCTCTCAGATTCCGGTCAGTTCGCGTGCCAGAGGAGACGGCCGAGGAACTCCCGCGCCCGGGCGTGGCCCGGGTCCCGGAAGAACTGCTCCGGTGCGCTCTCCAGGAGGACCTCCCCATTGTCCATGAAGACGATCCGGTTGGCCACTTCGCGGGCGAACCCCATCTCATGGGTGACCACGAGCATGGTATAGCCTTCCCTGGCGACCTCCTGCATGACGCTGAGCACCTCGCCGATCAGCTCGGGGTCGAGGGCGGAGGTGGGTTCGTCGAAGAGCATGACCTTGGGCCGCATGGCCAGGGCACGGGCGATGGCCACCCGCTGCTGCTGACCGCCGGAAAGCTTGGACGGCCGGTGGGCCATCCGGTCGCCCAGGCCCACCTGGTCCAGGGTCTGCCGAGCGGCGCCCTCGGCCTCGGCCGGCGGCATCTTCCTCACGGTGACCAGGCCCTCCATCACGTTCTGCAGGGCGGTCATGTGGGGGAAGAGGTTGAACGACTGGAAGACGATGCCGATCTCCGAACGCATCCGATTGATGTTCGCCTGAGTGTCCTCGACCCAGTGCCCGCCGACCTGGCGACGGCCGATGGGGTACCCATCGATGAGGACCTGACCCTCCTGGATAGGTTCAAGGTAGTTGACCGTCCGGAGGAGCGTGCTCTTGCCGCTGCCGCTGGGTCCGCAAATGACGACGACCTCGCCGCGTTTGACGGTCAGGCTGACGTTCTTGAGCACATGAAGGTCGCCGAACCACTTGCTGACCCCGCGGAACTCGACCACGGGCGTGCCCGGCATGGGTTCGGCCGCCCCGTCGGCCAAGGGCTTACTCATACTCCTTCAACCGCCTTTCCAACCACGTGCCAAGCTGTGTGAAGACCGTCGTGCCGACGAGGTAGTACACCGCGGCGTAGGTGTAGAACCAGAACGGCCGCGCGGTTGCCGACGATAATTGCCTGGAGGCGAGCATCAACTCGACCGCCCCGATGACGGAAACCAGCGACGAATCCTTGAGCAGGGCGACGAACTCGTTGACGATCGGCGGCAGCATTCGGCGGTAAGCCTGGGGGATGATGACCCGGCGCATGGCCAGGCCGTAGCTCATCCCCATCGACCGGGCGGCTTCCATCTGCCCGACGGGGATGGACTCGATGCCCGCCCGGATGATCTCGGACAGGTAGGCGCCGGAGTTCAGGCTCAAGGCCAAGGCGCCGGCCAGGAACGGCGGCAGGTTGATGCCGTACTGGGGCAGGCCGAAGTAGACGAGGAAGATCTGGACCAGGAGCGGGGTGCCGCGGAAGAACCACGTGTATAGGGTGCCGAGCGTCCTGAAAGGCCGGTAACGGGACATCTTCATCAAAGCGATGATGAGTCCGACCGCCAGACCGAAAATGGCCGCGACGACGGTGAATTCCAGGGTGACGCCGACAGAGCGAGTGAGGTAGGGTGCCACTTTGAGGAACGCCCCAAAGGGCCCCAGGTCGACCAAGCCTTGACGAGGCATGTCCGCCCCCCTTAGATGGTTTGGAACGGCTTGAAGGGCGAGGTTCACGGCACCGCAGCCGAACATCGGCGCCACGGGTCAACAAAGCCCGCGGCGCCGATGCCCGGCATGATCGGTTCAGCTGGCGATCCGTGGAACGATGTCCCGGGTTACTTACCGCCGAACCAATCGCCGAATATCTTGTCGTAAGTCCCGTCAGCGTGGAGATCGTCGAGCGCCTTCTTGACCGCGTCGTACAGTTCCTTCTCGTTCTTCGGGACGGCGACGCCCACCGGGGCCTGTTCGAAGGCCTGTCCGGTGATCTCGAACTTATCGGCGTCGATCTTGGCATAGTACCGGGCTACCGGCTCATCGAGGATGGTCGCGTCGGCCCGGCCGTTGGCCACTTCCAACATGGCGTCGGGGAAGCTCTGGAAGGTCTTGACCTTGGCGCCCTGGATCTTCCGGGCCACGTCCTCGTTGGTCGTGCTGATCTGGACCGCGATCGTCTTGCCCTTGAGGTCATCCAGCTTGCCGATCTTCAGGGGGTTACCCTTCTTGACCACGATCAGCTGGCCCATGTCGAAGTAGTGGACGAAGTCAACGCTCTTCGAACGTTCGTCGGTGATGTTCATGGAGCTCATGATCACGTCGTACTTGTACGCCGCTAGGCCTGGGATGATGCCGTCCCAGTCGACGATCTTGATCTCGTACTTGACGCCTATCTTCTTGGCGATCGCCTTTCCGAGGTCGACATCAAAACCGATGTACTGTCCCGGGTTCTTCGGGTCCTGCATCTCCATGGGAGGGTAGGCGCCGTCGGTGGCGAACGTCATGACGCCCTTCTTCTTGATCTGGCTGAGGAGAGACTTCTTGCCGCCGCCGCAGCCGGCCGCCAGGATGGAGACCATAAACAGGGCGGTCACCAGGGCCAACAAACGAACCAATCGTCGATCCCGCAGCATCATCATAACCTCACGACCTTTCTTCAGGATAAGACCAAGAGGATGGCGAACCAGCCGATTCCCTTTGCCTCCGAGGCCGTCACCTCTCACCGCTGTAACCTTGATTTTACCTGGCAAGTTCGCCTCCGGCTGACGAATTCCTCCCAAGAAAGCTAGTATTCTGTCAATGCTCTGCCGCAAACCGACTCGACCATTACTGGCGCGGCCAGTGAGGTGCGGTCGCCGGCCCTGGATAACTCCTCAAAGATAGGGCCTCTGGAATCCTTTCGGGATCCCAGGGCCCTTTTGGCCATCCCGCAGTGAGTGACGACAGCTTACCTTATCCCCTCGCCCTCCTTCGCCATCTTGGCCTTCTCCTCTTCGACGAGGACGCGGCGCAAGACCTTGCCGACCATCGTCTTGGGCAGGGCGGGGCGGAACTCGACCAGGCGCGGGGCCTTGTAGGCGGCCATCCGCTCGCGGCAGAACTGGATGATCTCTTCTTCGGTGGCCGTCTCGCCGGGCTTCAGGACCACGTAGGCCTTGACGGTCTCGCCGCGATAGGGGTCGGGGATGCCGGCCACGGCCGCTTCCATGACCTTCGGGTGCTCGAAGAGGACCTCCTCGACGTCGCGCGGGTAGATGTTGAAGCCGCCGGCGATGATTATGTCCTTCTTGCGGTCGACGATGTAGAAGTAGCCGTCCTCGTCCATCTTGGCGATGTCGCCGGTATAGAGCCAGCCGTCGCGCAGGGACTTGGCCGTCTCCTCGGGCTTGTTCCAGTAGCCCTTCATCACCTGCGGACCCTTGATGATGAGCTCGCCGATCTCGCCGGGCGGCAGTTCCTTCTCGCCGGTCTCGAGGTCGACGATCTTGGAGTCGGTGTCCGACACGGGCAGCCCGATGGAGCCGATCTTGCCCGTCCCCCAGATCGGGTTGGTGTGGGTGACGGGTGACGTCTCCGACAGGCCGTAGCCCTCGACCAGCTTGCCCCCGGTGATGTCCTGGAACTTGGTCTGGGTCTCGGACATCAGGGCGGCCGAACCGCTGACGCACGACTCGATCGACTTCAGGTTGTACTTCTTGATATCGGGGTGGTTGTTGCAGGCCACATACATCGTCGGGGCGCCGCAGAAGATGGTCGCTTTGTGCTTCTGGATGTTGTCCAGGACGTCCTTGACCACGAACCGCGGCAGCAGGATCATCGCCGAGCCCAGAGAGGTGGCCATGTTCATGACCGAGGTCATGCCGTAGGAGTGGAAGAGCGGGAGGGCGCCTAGCATGACCTCCTCGCCCCAGCGGGACCGGTGGAACCAGGCCCGGCACTGGGTGACGTTGGAGACCAGGTTCTTGTGGGTCAACATGGCCCCCTTGGAGAGGCCGGTCGTGCCGCCGGTATACTGCAGGACGGCGGTGTCGTCGGCCCAGTTGTGGGCCACCGATGGCGGAGCGGGCCTGGTCGCCGCCAGGAGCTGTTTGAAGGAGACGGCCCCGCTCCCGGGTTGCACCCCGACGACCAGCTTGTCGCGCTTGGCCTTGACCGGGTAAAGCGAACTGAGCGGGAAAGGCATATAGTCGGCCATCCCGGTGACGATGATGTTCTTGAGCGGCGTCTTGTCCTTGACCTTGGCGACCCGCGGCCAGAAGTGGTCGAGGGCGACGATGGTCTGGGCGCCGGAGTCGTTCATCTGGTACTCGAGTTCGCGCTCCACGTACATCGGGTTGGTCAGGACGACGATGGCGCCGATCCGCAGGGCCCCGTAGTAGCCGATGACTATCTGCGGGCAGTTCGGAAGCATCAGGGCGACCCGGTCGCCCCCCTTGACCCCCATGGCGGTGAGGGCCGTCGCGAAACGCTCCACCTGATCCTTGAGCCAGCCATAAGAGAACTTGCGGTTGAAAAAGATGATGGCGTCGCCATTCGGCCTCTTCGCCGCGGAATCATAGAGGAACTGGTAGACCGGGACTTCGGGGTAGTCGAGGGTCGGGCGGACCTCCGGTTCGTAACTCTTGAGCCAGACCTTCTCACCCATGGACCACGTTCGCCTCCCCTGAGAATTGATACCTTTCAGAATCTTTTGGTACTACCAGAGTACCCGAAACTCCTGCCGGGCAGAAATGGGTCAGGTCGTAAAACTTTGGCCTCCCCCGCTAAACGACCGAAAAGCACCGGCCTACCGACGATGTCGGCCAACGCTCGGGGCGAAGACGAGCATAAACAAGCCCAGCCTCGCATACCCTTAACCGAAAAATCCCAGGATTTGTCGGAAATGGGGTAGGTGGGTTGGGGAAAGGGACAACCGATGGGACGGCGGGGGGCTTATTCCGCCGGGTCTTGATTTTACTGGTAGCAGCCGTGGCAGCCACCGCCGGGCTGCCTTCTTGGCCGGTGGCCCTGGCCGCGCCGGCCCCGGGCGCGGCGCCCGCGGCGCCGGCCGTGCCGCTCATCGACTTCGCTTACGTCACCCTCGAGGGCGGCCGGGTGCGGATGACGGCCACCGTCCGGGCGCCGGTCGACGCCGAGGTCAGCCTGAGCCTGCCGGGCCCGGCCGAAGGGTTGAAGGTCACGCCTGAGTCGGCCGGATGGCTCCTGGACGGGGAACCCGGCGGGCCGGCCGCGCTCGCCCTTCGCCTCGCCGCGGGGAAGGCGGTCGTCACCGTCGATGTCACTCCGGTCTGGGAGGCGAGCGGGCCCTGGTCCTGGACGCCCCTGACCGCCGTCTCGCCCAGCCCTCAGGGGGCCTTCCGGGCCGGCGGGCTGGTGGCCAGGGGCAAGCCGGCGAGCTACGTCGTCGGTGAACCGCTGCCGGGACAGGGCTTCCTCGCCCGTGGACCGGGCGTCCCGCTGCGACGCTGGCGGCTCAGCCTGGCCGGCGGCCGGGTCGAGGTCTACGGGTCGGCGGCCGAGCCGCCGGTGGGCCTGGCCGAGGTCGCCCGCCTCGCCCGCACGTATGGGCTGTTCGGCCGCGACCGGCTGGTCCTGCTGGACCTTCACGATGATGCCACCGTCTCCGAAACCGCCGACCTGGCCACGCGCTTCTGGGGGACGGTCCTCAACTGGGACCTTGGGGACGATCAGGAAGGGTGGTTGCGGGGAGCGGCCCTGTTGAGCCTGGCGGCCACGGCCGCGACCCCCGAGGACTACCTTGAGGTGTTGGCCGGCGACCTCTTGGACCAGGCGGCGAGGGCCGGGACGGACGACCGAGGAATCCCTCGCGGCGAAGCCCTGGCCCTGGCGCTGAACCAGACCCTCAGGGAGAGGACGGAGGGGCGGGCCGGGCTCGACGACGTCCTCAGGTACCTCGGCGCCTATGGGGCCGGCGGGCGGCTGGACGCCTTCGGACTGCGTCAGGCGGCCACGGCGGCCGTCGCCCGGAACCTCGATGACTTCTTCGACCATCACTTCGGGCCGCCCCCCGTTGGGCCGTCAGCCCCGCCCGAACCGCCTCCCGACGGGACCCGGGCCCTGTTGGCCGCCCTCCTGACCGATGCCGACAAGGACGGACGCCCCGACTTCATCGCCCGCGAGGCCGAGGCCCTGCGGCGGACCGCGGAGGCCGAGAGCGCGGCGCAGGCCGGCGCGGCCGTCCCCGTCCTTGCGCCCGCCTTCGTCGAGGCCGGGGAGGTCAACCCGGGGGCCGCCGCCCCGGCCCCCGCGCCCAAGGGCCGGCGGGTGGCCTACCTCACCTTCGACGACGGCCCGAGCGCCGTCACCCACGAGGTCCTCAGGGTCCTCCACGAGTATGGCGTACCGGCCACCTTCTTCGTCATCGGCAACCGCGTCAAAGTCTACGCCGACACCGTGCGCCAGATGGTCAAAGACGGGCACGCCGTCGGCAACCACACCTACGACCATGACGCGGTGACCGTCTACAAGTCGCCCAAGGCCTTCCTGGCCTCGCTCAAACGGGCGGACGGGGTCATCGCCGGGGTCGCCGGGGTCCGCCCCGGCGTGGTCCGGGCGCCTGGCGGGACGAAGGGCCACTTCACCCGGGAATACTACACGCTGCTGGCCGAGAGCGGCTACACCGTCTACGACTGGGACGTCTCCTCGGCCGACACGGACGCGTCCCACCCCGGGCCGGAGGTCATCGCCGCAAACGTTCTGGCGGGAGCCAAGGGGCGGCGCTGGCCCGTGATCCTGATGCACGACGGGCCGGGGCACGAGGCCACGGCCCAGGCCCTGCCGGCGATCATCAGGGGCCTCCGCGACGAGGGCTACGAGTTCGGGACGCTCCCAAAATGACCAAGCCGGGCAGGACGCCGTCGGCGGACGGCGAATTGGCAGAAACATGGGACTGAGGAAGATTCTGGCCATCTGGACCGCCAAACTCGCCATCGGGGTCAGCCACCTCTTCGGGCGTGGCGGTTCGACTTTTCCCGGGCGCCTGGCCCGCCGGCTCGCCCCGGGCCTTCTCCCGGTCCTGGCCGGCCAGTTGCCACGAGGGGTCGTCCTGATCACCGGGACCAATGGCAAGACGACGACGGCCCGGATGATCTCCGGCCTCCTTGGAGCGGCCGGGCTGCGCGTGGTCCACAACCGCTCGGGGGCCAACCTCATCACCGGGGTCACGGCGGCCTTCATCGCCGCCGCCGACTGGCGCGGCCGTCTGGCGGCCGATATCGGCCTGGTCGAATGCGACGAGGCGACCGTCCCGAAGGCCGTGTCCGAGCTGTCCGTGCGCGTCCTCGTGGTGACGAACTTCTTCCGTGACCAGCTCGACCGGTTCGGCGAGCTGGCCCACGCGGTCGAACTCGTCCGGAGCGGCGCCGCCCGCCTTGGGCCGGACGCCAAGCTGATCCTCAACGCCGACGACCCGCAGGTGGCGAGCATCGGCCGGGAGGTCGGCCTGCCGGCCGTTTACTACGGGCTCGAAGATGGCCGGCACGGGACCAAGGAGATGGTCCAGTCCCGTGAGGCCAAGCACTGCCTGAACTGCGGCGAGCCCTACGTCTACGGCCACTATTTCTACGCCCACCTGGGCCAGTACCGCTGCCCGAAGTGCGGGCAGGAGCGGCCGCGGCCCGACGTGGCCGCCACCCACGTGGAACTCCTCGAGGCCCGCGGCGTCGAGTTGGCCATCCGGTCTCCGGAGGCGGACTTCACCGTCCGCGTCGCCTTGCCCGGGCTTTACAACGCCTACAACGCCCTCGCCGCCACGGCCGCCGGACTGGCCGTCGGGGTTGAGCCGGAGGCCATCCGTCGCGGGCTGGCCGGGGTGGTCAGTTCCTTCGGGCGGATGGAGCCCATCGACGTCGGCGGCCGCCGCGTCCTCATCGCCCTGGTGAAGAACCCGGCCGGCTTCAACGAGGTCGTCCGGGCCGTCCTCGGCGACCCGGACCCCAAACGGTTGGTCATCGCCATAAACGACAACTATGCCGATGGCACGGACGTCTCCTGGCTCTGGGACGTGGACTTCGAGCAACTCGCCACGGCCGGCGACGGCATCGACTTCATCGTCACCTCGGGCCTCCGCGCCGAGGATATGGCCGTGCGGCTAAAATACGCCGGGGTCGAGACGAATAGAATCACGGTTGAAGACGACCTCGCGGCCGCGCTCGGACTGGCTCTCAAACGGGTTGGCGCGGGCCAGACTCTCTACGTGCTCCCGACCTACACGGCCATGCTCGGAGTCCGCCGGGTCATCGCCAAGATGGGTTACGCCAGGCATTTCTGGCAAGCCTGAACTACCGACCGGCTCGTCCGCCGGCCTGCGGGGTGATCGGCATCGGCCAGGAGCTGAAGATCTGCCACCTGTACCCAGACCTGATGAACCTCTATGGCGACCGCGGCAACGTCATCGCCCTCAGGCGGCGGGCCGAGTGGCACGGCCTGCGGCCCAGCGTCGAGGAGGTCTCCCTCGAGGACAAGTCGGACTTCCGGCGTTTCGACGTCATTTTCATCGGCGGCGGGCAGGACCGCGAACAGAAGCTGATCTGCCTCGACTTCCAGAAGGTGAAGGGGTCGGCCCTGACCGAGGCGGTCGAGGACGACGCCGTCCTCCTGGCCATCTGCGGCGGTTACCAACTGCTCGGCAGCTACTACCAGACCGGTGAAGGGGAACGCGTGCCCGGCATCGGGATCGTGGACCTCTGGACGGTCGCCGGGAAGAAGCGGCTCATCGGCAACGTCATCGTCGAGACCGACCTCATCGAGGGGCCCGGTCCGAAGACGGTGGTCGGCTTCGAGAACCACTCAGGCCAGACCTACCTCGGCGCGGGCCTACGGCCTTTCGGCAAGGTCGTCACCGGCTACGGGAACAACGGCGAGGACGGCGGGGAAGGGGTCATCTACCGCAACACCGTCGGGACATACCTCCACGGCTCGCTCTTGCCGAAGAACCCGGGGGTGACCGATTTCCTGCTGCGGCGGGCCCTCCTCCGGAGGTATGGGGTGGCCGAGCTGAAGCCGCTCGACGACATGGCCGAGATGCGCGCCCACGAAGCGGCCATCCGGCGGGCCAAGACGAAGGCCTATTGAACGGCCCCGGCCCGCGACGACGACAAACGACCGGCCCCGCGGAATACGCGCCTTGGACCCGGACAAGCTACGGCCAAGGCGCTTTTCAGCGCCTCCAGGGCGGCCGTCCGCGCGGCCGCCACGACCCGAAAAGCCAGGTCCTGGTGGCCTTGACAGGCGCTTGCCAGGGGTGCTATCATGAGTCTGGCATGATACCCTACCCGGTATAAGCACCGTTTCGAGCCTGACGCGAGGTCAGCGGCGAGACTCCAGGACCAAGACTCTTTTCGGGAGGGGACGGGGAATGGCCAGGAAGACCCGGGAAGTGGCGGCCGGGCACCGCTCCGGCGGCCCGGTCACCATCGAGACCCAGGAATCTCTGGACCAGTTGATGGAGGAGACGGCCGACGCCGGGACCGCCGGCGGCGCCCCGGAGGTCGTCAACGGCCTGGTCAAACGTTTGCGCCGGGTGGAGGGGCAGGCCCGCGGGCTTCAGAAGATGCTCATCGAGGGCCGCGAGTGCGAGGACCTCATCATCCAACTGGCGGCGATGCGCGAGGCGATAAGCAAGGTCGGCATGGTGGTTATCGGCAAGTACATGGAGAAGTGCCTCCGCGAGGACATCGCCCAGGGCAAGTCCGGCAAAGAAGGGCTCGAGCGGGCCCTCAACATCCTCATGAAGTTTTCCTGAGTACGA
>JAJZPE010000052.1 GCA_021811325.1 Bacillota bacterium
CCTCGCCCTCGATGATCGTGGTCTGCCCGACCAGGACCCCGGGGACATCGGTGATGGCGTTGAGGGGCCCCGTCTCGAGGCGCCCGATGACTATCCCGAACTCCCGCGCCCGCGCGCGCATCCGCGTCACCCGGCTCTCCGCAATCTCAGCGCCATCTCTCCGCGGCCTCAGCGCCGCTTGGCCGCCTGGCTCCGCCAGGTCTCGGCCGCCTCGACCAGGGCTCGGAACGGCCGCTCGAAGACCGGGTCCCGGGACCACATGCACTCTGGGTGGAACTGCAGTCCGACGGCGAAGGGGTGCTCCTTCGACTCAATCGCCTCGATGATGCCGTCGGGGGCCTCGGCCGTGACCACAAAGCCCGGGGCGAGGTCTCTCACCGCCTGATGATGGAAGCTGTTCACCCGCAGCTCCTTGGTCCCCATGAAGCCGGCGAAGCGGCCGTCGCGCAGCTTTATGCCGTGCGTCGGGTACCACCGGGGGGCCTCCTGGTAGTGCTTTATCGGCGACTTGGTATGCGATGGGATGTCCTGGATGAGGGTGCCGCCGGCGGCTACGTTGAGGACCTGGATGCCGCGGCAGATGCCGAGGACCGGCAGGCCGCGTTCAAGGGCCATCTTCGTCATGGCCAGCTCGACGAAGTCACGCTCGGGCGAGATCTTGCCCAGTTTGAAATGGGGGTCCTCGCCGAAGGTGACCGGGTCGAGGTCCGGCCCGCCCGTGACGAGCAGGCCGTCGAGGGCCTCGACAAGGCTCCTGGCGACGTCCAGGCTGTCCAGCAGGGGGACGATGACCGGCACCCCGCCGCCTTTCTCGACGCCCCTGGTGTACTCGGTGGACAGGACGTTACGGGTGACAAGTTCGAAGTCTTGCGCCGTGCTTAGGCCGATGATTGGGCTCATGTCTTGCTGGTCTCGCCTCCCCGACCGCGGTGTTGGCGCGCGCCGAAAGCCCCGCAGCCCCCGGGCTGAACGCGCTTACCTCTTCTTGGTGAACTCCTCGGCGTAGACGAAGAGCGCCGGGACGCCGCCGGTGTGCCAGAAGATGACCGGCTCGCCACGGCCGTATCGGCCCCGCCGGACCTGATCGACCAGCCCGGCCATGGCCTTGCCGGTGTAGACCGGGTCGAGGAGGACGCCCTCGGACCGCGCCAGCAATTCGATCGCCTCGATGCCGCCCGGTGTGGCCACGGCGTAACCCGGGCCGACGTACTGGTCGAGGATGTCGATCTCCCCTGGCTCCAGCCGGATGTCCGACCCGATGAGCTCGGCCGTCCCGTTGGCGATCCGGGCCACCTCCGCGGCAATCTCGTGGGCCCGGTGGCTGACGCTGACCCCGTAGCAGTGGCCATCGAAGCCCTGACGATGGGCGAGCCGGAGGCCGAGTTCCACGCCGGCCTGGGTGCCGGCCGACCCCGAGGCGATGTAGATGTCGGCCTTCTTGACCCCGGCGGCCAGGGCCTGGTCGGCCAGTTCGAGGACGGCGGTGGCGTAGCCGAGGGCCCCGATGGGGACCGAGCCGCCGACTGGGATGAGGTAGGCCTTGCGCCCTTGGCTGGCCAGCTCGTCGCGGAGGGCGACCATCTTGCCCCAGACGGCCTCGTCTTCCTCGACGCCGGCAAACCGGACATCGGCCCCGAGGATGACGTCGAGGAGGTGGTTGCCCTGCGGCGGCCCGGGGTCTTCGCCCTCGAGGACGAGGATGACCTTGAGCCCATACTTGGCCCCGGCGGCGGCCGTCTGCCGGGCGTGGTTGGACTGGGCGGCGCCGGTGGTGACGAGGATGTCGTAGCCGCCCTTGATGGCGTCGGCCACGAGGTACTCGAGCTTCCTCGTCTTGTTGCCCCCGGTGGCCAGCCCGGTGAGGTCATCGCGCTTCAGGTACAGGCTCGGCGCCTTGTCGCCGGCGATGGCCCGGGCCATCCTCGGCGCCTCTTCGAATCGCGTCGGCAGGGCGGCCATCGGCACGCGCGGCATCCGCTCCAGTCTTTCAAGGTCGGTCAAGTGACTCAGCCTCCCCGGTAGACCCGCGGGACGCGGGCCGTGATGTCGCAGACCACTTCGTAGTTGATGGTCCCCTCGAGCCGCGCGAGGTCATCGGCGGTGACCGCCTCGTCCCCCTGGCGTCCGAGGAGCACGACTTCGTCGCCCGGGCCGACCCCGGGAACATCGGTCACATCGACCAGGCACT
This sequence comes from Bacillota bacterium, assembly GCA_021811325.1. Taxonomy (GTDB): domain Bacteria; phylum Bacillota; class Sulfobacillia; order JAJYWN01; family JAJZPE01; genus JAJZPE01. The sequence continues at coordinate 2,189 of JAJZPE010000052.1, forward strand.
GGTCCATGCAGACCCGGCCGATGACCGGCGCCCGCCGCCCGCGGACGAGGACGATGCCGCGCGACGACAGCGACCGCGGGTATCCGTCGGCGTAGCCGATGGGCAGGGTGGCGACGCTGGACGCGTGGCCGGTGACGAAGGTCTGGCCATAGCTGAGGCCCGTCCCGGCCGGGACCTCTTTCAGATGGGCGATGCGGGCCTTGACGGACATCGCCGGCCGCAGGTCGACCCGCCGCTCGACTTCATCCGATGGATAGAGCCCGTATATGGCGATGCCCGCCCGGACCAGGTCCAAATGGGTCTCGGGGAGTTCGATGAGGGCGGCGCTGTTGGCTGCGTGCTTGATCCGGAACCGCAGACCGGCCGCCTCGAGCCGGGACAGGAACTCGGTGAACCGGCTGAACTGCCGGTGCGCATAACCCTTGTCGGCCGCGTCGGCCGTGGCGAAGTGGGTGAAGACGCCCTCTATGGCCAGCCCGGGCAGGTCGGCGATGGCCCGGGCGACGGCCAGACCGTCGTCGTCGGGGGTCACCCCGAGCCGCCCCATCCCCGTGTCTACCTTCAGGTGGACCTTGGCCGACCGGCCGAGGCGGGTGGCCGCCTCAGACAGGGCCCTGGCGGCTTCGACAGTGTCCACCGTCTGGCTGATGTCGGCCGCCACGACCGCCTCGGACTGCTCGGGGGGCGTGAAGCCGAGGATGAGGACCGGGGCGGTCAGCCCGGCCCGGCGGAGTTCGAGGGCCTCGGCGACGATGGCGACGCCGAGCCACTCGGCCCCGGCGGCGAGGGCCGTCCGGGCCACCGGCACGGCCCCGTGACCGTAGCCATTGGCCTTGACGACGGCCATCAGCTTCGCCCGCGGGTCCTTGACCCGGATGAGTTCCCCGACGTTGTGGGCGATGGCCCCCAGGTCCACCTCGGCCCACACCGGGCGGCCGGGACCGGGGTCCTGACGGCCAGCCGCCATCATCTGGTCTGCGGAGCGTTCGGCCAAATCTGTCGTTCCCCCGAACTAGACGATGTCAAACCCTCAGGCCGCGCCGGTCTCAGCGGACCGACCGGGCGACCTTCCCGAGTTCTTCGAGAGGCAGGTTGCTGGTCATCGACACTTCCACGTCACCGACGGTCCAGTGGACGATGGAGAACTCGTCGCTCTGGATGACCTCGACGGACAGCCCGCCGAGGTTCATCGGCTTGATCCCGGGCATCGGCACGGCCCCCGGGAGGACCTTGTTCTCGCTGATGGTCAGGGTCGACTCGTCGCGCCCGTAGTCGAGGACGATGGTCAGGTCGGTCCCCGATCCGACCCGGCTGACCTGCAGGAGCGAGGTGCCTGACGGCAGATAGGCGGGCAGCACGAGGCTGAAGCTGGCGGCCTTCCTGGCCTGGTCCAGACTGATGACCTCGAGCATCGCCCCGCCCTGGGTGACCTTGGCCCCCTGAGGGACGGTGAACCGGAAGAGGTCGTCGCCCAGACCGGCGTTCACCTTGACCTGCTTGTAGACGGCCGACGAGACCGCCTTGCCGGCGCTGTTGTATGCCTCGACCTTCAGCGGCAGCCAGGTCTGGCGGTCGATCCAGATCTTCTGCGAGCTGACGGGGTCGTCACCCTCCGCGGCCACCGACGTGAGCTCAAGGATGTACGCGGAGCGGCCCTCGACGTGCCCGCGCCCGGCCACCCCGACCGCCTTGGCCGTCTTGATCAGGTCGATGACCCCGGAGATGAGCGTCTTCTGGTCCTGGCCGACCGTGTCGCCGGCGGCTTGCTCGAAGACCGTCACCTCGTTGTCCTGAGGGTTGTAATTCCACATGGTCTGCCCGTCAAACACCGTCAGTTGGCCCTTCAGTTCGGCCGGGGCCAGGAATTCCAGACGGTGGCGGTCCGGCTTCTTGAACGATTGTTTGATCTCGACGACCTGGTCGTTCCCGTTTCCGCCCAGGGTGTACTTCAGGTCCAGGACGCCTTGGTAGTCGTTGAGCTGTTCATAGCTCGCGTTCATCCGGTCGATGATTTGGGCCGCCGGCGGGTTGCCGCACCCGCCGAGGGACACGGCGACGAGCGCGGCGGCGGCCATGACCAGCAGGACGCCGCGAGCCGGGGGCGACCGCCTCACCGGGACCATCCCCTTTCGGCCGCGAACGAGGGCAGTTCTTTGATCACCGGCGGGATCTCCTGGGGCAGGTCGCCGGCCGCCAGTCCGGTCTCACCGCGCCTCGCGGCCACCCGGTCGGCGGCCCGCCCGTGGACGTAGGCGCCGGCTGTGGCCGCCGGCACGGGTCCGCGGCCCTGGGCGAGGAGAGCGCCGATGACCCCGGTGAGGACGTCGCCGGTCCCACCCGAGGCGAGCCCCGGGTTGCCGGTGGCGTTGACATAGTAAGGCCCGGCGGCCTGGCCGTGGCCGGCGGGCGCGGCCATCCCAGGGGGCGCCGCCACGATGGTCCCCGCACCCTTCAGGAGGACGGTCGCCTTGAGCCTGGCGGCGGCCGCCAAGGCCGTGCTGAAGCGGTCTTTCTGGACTTCCTCGGTGGTGATGCCCATCAGCCGGGCCATCTCCCCCGGGTGGGGCGTGAGGACCGTGGCCGAACCCCGGCGCGCCAGCGCCTCCAGGGTCTCCGCGGGCGCCCCGGTCAAGGCGTTGAGGCCATCGGCGTCGATGACCATCGGCAACCTCGGTGAGAGCCGGTCGAGGAGTTCGCGGACGAAGGCGGTCGTTTCCGGGTCGCGGCCTAGGCCGGGCCCGAGGGCCGCCGCCGAAGCCCGCTCGGCCAAGGCCAGCACGTCGGCGAGGGATTCGGGGCCGAAGCGGTCGCCCTTGCCCCCCGCAGTCACCGGCTGGACCATGACTTCGCGCAGGCGCCGCCCGACCACGGACCACAGGGCCTGCGGGACGGCCAGGGTGACCAGACCCGCCCCAGCCCTGACGGCCCCCATCGCGGCCAGGACCGGCGCGCCGGTGTAGCCGCGCGCCCCGGCGATGACGAGGAGGTGGCCGAAGTCGCCCTTGTGGGCCGCCCGCGGCCGCTCCGGAAAGGCCGCCGCGGCCTCGTCGGCCTGGACCCACGTCCCGCGGACCTCGTCGCCCTCGAGCAGTTCCGGGGGCATCGAGATGGGCGCGACGATGAGGCGCCCCACGCGGTCGAGGCCCGGCTCGACCACCAGTCCCCGCTTGGGCAGGCCGAGGGTCACGGTGACGGTGGCCTTCACGCAAGGCTCCCCGAGCCCCGTGTCGGCGTCGAGCCCCGAGGGGACGTCGACGGAGACGACCGGGCGGCGGCTCTCGTTGATGGCCCGCACGGCGGCGGCCAGCGGGCCCCGCAGGGGGCCCGAGAAGCCCGTCCCGAGAAGGGCGTCGACGACCACGTCGCCCCGCGACAGGGCCAGCAGATCCGCGTCATTCGGCCCGTCCAGCCGCTCGGCGACCTCGACCCCGAGGCGGCGGATGATGGCGAGGTTCACGGCGGCGTCGCCGTCCACCGCGGCGGCCTCGGCGAAGAGGGTCACGCGGACGTCGGCGCCCAGTTCCAGCAGATGGCGGGCGGCGCAGAAGCCGTCCCCGCCGTTGTTGCCCTTGCCGGCCCAGATGCCCACGACCGGTCTCTCAGCCTCTCCGGCCCCGGCGGCCTGGGAGCCCAGCCGGCCGTTCTCGACGAGCAAGGCCATGACCTCGCGGGCCACGGCCCGGCCGGCGTTCTCCATCAGCAGGAGACCCGGGATCCCGTAACGGTCCCAGGCCAACCGGTCAAGCTCTCGCATCTCGGCCGTGGTCGCCAGTTTCAAGGGAGGACCTCCCCCGTTTCCGGCTCGGGGCCCAAGGCGATGGCTTGGGCCGCCGCGTACTCGCGGGCGTGGGTCAGGCTCACCAGGACCCGCCCGACGCCGTGCTTCCTGGCGACGATGGCCAGCCGGCCCCTTAGGCGGACCCCCGGCTGACCCGAGCGGGACTTGGTTATCTCGATGTCCAGCCAGGCCGCGCTGCGCTGGCCCGCCCCGATGGCCTTGCGCACCGCTTCCTTGGCCGCGTAGCGGGCGGCCAGCCGCCGTCCCCGCTCGGGCTCCGTCGCGGCCAGGCAGTAGCGCAGTTCGGTCGGGGTGAAGAGACGCTTCAAGAGCCGCTCGCCGCGCCTGGCGACGGCCGCCCGGACCCGCTCGACTTCGACTACATCCAGACCCAGCCCGACCAGCAATGCCAACACCTCGCCTTGCCCGGCCTATCTCTTCGTCGTGGCCAAAGGCAAATCCTTTTGAAAAGACTGGGGCCGGGGGCGCCCCTTAAGGCATTATCCCCGGCCCGATTCGAGCTATTTCGCGGCGCCGGACGGCCACGGGAATCGGTTTGTGACCCGACAGCGTCTCAGGCTTTGCCCCGCTCCAGCAGAGAGCGCCACCTGTCCAAGGTCTCCTGAAGCGCCCATGGGTCCTCGATGAGGGCGAGCCCGGGCGGCAGAGGGTGGCGGGCGGCCAGAGTCCGCTTCAGGCCGGCCAACCAGCGGTCCGACGAGCGGCCCTTCCGACCGCCGATGCCCATGGTTCCCGTGGTGCCGCCGGCCTTGACCCAAGCCACAACCAACTCGTCAAAAAGCACGCCCAGAGCCGCCTCAAGCCGGTCGCCCGCCTCGAAAGGCAAGGTCAGGGCGTCGGCCGCGGTCTGGGAAAGCAGGCGGGCCAAGGGTTCACGCCCTCCTCCGGCGGTCAGGACCGCCCGGGCGAGCTTCGTCGCCGGCGCTCCCAGGGCCGCCAGCCGCCCCGCGGCGACCACCGGCAGCCGGTTGTAGGCGTGGAACTCGAAGGCCGACGAGTGGTAGCGAAGGGCGTTGATCCGGTCCAACTGGTCACGGGCGGGCATCTCGGCGATGACCTCTTCGTGGGCGTCGCGACTCGCCAGGCAGCGCTGGACGGGGCGGGCGCGGAAGATTCCGTCGAGCTCTGGCGCCGACGGGAAGAGGGTCCCACAGGTGAAAGACGCCGCGACGGCCGGCCCGGCCGGCCGGACACAGGCCCGGAAGAACGGCACCGGCTCCCGCGTGGAGACGGCGAAGACGCTCGCGCCTTCGAACGCCCCGGCGACCACCGGCCCGACCAACCCGTCCAGGGCCAATAGCGACAACAGCGGATACACCGTGGTTTCATCGGCGAGGCCGAGGTCGCCGAGGGCGGCGATGAAATCCCTCAGGGTCCCGGCGGACGCCGACGCGGTCCGCTGGGCCATGTCCCTGAGGGCGGCGGACATCACCTCGGCCCCCGGCCGCAGCAGCAACGGCACGCGCGGGCCCACGTCGGCCGGCCGGCGGGGCATGCGTTCGGCCACGGCGTCCAACGGGCCGCGCGCAAAGATCAGGTAGCCCAGGGGCTCCGTTCCGTCGGAACCCGTGAGCCCACGCTCAGGCGTCACGGCCATGTTCCCGCCCTCCCATCTGGGGGGCCTCCGGCGCCAGCCTCGCCAGGTTGCGGGCGGCGACCGCGTCTCGGCCCCCGTCGCTCCAGGCCACCTCGACGAGCCAGGTCTCCAAGCCGCTCTCGAGGCGCCCGTGGAAGGGCGCCGCGACTGCCCGGCCTGTCCTCCCGAGGTTCCGCCCGGCGAAACAGCGCACGTGGTCCCCGGCCGCGACCGGCTCGGTCCCGGGCGTCGGCCAGTCGCTGCCCGCGCCAGAGTCCGCGCCGACCAGGCCTTCGCCGTTGCCCGCCTCCACGCCGTCTTCTTCCACGACGATCATCTCGGGCCGTATCGCCCCGGCCCTCAGCTGGGTGGCTCCATCGACCAGGGCCCGGCGGCCGCGCAGGCCGCTCAGCGCTTCGGACACCGCCGGCGGCAGGCGGAAGTCGCCGAAGCCCCGGCTGATGACCACGATGGGTCCCGGGCCGGCCCGGCTCACCGTGCCCATGGGCCGGTCGCCGAGGAACAGACGCAAGTCTTCGTAGGTCGCGCTGGCCGCCCAGACGGCGAGGACCCCGGCGTCCCGGGCCGCGGTCAGGTCACCGATGGTCACCCGCTCGGGCCGGGCCCAAACCGTGCCGGGTTCAGGCCGTTCGCCGAGACAGAGCGGTCCCACCGCCTCCCCGCCCGTGCCATAGGCGCCGACGAAGCGGACGCCACGCACGGCGATGTCCACGCCCTCCCTGGAGACGCCGGTGACTCGACCCGGGACTCCCGCCGCGATGAAGGCGGCCGTCTCCTTCGGCCGGATGGTGATGGTCCGGCGGTCCAAGTCGATGGCCTCGACCCACCCGTTGACCTGAGCCACGCAACTCGTGCCGGCCTTGCCTGGAGCGAAGGCCTGTTTCCACAGGCGGATGGCGTTCAGCGAGGCCAGGGCCTGCCCGAATTGCACTTCGTCGCCCTCCCGGACCAGGAGACACTCGCGCAGCACCGGCTTGGGCAGACCGAGGTCCGGGAAGACGTCGACCGTGGCCGGGGGCGTGCCGGCCCCGACCACCGGTAACGCCTCCCTGACATAGATGAAGCCAAGGTGCCGGGAAACCATGGCCACGTGTCCCTCCGCCGGGGCCCGCGAGACCATCGGATGACCAAGGCAGACGGCGGCCGCGAGGGCGTCCCCCGGTCGCACGTGTGTGCCCGGAGGGCGCAGGACGCGTTCGGCCAGGAGCTCCGGCGTCACGGCCACCTGGCCGGCCGCCGGCACGCGGGTCAGGCGGCCGGGCACATAATCAACCACGGCCACCGGGTCGTCCTCGCCCACCCACTGGCCCGGCTGGGCGACCACTCTCGCGTGCGCGGGAACCTCACGCCGCCGCGGGTGCCAGCCCGGTTTCATCGCTTGTCCCCCCTGCCGCTGACCGTCCCCAGCCGTTTGAGCGAGTGTCGCTCGAGGACCTCCACGGCCAGGTCTGGGGCGATCATCGAGAGCGCCCCGACCTGTGGCAGCAGGAAACGGTCGTCGACGGCCACCTCCACCGGCCTGGCCGTTCCCAGGGCGCCGGCCAGGATTTCCACGACTTGCTCTTGGCTCGGCGCGAAGGACAGGACCCCGCCGCTGCCGACGACCAGAGGCAGGCCCGGCCCGTCCGGAAGTCCCCCGCCGGCCACTTCCACGTGGTCCTCGAGGGCCAGCCGCAGGGCCTCGCGGGCCAGCGCATGCTCCACGCGCAACTCGAACGCCGTCTCCGGCAGCGTCGTCGGATGCAGCGTCTTGTTGGCGACGGCAGCCGTCACGGTCGCCCCGTCGTCGTCGGGAAGCCACCGCCGTAAACGATCAAGGCCCGCCCGTTGCAGGACGTTGAGGGCGCTGTAGCTCATCCCGAGGTTGGCCGAGACGCTCCGGGCGAGGCGCCCGCCACGCACGGAGAAGACATCGGTGGTCGCCCCGCCGATGTCGAAGGCCAGGACGTCGCGGCCCCACGTCTTTGCCGCCAACTCGACCGCTGCGGCCACGGCCCCCGGGGTCGGGAGGAGCGGCGCCGCGGTCCGTTTCAGTAGCTTACCGTAGCCCGGGGCACGACTCATCACGTGCTCCTGGAAGAGCTGGTGGATGGCCTCGCGGGCCGGACCGGGGTTTTCCTTGCCCGGTCCGGGAACGAGGTTGGCCACCCGGTGGATGATGAACTGCGAACCCAGGACGTCCTCGACCAGTTCGTACCCGGCGTCGTTGCCCGCATAGACGAGGGGCATCCGGTAACTCTCGCCCAACCGGGGCCGGGTCCGCGCCGTCCGCAGGAGGTCGGCCAGTTCGGCGATGAACGACGGGACCTCCCCGCCGTCGAAGCCGCCGCCCATGAGGACCATGTCGGGCCGGAGGTCCCGGACCAGGTCGGCCTTTTGCCCGAACGACAGGCCGTCGTCCGGGCTCAGCGTGGCCAGGACGATGGCACCGGCCCCGAGCGCTGCCCGGTGCGCGCTTGAGGCGCTAAACCGTTGCGTCGTCCCACAAGCCAGCATCTGCAGGCCCCCGCCGGCGCTGCTGGTAGCGACGAGGGTGACGTCCGGCCGTCCCGCCGCGAACGGCTCCCCGACGGCCTCCTCAAGCCGCCGGATGGCCTCGTCGAGCCCGATGGTGACGTCCTCGAAAGGTTTCTCCACAGTAGTAGGGGCATGCTCCACCGCTCGCAAGGCCAATCCCTTGTCGCCCCGCCGCTCGAAGCATGCCCCTTTGGTGGTCGTGCTGCCGATGTCGACCGCGATGAGCCAGCGACCGAGATTCGGAATGGGTGTCCCCTCCCCCGCCGGTATGACGCGGGCAGCGAAACAGCGGGCTGCCGGGTGGAAAATTCCACCTGCGCCGCAAAATCCCTTCTGAGCGGGGGAGGGGGAGGAAAGCCCAGCCTTCATAAAGGGCCACCGGCTTGGCGCTCAGCCTGCCGCCATCCGGTCAAGCCACTCTTTGTCCTCGACCCGCATCAGGTAGGGGTTGAAGAGCTGGGCAGTGACAAAGACGGCGAGGAAGATGCCCAGGATGGCGAGGACCGTCCCGGGGTTGAAGGCACCGGCCAGCCACCCCGCAAGGGCCGTGCTGACCGGCCAGGAGACCTGGGCGATGAGCCGCCGGACGGAGAAGACCCGCCCCTGGAGTTCCCGCGGTGTCTGGATTTGCCAGATAGTCTGCGAGTGGGCGTTCATGATCGGGGTCATGGCGTTGATCAAAGCCACGGCGGCCGCGCTGACGAACAGGAAGGGTGAGAAGCCGAGGACGGTCATGACCAGACCCGCCCCGATGAGAGGCACCAGCACTCCGTACACGCGCCGAGCCTTCAGACCGCCCCAGGAGCTGATGAAGAACCCTCCGGCGACCCCGCCGACGCTGGCCAGCATGCTCATGAGGGCCAGGGCCGTCTCCAGCGTGAATCCCCGCCTAGTCCAGTCGGCGGCCAGGTTGAATTTGATGAGCAGGGGCAGAAGCACGTTCTCCGGACCGGAGACGAAGTTGGCCACGGTGAAGGTGCCGAGGAGCCACAGGAGCGGCCGGCGCCGCCAGATGTACAGGGCGCCCTCCTTGACGTCGGCCCACATGCTCTTCTTGACCTTCCCATCGGTGCTCCTCAGATCGGAGCGCTTGGGCGAGGGGATGTGGAGAAAACCAAGGGTGATGGCGGCGGCGAAGAAGGTCAGCGCGTCGAGGATGATGGCGATGGGCATCCCGCTGGCCATACGGCCAAGGGCCGCCCCCAGCGAGCCGGGGATGTGCCCCTGGCGGGCCAGGCCGGGCAGGGACAGAATGGCCGCGGCGACGGCCGGTGAGATGACACCCGAAAGGGCCCACATGGTCTGCATCATGCCGTTGGCCCGTGGCAGGAGGTGTTCCGGGACGATCATCACGTAGGACGTGTCGAAGGCCGAACCGTGGAAGGCCCCGACCGCCGAGAAGAGGACCAGGAGCAGTACGAGCAGCGGGAGGTTCAGGGAGTTGGTCACGACCAGCCCGGCCAGGACGAGGCTGAGGAGCCCGCTGAGGGCATCCATGGCTATCATCGTCCGCTTGCGGTCGTGGCGGTCGGCCCACGCCCCGGCGATGGGCGCGCCGAAGACGACCGGCAAGGCGAAGGCCAGGCTCACGGCGGAGAGGGCGATGCCCAGGGCGGGCTTCTGCTCCGGCCGTGGGAAAAGGACCGTGGTCAGCCAGACGGTGACCGAGAAGAAGGTCAGGGCGCTGCCGAAGACCGAGATGGACTGGGTCATCCAGACGGTGAGGAAGGTCCGCCAGCCGTTGGGCGGGGCCTGGTACGGGGTCTGGGCGCCCGCGGCGTCGCTTTGATGTTCGCTTATGTCTTTCACTCCTTGAAGAAGCCCGCCAACCGGGCACCGAGCTGTTCGAGGGCGCCGGGGCGAAGACTGTAACGATCGGGGGCATCGAACGAGGCGTGGACCCGGACGAGACCGGCGGCCCGGAGGGCCATCATGTGGTGGTGGACGGTGCTCTTGGCCAGTTGGCTGAACTTGGCGATCTCGGTGAAGGTACGGGGCCCACGGGCAAGGTAGCGGAGGATACGCAGACGGCTCTCGTCGGACAGGGCGCGGGTCAGGCGGAGCAGGGCCGGCGAGGGTCGGCCGGCCTGGGCCGCCAGGACTTCGGCCGGATACTGGTAGACGGGCCCCCAGGCGAGCCGGTCGTGGAGGTTCCACGGCCGGGCGTGATATTGGGGGATGAGCAACACCCGCCTGATGGCCGGCGACGGCTGCAGGACGACACCCCCTGTCGCCGCCTCGAAGACCTCTTCGGGCGGCAAGCGCTGGAGCATGGCCCGCTTGGCCTCGGCTTCGGCTTTGAGGCCGGCGAGGACGCCCGGGTTGAACCGGCGAAAATAGCCGTCGTTCCAGGCGCGCAGCAGGTCGAGAAGGCGGTCCCGCCTGGCGCCAAGGTCCTTGGGGATGGGCGGCGCCCCGGCCGGCAGGTCCCTTGCGGCCAGCTCATAAAGCTCGCCGGGCGTCAACCCACCGAGCCAGTCCAGGAAGGCATCCACGTCGCGCCCCTGGCCTCCACGCCAGAAAAGCACGCCGATCGGATAGATGTCCTTGGCTGGGGTGACCAGCGTGGCGAACTCAGGCCCGAGGCGTTTCTTGACCCAGCGGGCCCAACTCGGTCCCAGCTCAATGGTCTTGTGCAGCCTGCGGTCAAGGTAGACCTGCAGGCTGACCAGCAATTCGTAGGGCGGCGCCCAGTCTATGTCGAATCTGTACGCCAAGGTGTCCACTCTCCGATTTGTGTTCGACCGTAATCGAACACCATTCACCGGTTAGATGATAATCGAACTTCGTCAAGAAAGCAAGACCCCCGCCCGTCCCGTGTCGCCGCCGCGGCCAACCTCCTTGAACCTCGCCTTGAGTCTTTTGACCTGGCGCTCACACGATGATGGCGTCCCATGATGGCGTCCGCTTGAACCCGGGAACCCCGGTGTGGTAAAATGAGACGCCAATTGCGAACAGACGTTCGCAACCCGGCAAAGGACATGCCCATGAACCCATCCCTCAGCAAGACCCAACCCATCGAAGAAGTCGGTCTCAGACGGGCCAAGCTTTCGCGGCTTCGCCGGGAGATCTTCTTCCTCGCTTGGCCGGCCATCATGGAGCTGGTCCTCCACACTCTGGTCTGGAACGTCGACACGGCGTTCATGGGGCGTGTCGGCGCCGAGGCCGTGGCCGCCGTCGGCATCGGCGGCATGGTCTACTGGACCGTCATCTGGGCCTTCGGCGGCCTCGGCACGGGCGTCACCGCCATGGTCGCGCGGGCCGTCGGGGCCGGGCGTCAGGACGCCGCCAGAGCCTCGGCTTCGCAGGCGATTAGGCTGGCCTTCGCCTGCGGCCTCGCCGTCGGTCTGGCGGTCCTCGCCGGGGCCCCCTGGATCCTGGCCCGGACCAGCCTGCCCGAGAGCACGCGGGCGCTCGGGGCACTCTACATGCGCACCGTGGCCCTCGGCGCGCCCATCTATCTGCCGGCCATCGTCGCCCTGTCGGTCATCCGCTCGACCGGCGATACTCGCTCACCGATGGTCATCACCGGCCTCATCAACTTGACGAACATCGTCCTCGCCTGGTTCCTGGTCTTCGGCCATGGTGGGTTTAGGCCGATGGGCGTGGCCGGCTCGGCCGTCGCCGCCGTCACCGCCCAGGTCTTCGGCTCGGTCGTCGCCCTCGTCTGGCTATTCGTCGCCCCCCGGGGCATCCGCCTGCGCCCGGCCGACCTCTTCGCCAGGGTCGGCTCGGCGAAAGAGCTTGTCCGCCTGAGCATCCCCAGCGGCTTCGAGTCGCTGATGATGGACGGCGCCCGGACTGTGGCGACCTTCTTCCTGACCACCCTCGGCAGCGCGGCTGCCGCCGCCAGTTACATCAGCGCCAACGCGGAAGCAGTCTCGTACATGCCCGGCTACGGCTTCGCCGTCGCGGCCGCCATCCTCGCCGGTCAGAAACTCGGGGCGGGCGATGAGGAAGGGGCCAGGGAGGTCGTGAAGCAGTGTCTCCTCATCGGCATGGTCGTCATGGGCGGCTTCGGGCTGCTCTTCATCGCCGTGCCCTCGGTCTTCATCCGTGTCTTCACGGCCGAGGCCGGGGTCGTCCTGATGGCCTCGCAATGCCTTAGGGTCACGGGCTTCGCCCAGCCCTTCATGGCCACCACGGACATCCTTTGCGGCTCACTGCGCGGGGCCGGCGACACCAAGACCCCGCTCCTGATAACCCTCGGCGGGGCCTGGGCCCTGCGTGTGCCGCTGACCTTCATTTTCATCGTCCTGTTGCGGCTGCCGGTCTACTATGCTTGGGTGGCCATGCTCATCGAGTGGTCCGTCCGGGCGATGATCTCCATCCGCGTCTTCCGGACCGGCCGCTGGCTGAAGACCCGAGTCCGCCTCGAGACGGCCGGAGCGGTGACGGCGGAGGCCGCCGGCCGGGCTTAGAAAGCAAAGGGGGCCTGCACCGTGCCCGAACTACCGGAGATAACCAACCTCGCCAGGCAGATGGACAAGCAGCTCCGCGGCAAGCGCATCGTGGGGGTCGAGGTCCGCCAAGAGAAGGTCCTCAACCTATCGCTTCAGGACTTCACGGCCCTGGTCCTGAATAAGACCATCGGGCCCGTGACCGCCAAGGGCAAATGGGTCTTCATGAAGCTCGAGCCCGACGCGTATTTCCTCCTGAGCCTGGGCATGGGCGGGGAAGTCCTCCACCACGAGCCGGGCGAGGCCCTGCCCGACAAGTACCGTCTACGGTTCGACTTCCCCGACGGCTCGGCCCTGTCCATCAACTTCTGGTGGTTCGGCTATGCCCATGCGGTCCTTGCCGGCGAGCTGGCAATCCACAAGATGACCGCGGCCCTCGGCCCGTCCCCCCTGGATCCGGACTTTAGCTACGAAAAGTTCGGCCGCCTGCTCGAGGGGAAGAGAGGCGGCTTGAAGGCGTTCCTGATGGACCAGAAGAACGTCGCCGGCATCGGCAACGTCTACATCCAGAGCATCCTGTTCCGGGCGAAGCTGCATCCCAACCGGGGCATCCCGACCCTTACTGAGGATGAGCGGCGCCGGCTCTACGAGGCCATCCGCGGAAGCCTGAAAGAGGCGACGGACCTCGGCGGGCTCCGCTACGAGCGCGACCTCTTCAACCAGATTGGGCGGTGGGACCTTGAGCTCAGGCAGGGTCACCCCTGCCCGCGCTGTGGGACGCCCATCGAGAAGATGAAGACCGGGAGCACTTCGTCGGTCGTCTGCCCGGCGTGTCAGAAAATGACAGCGAACCATCGGGGGCGGCCATGAAGAACGCCTTGGGCCACGTCCTGGGATCTGTCGCCAGCCTGCTGCTGGCCACGGTCCTCCTGCTGGCCGCCCTTCAGCTGGTGGCCTTCAACCCCAACTTCTACCGCAGCGAATACCGCAAGTACGACCGCCCCGCGGCGATCGGCATCTCGGAAGACGACCTGATGGCCACGACCCGGGCACTCCTCGACTACGTCGCGGACAAGTGGCCGGACCTCCGCGTCCAGGCGACCATCCTGGGAGAGCGGCGCCAGGTCTTCGACGACCGGGAGCTCCAGCACATGCAGGACGTCAAGGCCCTGTTCCTACAGGGCTTCCGGCTGCGGACGCGGGCCCTCGCGCTGGGGCTGGCCT
>JAJZPE010000230.1 GCA_021811325.1 Bacillota bacterium
GGGGCCAGGATGGCGGTGAGCCCGATGACGATGAGCATCCCCGCGCCCACCAGGGCCAGCCGGTTGCGCTTGAACGACAGCCAGAACTCGACCAGCGGGCTGACATACGATTCGGGCCGTTCATCGGGGATGGCCCGGTCCGGACCCCCGGTCATGGGGGCGGCGCTGTTCTGCAGGTCCACTCGGGTCACCTCCTCACTGGTACCTTATCTTCGGGTTGAGGAAGCTGTAAGCGATGTCCACCACCAGGTTGACCATGATGAACAGGAAGGCCATGATCAGCACGTTCCCCTGGACCATCGGGAAGTCGCGCCGGGAGATGGCGTCGATGGCCAGCCGCCCGACGCCCGGCCAGGCGAAGATGGTCTCGGTGATCACCGCCCCGCCGAGGAGTTCGCCGAACTGGATGCCGATGACGGTGACCACCGGAATGAGGGCGTTGCGGAGGGCGTGCCGGTAGATCACAACCCGCTCGGGCAGCCCCTTGGCCCGGGCCGTCCGGATGAAGTCCTGGCGGATGACCTCGAGGACGCTCGATCGGGTCAGCCGGACGACCAGACCGGCCAAGCCGAAGCCCAGGGTCAGCGCGGGCAGGAAGAGGTGACGGAGGAACTCGATCGGCCCGTCGGAGAAAGCCGCCATGCCCGCCGAGGGCAGCCAGTTGAGCCTGACTGCGAAGAGGAGCATCAGCATCAGACCGAACCAGAAGCTCGGCATGGATACCCCGACCAGGGCCCCCGCCATGCTGACGTAGTCCACCAGCGAGTGCTGCATGGTCGCCGAAATCACCCCCACCGGGATGGCGATGAGCAGGGAGATGATCATGGCCGCGAGGGCCAAGGTGATGGTGTTCGGCATCCGCTGGGTGATCGTCTGGAACACGTCCTGGTTGGTGTAGATGGACTGGCCGAGGTCCCCGCGGACGGCCTTGGAGACATAGTCGCCGTACTGGACCAGGAGCGGGCGGTCGAGTCCCAGGTCGTGCCGCAGCTGGGCGATCTGTCCGGAGCCCATGGCTTGCTCGTTCTGGCGGATCATCAGGGCGACCGGGTCACCCGGGGCCAGGTGGAGCATCATGAAGACGGCGAACGTGATGATGAAGAGCGTCGGCACCAGGCTGAGAATCCGCTTGAGGATGAAACGCGCCACTCAAAGACACTCCCTTGGGGCTCTTGACTCGGGTGGGGTGCGATGCCGCTATCGGGCGGGCCTGCCCGGACGACCGGACAGGCCCGCCATGAGCTCAACGATGAAACAGGATCTCCGGTCCAGTTCAAGCTGGCCGCGATGCCGGCCCGGTGCCCCGATGTTCTAGCGATCCACCGAGCAGTTGTTCTGGGTTGACACGAGGGTGAAGGACGGCCAGAAGTCGTGAACCTTGCTCGACGTCGTCGTGTACCACATCTGGAAGTAGAGCGGGATGTGGACCCAGTCGCCGACGATGATCCGCTGAGCTTGCTTCCAGATCTGTTCGTGCGTCGCCGGGTCGGTGGCCTGGGAACCTTCCTCGAGGAGCCGGTCGACTTGGGGATTCGAGTAGAACGAGTTGTTGCCCGCGGAGCCCTGGGTGGCCGTGCTGAAGAGCATCTTCATGCCGCTCGCCCCGCTGAAACCGCCGACCACGTACATCTGGGTCTTGGCGTTGTCCATGTCGCTGATCAGGGTACCCCATTCGACCGTCTTCACGTTGCCCTTGACCCCGATGGCCTTGAGACCCTCGGAGATGACCACGGCGAACTTGATCCGCGGGGTATCGTTGGCGGGGGCTTCGATGGAGAACTCGAACGGTTTGCCGTTCTTGTCGAGGATGCCGTCCCCGTCGTGGTCCTTCCAGCCAAGATCGGCCAGCGTCTGCTTGGCCTTGTCCGGGTTATACTGCCACAGATCCTTGAGAGTCTCGTCATAGCCGCTGATCTTCGGCGGGACTGGGCCGTGGGCCCGGATCGCCGAGCCATCCGGGAAGATAGCCGTCAGGGCGCCGTCGAGGTCCACGGACATCGCGATGGCCTGCCGGACCTTGGGGTCGGTGAAGAGCGGGTCCTTGCAGTTGAAGGCGGCGTAGCGGTAGGCCCACATGCCGTTCTCCAACACCTTGAAGTCGGGATTGGCCTTGGCCGCCGCCAGCTGCTGCTGCGGCGTGATCTCGATGGCGTCTACGTCGCCTGATTCCAGGGAGACGTAAAGCGTGTTCTGGTCGGGGATGATCTTGTAGGTGACCGTCTGGAGATTGGGCTTGATGTAATACCTATCGTTCCGGGTGAGGGTGACGTGGCTGTCCGGGACGTACTCGACGAACTTGAACGGGCCGGAGCCGATCGGGTCATGGCCGAACTTGTCGGCGCCTAAGGTGTCGACGACCGTCTTGTTGACGATGGGAAGTTCGCCGATGTTGGTGAGGAAGAACGCGTCAGGAGTCTTGGTCGTAATCTTGGCCGTGTACTTGTCCACGGCCACGACGTCCTGCACCGAGTCCACGAGGGCCTTGCGGGGCGACTTGGTGGCCGGGTCCAGCAACCGCTTGACGGTGTAGACGACGTCGGCGGCGGTGACCTCCGGCGCCTTCCCCTTGGCGAAGACGGCGTTGTCATCCTGCCAGTACGCCCCCTGACGGAGGTGGAAGATCCAGGTCGTCGGGTCCGGATTCTCGTACGACAGAGCTAGGCGCGGGATCATCTGGTTGTCCGGCGTCCGGGTCATCAACGAGTCAAACACCATGCCGTTCACGTCGGCCCCGCCCTGCTCGGTGACGAAGGCCGGGTCAAAGGTCTTGGGGCCGTATGGGGACCCGAAGACCAGAGTGTTCGCATTCTTTTTCT
>JAJZPE010000053.1 GCA_021811325.1 Bacillota bacterium
TGGGCATCAGCCCGTATCCGAACCAGAGGACCAGGATCGGGGCCAGGGCGACCTTCGGGATGGTCTGCAGGGACACGATGACCGTGTACGAGACCTTCTCGAAGAGGGGCGAGTAGACGATTCCGATGGCCAGAGGGATCCCCACCACCGTGCTAAGGGCGAAGCCGAGGAGGGTCTCCTCCACGGTGACCGTTGAGTGTTGCAGGATGAGGTGCCAGTCGACGAGCATCCGGCGGATGATCACCGAGGGGCCGGGTAGGATGAACTGCGGGATCTTCAACAGGCGGACGGACGCTTCCCAGGCCAACAGCAGGAGCACGATGACGAGCATCGCCGTGCCCTGGTCCATCAGCCACAGCCGGAGCCGGGTGCCCGTGCCCGGGCTTTTTCGCACGTCGGCTCCCAGCCCTCCATGAACCGGTGTTTCCATGACGGTAGGGCCTCCTTGTGCGGCGCCGGGGCGGGTGTGGTCCGACCAAACCCGCCCCGACCGCCTGGTCTTGCTACTTCAAGAGGCTGTTGGTGTAGTAATCGCTGATGTCCTTCTTCTCTTTGATCGCTCCTGTGTCCACCATGAGGTTGAGAGCCTTCGTCCACAGGTCCTGGTCCTGGTAGCCGAGAGGCTGGCCAGGGTAGTTGCCCAGGGCGTCCACGGTGGCCTTGACCTGCTGGGTGATGATGCCCTTGTCGACCGTGGTCTGCCAGTACTTGAGCATCGCCGTGGCCGCCTCTTCGGGGTTCTTCTGAGCGTCGGCGAAGCCCTTGGCCGTGGCCCGCAGCAGCCCCTCCAGGACCTTGGGGTTGTTCTTGATGTAGTCGTTACTGCTGATTAAGGCGGCGCCCGGGAGGTTCATGCCCCAGTCGGCGATGTTCAGGACGTTGAACTTGACCCCGGCCGTCTTCTCCAGCTCCGGCAACTCGTTATTGAGGTAGACCGACATCACGTCGATCTTGTGGTTCAAGAATTGGGCCGTACGGGCGGAGTTGTCCATCTGGACCCGGGTGATCTTGTTCAGGTCCACGTTGTTGAGCTTGCAGAAAGAGGGGAGCAGGTCAGTGAAGGTCTCGCCGACCGAGGTTGCGATCTTCTTGCCCTCAAGGTCCTTCGGCGTCTGCAGCTTGACGTCCGGGAAGGAGATGACGCCCATCGGGACTCTGGGGGTGTACAGGGCGATCACCTTCACCGGCAGGCCGGAGCTGACCGCTTGCGCGCCGGCCACGGCCGGGCCGTAGACCACCTGGTCCTGCCCGTTGGCGAGCAACTTCAGCGCCGTCTGGGCGCCGGAGCCCTCGGCGAACGTGACGTCCAGCCCTTCGGCCGCGTAGTAGCCTTTGTCCAGAGCCAAATAGAGCGGCGCATACTCACCCTTGTTCTTCCAGGTGAACCGGACCGTGACCTTGGTGTGCTGGCTGGCCTTGGGCGCGCTGCACCCGGCCAGACCGGAGACGGCGAGCACCAGAACGAGCAATGGACCAATCATGCGGGCCGTGCGCGTCCACCGATGAATCATTGCCGATACCTCCATTTCGTCTGGAACCGCGAGTCGAGTGGCGTCGTGCGTGAGGGCTTGTTAGTCGTCGCCAGAGCCCACCTCCCTCGTCGACCGAAGTCCGACCACGAAACGTGACATCAGCTCAGGAACTCGTGACATCGGCTCAGGAACTCGTGCCCGCGGAAGCGGTCATCCCGACCGTGCAGAGGGGGACGACGGCCGTGTTGAAGAAGACCGAAGAGTGCAGCAGAGGGCGGTCTCTATAGTTGTACATGACCGAGTCCCAGGAGAGGACGGGCTCCCCGACCGGCAGTCCGAGGGCCTCCCCGACCTCCGGGTCGACCGTCCGGGCTTTCAGCCAGGCGATACGGTGGGTTGCTTCTTCACCCGAAGCCCTCTTGATCAGGCTGAAGATCGACTCAGACTCGGCCGGCACCGGCAACTCGCCGGCCAGGACGGCCTGCGGTATCCGGACAACGGAGTAGATCGCCGGCCGACCGTCGGCCATGAAGACCCGTTTGTAGACCATCAGTCGGTGCTCGGAGGCCACCTCGAGGGGGGCCGCGTAGTCTCCCGCAATCCCCGCGCAAACCTTGCTGACCGCCGTCACCCGCTCGCAGCCTGCCTGGGTGAGCAGTTGGCCGAAGTCGACCACCGACTCGATGCGGGTCTTGGCCCTGAGCGCGCTCGGGTGGACGAAGGTGCCGACCCCGTGCTTCTTGGTGATGTACCCTTCCCGTTCCATCGCCAGCAGGGTCTCGCGGATGGTGGCCCGGCTGACCCCGATCTGAGCGGCCAGGACGTTCTCCGATTGGAGGCGGTTGTCCGCGGGCGCCCCGGAGCTCTCGAGGAAACTGCAGAGGGCCTCGATCACCTGCCGGTGCAGAGGCACCGGGGCGGCCGGTTTCATCCGGCGCGGGGCTGCCCCGGTCATGGCGCCGTCCCCCCATCCTCGGCCCCGTCGGAGGCCGACCTCGGCCCGCCCGCCGGCGGTTCTCCGTGGCCGGTCTTTATCCAGGCGGCCAGTTGAGCGACCCGGCGCCCAAGCCTGCGGACCGAATCCATGCCGATCTCGTCTTCCTCGGCCCCCCTGGCCAGGCGGTCGTGGGAGACCACGTAGGCTCCGCTGTAACAGTCGAAACCGCCGCCGCCGACGACCACCATCCCGCGGGCGAGGAACATGTGAACCAGGGCCGACGCGGTCAGCTCCTGGCCCCCGTTGCGCGACCCGCCCACGGCGATGGCCCCGCCCACGCGGCTGTCAAGCAATCCCCTGTGGACGTGGTGAAGCGGTCTCCACCGGTTGAAGAACGTCTGGAGCTGGCCACTGATGGTCATGTTGTAGACCGGTGAGCCGATGATGTAAGCGTCGGCCCAGACGATGGACTCATAAAGCTCCGCCATGTCGTCCTTGATCCGGCAGAGCTTTTTGTTCCTGACGCAGTAGTCACAGTTGACGCAGGGCTTGATGGTCTTCCCGGCCAGGCTGATGAACCTGGTCTCGACGCCGGGCACGGTCACCGCCGCCTCGAGGGCTTGTCGGACGCTGTAGTCGGTGGCGCCCCGGCGTGGGCTGCCGCTGATTCCAAGGACCTTGATCATGGGGCATCTCTCCTCTTGGCGGGCTGCGACAAACCCTGATCAACGACGGCGCCGAGTCAAAGAGCCGGAGACAAAAAAGCACGGCCACCTCAGGGACGGCCGGGCTGGACCGCCGTCCCTTGATGTCGCCGTGCTGACCGGTCATCCGAGAAACTCATCACTAGCCCCCCGAATCGAACAGCCTAGGGACTGGCAGGGCTCTGGGAACCTCGTAGGCGCAGAATGGACCGGTTGGGTATAAGATGTCTAACGTCAGACAACTACAGTTTAGCATGGTTTTCAATCCCGTGGCAAGGGCACTCACGTACGGCGGCCACCCTCCGGTGGTATAATGGGTGGGATAAAAGGCCTGTTTAGGTCGATCCCGGCGTCATCGCCCGGCCGGCCGCCGTCCCGTCGAACCGAGGTCCTGCCGCAGCGCTGGAGCATCCTTTACGCCGTCGTCGCCGCGAGCATCATGGGGCCTATCGACAGCAGCGTCGCCAATGTCGCCATGCCCACCCTCAGCCGGGTCTTCCACGTCGACCTGAACACGGTCGGCTGGGTCCCCATGTCCTACCTCCTCGTTCTCGGGAGCCCATCCTCACCTACGGCCGGCTTGGGGACATGGTCTGTTCAAGCGAGTCTTCCGTTTCGAACGACAAGAAGGCTGGCTCCCAGCGGCAGCGAGGGCCGGCCTTCGGCGTCAGTGTCGTCGTCGTGAATTCTCTGCTGAGCGGCAAAAAAAGTTACAACCAGAACGTCATCAGACGTCTGGCAGGTTATCAGCGACGGCCGTTGAATCCTTATAAGTCCGGAACGGTCGGGCTCTGGCCATCGGCCAAGAGAGGGAGAGCGGATTTGGAGCGGGCGGATCTGGTCATCGAACACGGGCACGTGATCACCCTCGACGCCGAAGGGCGGCGGATCCCGGACGGGACCATCGCCGTCCGCGAAGGCCGGGTCATTGCCGTGGCGCCGTGGGCGGAGACCCGGGGCCGGTTCTCGGCCGGCCGGGTCATCGACGCGTCCGGCAAGTACGTCTTCCCCGGGCTCATCAACACGCACATCCACAGCTTCCAGACCCTGCTCAAGGGGTTGGGCCGGGACGAACCCCTCCTCGACTGGCTGGCGGCCTCAATCAGGCCCGTCGCCCCGATGCTCGATGAGGAAGCGACCTACCTCGGCGCCGCCGTGGCCTGCATCGAGAGCATCCGCTCGGGGGCGACGACCGTCGTCGATTACAACTACGCCCATCCGCGGCCCGGCCTGCAGGACGTGGTCATCAAGGCCTTTGCCGACGTGGGCGTCCGGGGCGTCCACGCCCGCAGTTTCTCGGACCGGGTGTTCGGCGAGGGCGCCGGGCCTCTGGTCCAGCCACCGGAGGTCTTCCTGGCCGACATCGACCGGCTGGCCGCCAAGTACGGCGGCGACGACATGGTCGACATCTGGATGGGCCCGTCGGCCTTGTGGAACATGACCGAGGCGGGCCTCAAAGAGACGGCCGAGTTCGCGGCCGACCGCGGCCTTCCGGTGACGATGCACATCGACGAGACCGGCGTCGACGACGAGGACAGCCTGGCCCGCTTCGGCCGGAAGGCCCTCCCTTACCTGGCCGACATCGGCCTGCTCAACGAGCGTTTCCTGGCCGTCCACTGCGTCCACCTGGACGCCGATGACATCGAGGTCCTGCGTGGTAGCGGGGCCAAGGTCAGCCACAACCCGGCCAGCAACATGATCCTGGGCTCCGGCGTGGCCCCCGTCGATGTGCTCCTCGAGGCTGGGGTCACCGTGTCCCTGGGGACCGACGGAGCGGCCTCAAATGACAGTCAGGACATGCTGGAAACGATGAAACTGACCGCCTTGCTCCAGAAAGTGACCCGCCGCGACCCTGGCGTCGTGGGCGCCGAGCAGGTGGTCCACATGGCCACCCTGGGCGGGGCCCGCGCCCTGGGGAAGGAGGGCCTCATCGGTTCCCTGGAGGTCGGCAAGGCCGCGGACCTGTTTGTTTATGACCCCTTGCGGGCGAAGTCGAGCCCGTTGCACGACCCCGTCGCCGCCCTCGTCTACTCGTCGGGGGAGAGCAACATCTGTACGACCGTCGTCGCCGGGCGGGTCGTCCTCGAGGACGGGGTGGTCAAGGGCGTCGACGAGGCCGACATCCTGCGGAGGGCCCAGAGGAAGGCGACGGACCTGGTCCGCCGGTCCCCGGGCCGGCCGCGTAGCGCGGCTTGAGCGTCATTCAAACAAAGGAGGTAACCTCATGGTCGACCCGCGTCGCCTGCCCGGACCCGACCAAGCCGGTGGTCTTCAAGATCATCGCCGAGTGAGGCCGCGACAGCCATGACCAAGACAAACACCCAGGCGGTGTGGTACGAGACCATCCGGCGCCCCGAAGACCTGGCCCGGCTGTTGGCGGAGGCCGGGATCGGCGGCGACGACTTCCTCATCAAGCCGAACTGGTTCGACCCGCGGCCGGGCAGCTACACCGACGCGCGCATCCTCGACCTCGTCCTGTCCACCCTGCCGGGGAAGAAGACGATCATCGAGGGGCATTCCCATGCCCGCAACGACCTGTCGATGAAGATAACCCCGGAGAACCAGGACGCCCAACGCGACTGGATCCGCCGCCAGGAGGGCGACTACCTGACGCGCCTCGGCCTATACGACATCATGGCCAGGCATGGGGTCGAGTACGTCAACATCACCGAAGAGGTGTGGGCTGGGCGGACCGCGCCCGCGGACGTCGTCCGGGGGCTGGTCGAGAAGAAGTACGGGCCGGTGGGCCACCAGGAGCTGTACGGGTCCGTCCCGGGGAAGCTCTTCGACCTCCGCGGCCACACCCTGATCGACCTGGCCAGGGTGAAGATGACCTCGCCGACCACCCGCGACTTCAGCCTGACCATGAAGAACCTCTTCGGGCTGGTCCCGCCGCCTTCGCGGATGACTTACCACGACGAGCTTCCCCGGAGCATCGTCGACATCGACATGGTCTACGGCGCCCTGTTCGACGTCGTCGGCCTGTGCGAGGGCATCCACCACAGCGTGGTCTTCTGGGAAGGCGGCCGCTTCGCCACCCCCTGGAGCCACTTCGACGTCATCCGGGACCTCGGCGTGGCCGTGTGCGGCCGGCACCTGCCGACGGTCGACGTCTTTGTCGGCCGGCTCTTCGGCCAGGACCTCGAGCAACGAGCCGTGGTCAAGCTGGGCATGGAAGTCTTCGGACGGGTCCGGCCCGAGGACGTCTCGGCCGCTCCGGTCCTCGTCGACGTCTCCACGGACTTCGTCCCGGGCCTGGCCGCTGCCGGGAAAATCGTCACCGAGTAACGGCGCCCCCATTCCCATACCGAAAGGCGTGATTGAGAGTTGGCGGCCAAGAGGATCCTCATGGTGGTCGGCGATTACGTTGAAGACTACGAGGTCTTTTTCGCCTTCAAGGCCCTCGAGATGGTCGGTCATACGGTCCATGCGGCCAGCCCGGGCAAGGGCGCGGGGGACAAGGTCAAGACAGCCATCCACGACTCGGAGGGCGACCAGTCGTTCAGCGAGAAGCCGGGGCATAACTTCGAGCTCAACGCCACCTTCGCCGAGGTCGACCCGACGACCTACGACGCCCTGGTCCTCCCCGGCGGCCGGAGCCCGGAGTACCTGCGCTTGAACCAGGCCGTCCTGAAGGCCGCCCGGCATTTCACCGAGGCCGGGAAGCCCATCGCCGCCATCTGCCATGCGGCCCAGATCCTGGCCACGGCCGGCGTCCTGGCCGGCCGGAGCTGCACCGGTTACCCGACCCTCGGGCCGGACCTGAAGCTGGCCGGGGCGAACTACGTCGAATTGCCCTGGGACCGGGCGATGGTCGACGGCAACCTCGTCACCGCGCCCGGGTGGGGCGCCGTCGGGGAATGGATAGGGAAGTTCCTGACCGTGCTCGGGACCAAGGTGACCGCCTGAACACGACTGGATGACGGGCTGCGCACAAGGCGCCCGGAACGGTGGTCGCCCAAAGGCACGGGGTCGGCGCTTGGCGCATTTTTCAACCCGAGGTGGTTGTCAACCAAGGGGCGGACACGGTATAATTGACTTGTAAGACGTCTGATGGGTTCGTGGCAAACCGCCATACGTCTGCAGCCGAACCGGTGCCGCTTTCAGTCTCGGTCCTTCGTCATCAGTAGTTCAAGCTAGCTGGGAGGGGGACAACCGTCTGTGTCCCAACGAGCCCACCTGACGTTGAAGTACTACAACCTGGTCAGGGAAAAGACTCACCGGCCGTCCGAAAGCCTCGAGGTCGAGGCCGGGAGCACCTGGATGGAAGTCATCGAGGGCCTGTGCCACAAGTACGGGCCTGATTTTCGACTACTCGTGATGCCCCAGCCTGGCCGATTGAACCCGCAGCTCCGCGTCTTCAGCGGTGGCCGCATCCTCCTCGACGATCAGCTCGGGGAGAGCGCCACCGAAGGGGCGGAGCTCAGCTTTTTTTCGGCCATCTCGGGTGGTTGATGGATCGAAGCCGGGCTGGGGGTCGACGCCGGCGTGGGCCGGAGGCTCGACCGGGACAGGCCGGTAAGTCGGTGGTGGGAGGAACAGACGGACGATGAGGATTCAGTTGAACCCCGAGAAATGCACCGGCTGCCAGATTTGCGAGAGCTTTTGCTCCTTCAAGAAAGAGAGGATGGTCTGGCCGGCCAAATCGAGGATCTCGGTCTTGAAATGGGAGCAGGAGGGCGTTTTCATCCCCTTCGTCTGCCAGCAGTGTGAACGGGCGGCCTGCTATGAGGTGTGTCCGGTGGGAGCCATCGCCCGAAATGAGAAGACCGGGGCGATGGAAATAGACGCCTCGCGTTGCCTCGGCTGCAAGATGTGCGTGACCGCGTGCCCCTTCGGCGGGGTGGCCTTCGACCCCGACCAGGGTCGGGCGATCAAGTGCGACCTTTGCGGGGGCGACCCGGAGTGCGTCAAGATGTGCCCGACCGGGGCCCTGACCTTCGACCGCGAGGAGAAGAGCGCCCTGGCCCGGAAGCGGCAGGGCGCCGAGAAGCTGGCCAAGTACATCGAGGCCATCGGGAGGTGAGGGGCATGCGCTATCAGGGTTACATCGGCCGGTATCTGGAAGTCGACCTGACCACCGGCAACATCGAGACAAAGCCGCTTGACGAGGCGCTGGTCGAGGGCTATCTGGGCGGAAACGGCATCGGGACGAGGTTCCTCTGGGACCGGGTCCCCGAAGGCGTCGATCCCCTCTCACCGGAGAACCTTCTCATCTTCGCCACCGGCCCGCTTAACGGGACGCTCATGCCCAACAGCGGGCGCATGGAGCTGATCTTCAAGTCGCCGCTCACCGGCATCTACGGGGACTCCAACACCGGCGGGTTCCTCGGCCCGGAGCTCAAGTTCGCCGGGTTCGACCTGGTCATCTTCAAGGGCCGGTCGCCGCACCCGGTCTACCTCTGGATCGAGGATGGCCGGGCCGAGCTGCGCGACGCCGGCCACCTCTGGGGGAAGGACACCTTCGAGACCGAGGAACTGCTCCAGAAGGAGCTGCGCGACCCGGGGATCAAGGTCGCCGGCATCGGTCCGGCCGGGGAGAACCTGGTCCGTTACGCCAGCGTGCAGGCCACGACGACGCGGTCATTCGGCCGTTCCGGGGGCGGCGCGGTGATGGGCTCGAAGAACCTCAAGGCCATGGCCGTACGGGGCTTCGGGCCGGTCCGCATCGCCGACCCCGAGCGGTTCTATGCGGTGGCGACGAGGTCGCACTTCGGCGTCCGCGGTAACGATATCTATCCCGCGGTCAGCCGTTACGGCACGCCGGGGATCGTCGCCATCATGAACCGCATCGGCCGTTTCCCGACGAAGAACTTCCAGCTCGGCGGGTACGACGAGGTCGAGAAGATAAGCGCCGAGACCCTCCGCGAGAAGCACTTCGTCCGCGACATCGCCTGCTTCGGCTGCCCGGTCGGCTGCGACAAGATCTACCGGGTCGACGACGGCCCCCACGCCGGGCTGACCGTCCGCAGTTTCGAATACGAAAGCATCGGCGGGTTCGGGGCCTCCCTCCTGAACCCGCGCCTCGACGCCATCATGAAGGCCAACGACCTGTGCGACCGGCTGGGTCTCGACGTCATCTCGGCCGGCCGGTCGATCTCCTTCGCCATGGAGCTCTACCAGCGCGACATCCTCAAGAAGGAGGCCTTCGACGGCCTCGATCCGGCCTGGGGCAACATGGAGGCGGTCTTCGAATTGCTCCGCCGGATCGCCTACAAGGAGGGCATCGGCGCCCTGCTGGCCGAGGGGACGCGGCGGGCGGCGGCCGAGATCGGCCACGGGGCCGACCACTACGCCATGGAGGTCAAGGGGCAGGAGATTGCCGCCCAGGACGGCCGGGCCCAGCAGTCGATGGGCCTGGCCCACGCCACCTCGAACCGCGGCGCCGACCACCTGAAGGGCTTCCCGACCATCGACGAGACCGGCTATCCGGCCGAGGCCAGGCGTCGCTACGGCGAGAAGTACCTCCCGGACATGGCCGACCCCCGGTCGACCAAGCACAAGGGTTTCCTCATCAAGGACGGGGAGGACTTCGCGGCCGTCGTCGACTCCGTCGGCACCTGCAAGTCCGGCGGCAACTTCGTCCTGGCCCAGATCTACTGGCCCGACGTGGCCGAGGCGGTCCGCTACGCCACCGGGATGGACGTTGACGAAGACGGCCTGAAGCGGATCGGCGAGCGCGTCTACAACCTGCAGCGGGCCTACAACGCCCTGCACGGCATCACCCGGAAGGACGACCGCCTGCCCAGGCGGTTCATGGAGGAGCCGAACTACCAGTCCACGCCGGAAGGGAGCGTCTGCCGGCTGGAAGAGATGCTTCCCGAGTACTACAGCCTCCGCGGTTGGGACGCCGAGAACGGTCTGCCGACCAAGAGCCGCCTGCGCCGGCTCGGCCTGGACGACGTGATCGAGCGCCTCGGCCCCAAACTGAAGGCGTGACGGCCGTGGGCACGGCCGCCGCGCGCTACGTCATCGTCGGCAACAGCGCCGCCGGGCTCAGCGCGGCCGAGGCCATCCGGGAGGCCGACCCGCGGGGCGAGATAACCATCCTCTCCGACGAGGACCGCCCGGCCTATTCCCGCATCTTCCTGCCGGACCTCATCGCCGGGAAGATCGACTTTGGGCGGATGACCATGCGCCGGCCGGATTTCTGCTCGCGGCTGGGCGTCGACCTCCGCCTCGGCCAGGCCGTGACCCGCGTCGACGTCCGTGAACGCCGCGTCGAGCTGGCCGGCGGCCGGAGCCTGGCCTACGATCGCCTGCTCCTGGCGACGGGGGCCCTCCCGGTCCCGCTCGACGTCCCCGGCGGCGACCTGGCCGGGGTCACCGGCCTCCACGCCTACGAAGACGCCATGATCATCCTGGAACGGACCCGTCGCTCGGAGGACGGACCCGGGTCGGCCGTGGTCGTCGGGGGCGGCCCGGTCAGTATCAAGACTGCCGAAGCCCTGTACAAGGTGGGCCAGAAGGTGACCGTGGTGGTCTCCTCTCCGGCCATCCTGTCGCGGACGGCCGACGCCCTCGCCGCGGACCTCCTGGCCCGGCGGATGGACGAGGCCGGCGTCCGCGTCCTGACCGGCCGCAACGTGGCCACCGTGGAAGGCGACCGGGACGGCGGGGTCAAGGCGGTCGTCCTCGACGACGGTGAGACCGTCCGGGCGACGGTGGTCGTCGTCGGCAAAGGCGTCCGGCCCAACCTTTCCCTGGCCGCCGGGGCCGGTCTGAAGTGCGGCCGGGGCATCCTGGTCAGTCCGCGCCTGGAGACCGAGGCCCCGGGGGTCTACGCGGCCGGCGACGTGGCCGAGACCCCGGTCGGCGGCCGGACGGTGGTCAACACGATGTGGCCCAACGCGGTGGCCCAGGGACGCACGGCCGGTCACAACATGGCCGGAGCGGCCGAAGACAGCCC
Source organism: Bacillota bacterium (assembly GCA_021811325.1). Classification (GTDB taxonomy): domain Bacteria; phylum Bacillota; class Sulfobacillia; order JAJYWN01; family JAJZPE01; genus JAJZPE01. The sequence goes on from JAJZPE010000053.1 coordinate 11,023, forward strand.
GGTCAGCATCCGTTCGAACGCCGGGACCTTCTTCGGGCTGACCCTGGCCACCGTCGGCCAGACCGAGACCAGGCCCGGCCAGACCGAACTGGTCAGGGGCGACGGCTCGGCCGCCGCCGGCGGTCACTACGAGAAGGTCATCCTCGACGAGCGGGGGGCGCTGGCCGGGGCCGTCCTCGTCGGGCGGGTCGACTCGGTTGGCTTTCTGCGGTGGTGCCTTTCGCGAGGCGTCCCCATGGACCGGGTCCGCCCGCACCTCATCGAGCCCGGTTTCAGGTATTCGGCGGTCCTCGCTCAGGCGCCGGGTCGGGCCGGGTAACCTCGCGCCCGAGCGCGACTCGGTCTGAGCCTCGATTGCGCACCAAACCTTGATGGAGGGAAACGCGATAATGGTCAAGATCCTCGGCATCAGCGGGAGCCCGCGCAAGGCAGCCACTTACTACGCCGTCGAGGAGGCCCTCAAAGCGGCCGCCGAGACTGGGGGCGTCGAGACTGAGTTCATCAGTCTGAAAGGCAAGAAGATAAACTTCTGCCTGCATTGCGACTACTGCCTCCGGAACAAGTCCTACTGCCTGCAGAAGGACGACATGACCGAGATCATCGACAAGATGGCCGCCGCCGACGGCTTCATCATCGGCTCGCCGGTCTACGACGGGTCGATGTCCGGCCAACTGAAGACGATGCTCGACCGCCTCCGCCCGATGTACATGGTCTACGACAACGGCCTCCGGAACAAGGTCGGCGGGGCCATCGGCGTCGGCGGCGATCGCAACGGCGGCGTCGAGAGCACCATCAAGGGAATCATGGACTTCTACCACATCTTCGAGGTCATCACCGTCGGCGGGATTTGCCCGGGCGGCAACTTCGGCGGCACCATCTGGTCTCAGGACCGCCGGGCCCAGGGGGCCAAGGACGACCTGTACGGCCTGGAGACCGTTCGGAAGCTCGGCCGAAGGGTGGCCCAGGTGACCAAGCTCGTCCACGGGCGGGGTTGACCCGGGCGGGGTTGACCCGGGCGGGAGTCGATCGGCGAAAGGGGTGCGTAAACCAGTCATGCAGCAGGACTTCTCGTTCTACTTTCCAACCCGTGTCCGCTTTGGGGCCGGCGTCCTGAACCAGTTGCCTGGTGAGCTTCGCGACCTCGGCGCGGGCCGCGCTTTCTTGCTCAGCGACGCCGGTCTGGTCAAGGTCGGCCTGGTCGAGCGGATTGAGGCCTTGGTCCGTGGGGCGGGCGTGGAAGTCCGGACCTTCTCGGACATCGCGACCAACCCCACCGCGGCCACGGTCGACAGGGCCCTGGAGGCGGCCCGGGCCTTCCGGCCCGAGGCCGTCGTCGCCGTCGGCGGGGGCAGCCCCACCGACGTCGGCAAGGTCGTCGCCTTCCTCCTGACCAATCCCGGCTCCCTGGCCGAGTACCAGTGGGAAGGCCGCAAGATAGGCATTGCCCCGGTGCCTCTCATCGCCGTCTCGACGACGTCGGGGACAGGCAGCGAGGTCACCCGGACGGCGGTCATCCTCGACCGGAACACCAAGAAGGGGATCGTCTCCGACCACCTCTTCCCCCGGACGGCCCTGGTCGATCCGGCGCTGACCCTATCGCTGCCGCCGAAGCTCACCGCGGCCACCGGCCTCGACGTCCTTTCGCACGCCCTCGAGGCCTACGTCGGCAAGGGCATCCATCCCCTGACCGAAACCTGGGCCCTGCGGGCGGTCGAGCTGGTCATGACCGCGCTGCCCAAGGCGTACGCCGACGGGCGCGACCTCGGCGCCCGGGTCGACATGGCCCTGGCCAGCTCGATGGCCGGCGTGGCGATGGACCAGAGCGGGCTGGGGATCATCCACTCCATGGCCAGCCCCCTGTCGGGGTTGTTCGGCGTCCATCACGGCCTGGCCAACGCCGTGCTCCTGGCCGCCGGCATGCGCTTCAACCTGCCGGCCGTGCCCGAGCGTCACCGCCTCCTGGCCCGGGCCATGGGCGTCGACGTCGCCGGCCTCGGCCCGGCCGAGTCAAGCGAAGCCATCATCAGGCGCATCGACGACCTCGTCAGTCGGCTGGGCATCGACACCAACCTGGCCCAGTTCGGAATCAAGGAGGCCGACCTCGAGCCGATGGGGCGCGAGGCGGCAGCCATGTTCCTCATTCGGAACAACCCGCGGCCGGCCGGCGGGGAAGAGTGCGCGGCCGTCTTCAGAAGCCTGTGGCGGAGGGTGCCATGAGAATCCTGCGCGTTGACCTCAACCGTCGGTCCTGGCGATATCAGGACCTGGCCGCGGAGGACGCCCTCCTCGGCGGGCGCGGGTTGACCGCGGCCGTCCTCAATCAGGAAGTCCCGGCGGAATGCGACCCGTTGGGGCCGCAGAACCATCTCATCCTGGCCTGCGGGGCCTTGGCCGGGCTGAGCATCTCCAGCGCCGGACGGCTGTCGATCGGGGCGAAGAGCCCGCTGACCGGTGGAATCAAGGAAGCCAACGCCGGCGGCACGGCCGGTGAAGCCCTGGCCGCCTTGGGGCTGCGGGCGGTGGTCTTGGAGGGCCTCCTGCCCGAAGGGCAGCCCTCTCTGCTGATCATCGAGGCCGACGGCGCCCGCTTCGTCGACGCCTCGCCCTACCGCGGCCTCGGCAACTTCGACCTGGCCCAGAAGCTCTTCGCCGACTTCGGCAAAGACTACAGCCGGCTCACCATCGGCCAGGTCGGCGAGCGCGGGTCGACGGCGGCGGCCATCGCCGTCACCGACGCCGAGGGCCGGCCGAGCCGGATGGCCGCCCGCGGTGGTCTCGGGGCGGTCATGGGAGCCAAGGGCCTGAAGGCCGTGCTCATGTCGCGGAAGGGCCGCGAAAAGCCCGTCCCGGCCGACCGGGCGGCCTTCCAGGAAAGCCGCAAGCGGTTCCATCAGGCGGTCGTCGGCAGCGAGCGGATCGAGGTCCTGGCCAAGTACGGCACGGCCTCGACGATGATGCTGACCAACCACCTCGGGGGCCTGCCGACGCGCAACTTCAGCGCCGGTAGTTTCGAAGGGGCCGAGGCCCTCAGCGGGGAGAAGCTATACGAGGTGATAACCGCCCGCGGCGGCCAGGGCACACCGACCCACGCCTGCATGGAAGGGTGCGTCATCCGCTGCTCCAACTGCTTCGCCGGGGCCGACGGCCGCGAGATCGTCGCCCCCATCGAATACGAGACCCTCGGGATGATGGGCTCGAACCTCGGCCTCGACTCCCTCGACGCCGTGGCCGAACTGAACTTCCTCTGCAACGATTACGGCCTCGACACCATCGAGACCGGGGCGGCCCTCGGGGTCCTGGCCGAAGCCGGGCTGACGGCCTTCGGCGACGCCGCCGGCTTCATCGCCCTGGTCAAGGAAGTGGCCGCGGACACCGAGCGCGGCCGGCTCATCGCCGCCGGCGCGGCCGCCGCCGGCGAGGCCCTGGGAGTCAAGCGGGTCCCGGTGGCCAAGGGCCAGGCGGTCTCGGCCTACGACCCGCGCGCGGTCAAGGGCACCGGGGTGACCTACGCTACCTCGCCAATGGGCGGGGACCACACCGCCGGGCTGACCGTCTTCGCCGCCGTCGATCACCACCAAGCCGCCGGCCAGGCCGCCCTGTCCCAGCAGATGCAGGCCGGCCGGGCCGGCTATGACGCCCTCGGCCTGTGCACCTTCCTGCAGAGCGCCGTCGGCGGCCGGCCCGGCCTGATCGCCGACTTGCTCAACGCGGCCCATGGCCTGGCCCTGAAAGCGGACTTCCTGAACGCCCTCGGCCGCCGGGTCATCTCGACCGAGCTGGCCTTCAACGAGCGGGCCGGCGACGCGCTGGCCCAGCCCGGGCTGGCCGGCTTCTTCGCCCAGGAGAAGCTGGGCCCGGATGGCCTCACTTTCGACATACCGCCGGAAGAGATGGAGCGGCTGGTGGCCGATTTCCGGGCCGCCGAACCGCTCAAGCTGGGGGGATCGAAGTGACCAGCCTCTTGATTGAGAAGGCCACCGTCGTCACGGTCGACCGGGAGCGCCGCGTGCTCCGGGACGGCGCGGTGGCCATCGAGGGCGACCGCATCGTCGCCGTCGGCCCGACCGCCGAGGTGACCGCCCGGCACGGTGCCGAGCGGACCATCGACGCCAAGGGCAAGATCGTCTTCCCGGGCCTGGTCAACACGCACAACCACCTCTTCCAGACGATGCTCAAGGGCCTCGGGGACGACCGGGTCCTCTCGGACTGGTTCGCCAACATGACCGCGCCGTCGGCCGTCTCCCTCGATGAGGAAACAGTCTACCATGCGGCCATGATCGGCTGCCTGGACGGCCTCCGCAGCGGCACCACGACGATGCTCGATTACTTCTACCCGCACCCGCGGGCCGGGCTGGACGACCAGATCGTCGCGGCCTTTCGCGACAGCGGCATCCGCGGGATCTTCGGCCGCGGGATGATGGACACCGGGGCGGAGTTCGGCGTGCCCGAGGGGATCATGCAGGCCACGGAGACGATCCTGGCCGACTGCCGCCGGGTCTTCGAGACCTACGACGGCTCGGCCGGCGGCCGGATCAGGGTGTGGTTCGCCCCGGCCGCCCTGTGGTCGGGCA
>JAJZPE010000231.1 GCA_021811325.1 Bacillota bacterium
GCGGGCGCTCCGGCCGTGCCGGCCGTGCCCGCGGCCGTGCCCGCGGCCGCGCTCTTGGCGCCGCGGCCGCGGAGCACCTCGGGGGCCAGGTCCTCGAGGCTGATGGCCTCTCCCCCGCCGGTGATGAGGGCCCGCTCGACGACGTTCTGAAGCTCGCGGACGTTGCCGGGCCAGTCGTGGTCCACCATCGCCCGCATGGCCTCGGGCGCCACCTTGGGGGCCCGACCGTCGGCGCTCTTCAGTTCGATGAAGTGCCGGACGAGGAGCGGGATGTCCTCCCTCCGCTCGCGGAGCGCGGGCAGGTGGACGGGCACGACGTGGAGCCGGTAGTACAGGTCCTCGCGGAACGTGCCGGCCTCGACCGCCGCCTTGAGGTCGCGGTTGGTGGCGGCGATGAGCCGGATGTCGATGCGCACCGTCTCCCGCCCGCCGAGCCGCTGGAACTCGCGCTCTTCGATCACCCGCAGGAGCTTGGCCTGCAGGGCGGGGCTCATCTCCCCCACTTCATCGAGGAAAAGGGTGCCCCCGTCGGCCTGCTCGAAGCGCCCGGCACGCCGGGCCGTGGCGCCGGTGAAGGCCCCCTTCTCATGGCCGAAGAGCTCGTCCTCGAGGAGGGTCTCGGGCAGGGCGGCGCAGTTGACGGCGACGAATGGGCGTCCAGCCCGCGGCCCGCGGCGGTGGATGGCCTGGGCGATCAGTTCCTTGCCGGTGCCGCTCTCGCCATAGATGATGACGTTGGCCGTCGTCTCGGCCAGGCGGTCGACCAGGGCCAGGACCTTGCGCAGGGCCTGGCTCTCGCCGACGATGACCCCGTAACCGCTGCGCCGGTCGAGCTCGTCGCGGAGCCGTTCGACCTCGGTCTCCAGGCGCCTGAGGTCCAGGGCCTTGGCGACGAGGACGCTCATCTCGTCGAGGTCGAAGGGCTTCATGACATAGTCGTAGGCGCCTTCCTTCATCGCCTTGATGGCCGTCTCGACCGCTCCGTGGGCGGTGATCATGATCACCGGACGGCGCGGGTCGGCCGCCCGCAGGCGCTTCAAGACCTCGATGCCGTCCAGGTCCGGGAGCCGGAGGTCGAGAAGGACGAGGTCGGGAGGCTCGCGCGTGGCGAGGTCGAGCCCCTCGGCGGCCGTGGCGCCGGTGACGACGCGGTGGCCCTCGGCGGACAGCCCGCGCTCCAGGGCCCAGCGCAGGTTTTTCTCATCGTCGATGACCAGGATGACGGCCAATGACAGCACGCTCCCAGGACGATGGCTTCAGGCGCGTCTGGCGACCGGCAGGCTGACCCGGAAAGTCGTTCCCTGCCCCGGTCCCGATTCGACCTCGATGAAACCGCCGTGCGCGTCCACGATGCGGTGGGCGACGGCCAGGCCGAGCCCGGTCCCGGTGGGCTTGGTCGTGTAGAATGGGTCGAAGATCCGCGCCAGGTCGGGCTCGGGGATGCCCGCCCCGGTGTCGCCGACGACGAAGGTCACGTACCCCGGGTCGTCGCGGTTGAGGTTGGCGCCGATGGTCAGCTCGCCGCCATCGGGCATGGCCTCGACGGCGTTGATAATCAGGTTGAGGAGGACCTGGCGCAGCTGCGAGTCGTCGGCCCGCGCCGCCGGCAGCCCCGCTTCGAGTTCCTTCTCGACGGTCACGCGGCGCTCGGGCAGATACTTGCCCAGCATCTCCAGGGTGGTCTCGACCGCCTCGCGCGGGTCGACGTCGGCCAAGGCCGGCTCGGCCGGTCGGGCGAAGCCGAGGAACTGGGACAGGCGCTGGTTCATCCGGTCGCACTCGTCCTTGATCACCCGGGTGAACTCGGCGACGTGCTCGTTCCCCGTGAACTCTCGCTCCATGACCTGCACCGTCGTCTTGACCACGCCGATGGGGTTCTTTATCTCGTGGGCCACGCCGGCCACGAGCTGGCCGAGGGCGGCGAGCTTGTCCGCCCGGCGGAGCTGCTCCTCGAGTTCCTTCTTTTCGTTCAGGCGGCGCTCCAGCTCGCGGTTCATCTCGCTGATGCGGACGGCGCGGCGCTCCAGCTCCTCGCGGACCTCCCGCTGCTTCTCGGCGTAAAGCAGGTACTCGCGGCGCCGCCGGCTCTCGACTTCCTGGAGCATCCCGGTGACCCACCCGGCCCCGTTCAGCAGGAGGATGTCGGCAATGGCGGGCAAGACCCCCTGCTCCGGGCGGCCGATGAAGAGGATCACCCACGGCGCGTAGAGCAGCGAGGCGACGATGGGCACGGCCACGCCGCCGGTCAGGCCAAAGCGCAGACCGGCGTAAATGACCGGCAAGTAATAGGCCGCCCGATACAGCGCGTGATACTCAATCCGCTCGGGCGGGGTGGTGTAGTGAAGGTAGGTGATGACCGCCAGGGCCGCGCCGATGAGCAAAGCGTCGCGGACGCGGCCCGGGCCGGTGCCGTTCTTGTTCATCGGGAATCCGGTCCCCGGGCGCGCGGCTATTTCGCCGCCCGCTTCTCGACGGCCCGCTTGATGAGGTCCAGGTCCTGGGCCAGCTTGCGCTGACGGGCGCCGATGCTGAGGGTGTACCCGAAGACGACGACCCAAATCACCGTGTAGGCGGCAAAGAGGTAGGGCAAGGCTTTCTCGGCTGATGGCATGTGACCGACTCCTTTCGGATGGGGCTTCAGCGGCCGGGCCGGCCGGCGGGCGTTTACGTCAAGCCTGACGGCCGAGCGGGCGGGAACCGCGCGGGGGAGCCGTCTCAGGCTGGGCGGGCGGCGCGCGGCCCGCCGGGCCCGTGAGGGCCGGAGTTCAAGGAGCGAGCGAGGCCCCGGACCAG
>JAJZPE010000232.1 GCA_021811325.1 Bacillota bacterium
CTCATGGTCCAGGTCGGTGATGACGACCTCGTCGCCCGGTTTGAGCTCGCGGCCGAGGGCCCGCGAGAGGGCGTAGTTCAGGGTGGTCATGTTGGCCCCGAAAGCGACCTCGTCGGGGGCCGCCCCGAGTAGGTCGGCCAGCGCCCCCCGGGCCTCCCCCAGGAGTTCGTCCGACCGGTGGCTGGTGGCGAACAGGCCGTGGGTGTTGGCGTTGGCGCGGAGCAGGTAGTCGGCGACGGCCTCGGCCACGGACCCCGGCACCTGGGTCCCTCCCGGCCCGTCGAGGTAGATGACCGGTTGGCCGTTGACCTTTATCTCCAGAGCGGGGAACTGGTCGCGACAGAAGCTGAGGTCGACCGGGTGGTTCAGGGTTTTCCCTTGGGCCATAGCGGGCCCTCCTCTCCAAGAATCTCGAGCAGGTCGTTGAGAACCCCATAGGCGGTCTGCATCAACGCCGGCTCATGCTCGATGATGGTCAGATCGCCCATCATGTCCGTCTTCAGGGTCAGGATCGAGGTCGTCCCGCCGACCCGGCCCAGGTCGCTGCCGAGCGGCACGCGCCGGGGTTCGACGCGGGCGACGAGGCCGGGCTCACCGGCCTCGCCGGACCCACCGGCCTCGCCGGGCTCACCGGCCTCGCCGGACCCGGCGAGATAGGCCTCGCCGACGAGCTTGATCGTCTCGCCCGCGGCGCGGGCGGCGGCCAGGTCGGCCGCGGTGATGCCGGTGATGCCCCGCCGCTCGACCATGAGCGGGGTCATCCCCGCCCCCATCAGCACGTTGGCCAGGGCCGCCACCTTCGCGGCGGCGTCCCAGCCCTCCACGTCGAGGGTCGGGTCGGTCTCGGCGAAACCGCGCCGCTGGGCCTCGGCGATGGCCTCGGCGGTCGACGCCCCCTCCTCCATCCGGGCCAGGATGAAGTTGCTCGTGCTGTTGAGGATGCCGCTGAAGCCCGTCACCCGGCAGCCGCGCAGCCCGTAGCGGGCGACGTTGAAGACCGGCGTCCCGTCCATCACCGTCGGCTCGAAGAGCAAGCGCCGCCCGACCTGTCGGGCCAGGGCGGCGAGGCGCTCGTAGTCCCAGGCGATGGGACCCTTGTTCGCCGTCACCACGTGCTTCCCGGTCTTCAGGGCCGCCTCGACGTGGTCGATGGCCGGCCTTCCGGAGAAGATGTTGAGCGGCGTCAGCTCGACGACCGTCTCGGCCTCGACCGAGTTGATGACCTCGAGGGCCGATGGCGTGGTGCCCTGCGGTCCGCCAAGGCCGCCGCACAACACGGCCTGCAGGTCGATGCCGCCGGGGTCGGCCAGCGACCCGTGTCGCCCGGTGACGATGGCGACGACCTTGAAGCGGTTACGGTATCGATCGGCGATGATCCGGGCGAGGTCTCGCCCGACGTGTCCGAACCCAACGAGTATCAAGCGCATGGGGGATAGTTTCGACGGAGCGGGCAGCTATCCTCCAGAAGATCGTTGCTTAAGACGTGGAAAACGCGGGCACGACGCGAAAAAAAGGGAGACGCGTGGGAAAGGGGGTCCGGCCCGGTTTTCTGACTTTTCCGGCAGGTGGCCGCCGCCGGCCCACCGAAGTTGAGGGCCTCCGAATTCGCGGAGGTGCGGAGCGATGATCGTCGACGCCCATGCCCATGTCTGGGGTCCGACGTGGCTGCCGGAGCCCTTCTACGATGGTCTGGCGCGGGTCGGGGCCAGTCTGCTCGGCATGGACCGTGAGATGCTCAAAGTGGCGATGTTGCCGATGCTGATGGACGAGACCGGCGAGAAGCTCATCGAGTCGATGAACCTGGCCGGCGTGGACGCAACGGTCATCCACCCGCTCGATTACGGGCTCGGCGAGGGTCTGGGCGAGCCGGGTCTCAGCTACGTCGAGCAGAACGAGACATACTGACGGCTGGCCCGAACGCATGCCGGGCGCCTCTACGCGACGGTCGGGGTCGATCCGCGTCGGCCGGACGCCGTCGCCCTACTCGAGCGGGGCGTCCGCGACTGGGGCGCTGTCGGTCTGAAGCTGCACCCCAACGCCGGCTTCTACCCCGACGACCCCGTCTGCTACCCGCTCTATCGGAAGTGCCGGGAACTCGGCGTCCCGGTGGTCATCACACCGGGACGAACCCGCCGCCCCTGAAGGACCGCTACGCCCAGCCCATTCGGGTCGACGCGGTCGCCGCCGACTTCCCCGACCTGCCCATCGCCTTGGTCCACTCCGGCTATGCCTGGTGGCCCGAGCCGGTGGCCATCGCCGCCGTGAAGCCCAGCGTGTATCTGGACCTGTCGGGCCGGCCGTCGTCGACGGGCGGCGAGGCCCGCTACTACGCGGCCGTTCGGGTGCTGCTCGACCAGATCAAGCCGGGGCGGGTCATGTTTGGCACCGACTGGCCGGCTTTCTCCCCCATCACCCCGACCGTGCACTGCGTGGAACTGCTGCGGAACGCCCCGGAGGCGGCGACCAAGGCGGCGCCGGCCTGAGAACATTTCTTCGACAGTCTGAGCCCCGCCGGTCGGCCGGCAGGGTCTTGTCTTGCCTTGGAGTCGGTCATCGGGGGGCTATGCGACATAAAATGTAGCCAGGACTCCGCGCAGCTAACTCATGGAAAGGAGCGAGATGAATTGACCGAATGCCAGGGCGCGGCCATCCGCCGGGCCGCCTTGTCCAACGAACTGACCAACGCCCTCTCGTCCGGGGTCAACCTGGTGACCTCGGTCCCCCTGCCCGGACAACTAAATACCGCGGCCGTGACGGCCGCCGTCAAGGCCATCGCCGCCCATAGA
>JAJZPE010000233.1 GCA_021811325.1 Bacillota bacterium
GCGGTAGGGCCAGACGCGGACGCCCCCCGTTTCACCTCGCCCATCGTGTGACGAATTACACATCGGAGAATGACGGCGGCCATTTGGCCGCCATCTTATTTCTGGTAGGCTAAAATCGCAAACAACGACGTCGAAGGCGACGACTGTGAGGCCCCTACCTCCTGACCGCTTGGTCCGCCGCCTTCTCGGCCCTGTGGGCCAGGTCGACCGACTTGGCCAGGGTGGCCAGGGCCTTCTGGGGGTTGTGGAAGCCGTGGCTGTTCTCGGCGCTGACCCAATCCCTGTAGCATCCTGTCGGACCCGTCCGGCGGCCTGGGAGGGTATCGTCAATGGGTGAGGACATGCTAGCCGGGGGCGAACCGGGGAACCTCGTGGCCAGAGTGCGGACCCATCGCCAGGCCGTCCACGCCTTCATCGACGCCGTCGCCGCCGAGCGGGCGGCGGCCATGGCCCGCATGGAAGGCCTGCACCGCCTGCGCCTGGCGACCATCGACCTGGCCGGGCGCCTGCGCAGGGCGATCCACCGGGAGTATCCCCGCGCGAAGGGCGACCCGCCGGCGCCCGTGAGCGACCTCCTGGAGTGGATCGCCCGCCTCGAAGCCATGGCCAGGCGGGCCACCACGGAGGCCGCCGACCTGGCCGCCGCGGGCGCGGCCCTGGATGAGCGTCTGGCATCTTCCCTCTTCGCCAATCTATTCATGGAGGTGCCTCCAATGACGGTTACCGAGACCTTGAAGCACGAGCACCGAGTGATTGAACTGGTCCTTGGGGCCATCGACCGGGAGGCCCGCAAGGCCGCCCACGGCGAGCCGATCGACCCCGGCTTCTTCGCCCAGGCCATCGACTTCATCCGGAACTTCGCCGACAAGTGCCACCATGGCAAGGAGGAGGGCATCCTCTTCAAGGCCATGGCCGAAAAGGGCGTCCCGGTCGAGGGCGGCCCCATCGGCGTCATGCTCGGCGACCATGAGGAAGGGCGCCGGTTCATCCGGGCGGCCCGTGAGGCCTTGGACCGCAATGACCTCCGGGCGGTCGCCGACAGCCTGACCAGGTACACCGCCCTCCTTCGGCAGCACATCATGAAGGAGGACAACGTCCTCTACCCGATGGCCGAGCGCGTCCTGAGCGAGGCCGAACTCGACGACCTCGCCGAGCGCTTCGAGGCGGTCGAGCGGGAGGAGATGGGCGAGGGGACCCACGAACGCTATCACGGACTTGCCCACTCGCTGGCCGGGGAGCCTGCCCGGCGGTGAGGGGCCTGGACTGCGCGGTCCGCGATCCGACCGATTCACCCTCCCGTCCCCTGAATATGCTGGGACGGGAGGGCATAGGCCTTGACCGTCAACCCCTATGAGCGCCGCCTCGGCTGTGGCGCCATCGTCCAAAACCAATCCGGCGAGGTCCTGCTGGTCAGGCGGCGCGGGGCCACGCCCGGAGAGCCGTCGTCCTGGGCCCTGCCGGTCGTGGAGGCCGAGGCCTGGGAGACCTCCCGCCAGGCGGCCGTGCGGGCGGTTCACAAGCGGGCGGCCCTCGTCGTCGACCCGGAGGAACTGGCCTTCGCCCTCGAATGGCGCGAAGACGGCCCGGCGCGCGGCCGGGCCGTCTGGATGCTCATCTTCTACCGGGCCTCCGCCCGCGGCGCGGTCATCGACCACCGCCGCGACCCGGAAGTCCTGGAGGTGCGCTGGATTCCGCCCGAGGGGGCGAAGATGCTCGTGGGGACTGGCGCTCTGGGCGCGGCCCTGGCCGAATGGCTGGCCTCGGGGATGGCGGCGTCCTATGAGGTCCCACCGGGCGAGGAAGCCCGTCCCGTGTGAAGGGCCCGGCCCATCTGCAGCCCCCGGCCTCCGGTCGAGGCCGCGTGAGGCGGCCTCGACCGCCTCTTTTTCCCAGGCACACCTGATCCGCCTCCGGCATAGAGTCTATAATGCCTCTCATTTAGGGGCTCGGCCAGGCCGCCCGTCGCGGGGGCTGGGCGGGCTCTTTTCGGGGCCGGAGGTGGGCCTTGTTGTTCAGCTTTCTCGCCGCTCTCGGGGTATCGGTCCTGCAAGCCCTGCTTTTCCTGACCGGTTACATCTCGGGGTCAAACACTTTCCCGCAACCCCTCTCGGAAGACGAGGAAGCGCGTTACCTGAAGCGCTTGGCAGGCGGGGACTCATCGGCCAAGGACGTCCTGGTCGAGCGGAACCTCCGGCTGGTCGCCCACGTGGTCAAGAAGTTCGACAACACGGGCGAGGACATCGACGACCTTATCTCCATCGGCACCATCGGTCTGATCAAGGGGATAAGGACCTTCAACCCGGACAAGGGGACGAGGCTGGCGACCTACGCCGCCCGCTGCATCGAGAACGAGATCCTGATGTACCTGCGTTCGACGAAGCGGGTGCGTGCCGAGTTCTCGCTGTACGATCCCATCGGGGTCGACCGCGAGGGCAACGAGATAACCCTCATCGACGTGCTCGGGGCCGACAACCCCGACGTCGTCCCCGACGAGGTCGAGAGCAAGTTCGAGGAGCACCGCCTCCGCCAGAAGCTCAGCTGCCTGGACGGCAAGGAGCGCGAGGTGCTCGAGCTGCGCTACGGGCTGGGCGCCACCCGCGAGCGGAAGACCCAGCGCGAGATCGCCTGGCTTCTGGGCATCTCCCGCTCGTATGTGTCGCGCATCGAGAAACGGGCCCTCGAGCGCATCCTCGGGCTCTTGAGCCAGTAGGAGGGGCCTGCCCGAGGGTCCCCCGGCTGCCTAAGCATGGTATAATAGGCCCATGGGCGATCGGA
>JAJZPE010000054.1 GCA_021811325.1 Bacillota bacterium
GCTCCACTCGAGCAGGCTGCCGGTCATCTTGATCTGTCCGTCGGCCACCGAACGCGCCGGGAGCTCACCGAGCTGTCCGAAGATCTCGTTGGCCCGGGCGAAGCTGGTCAGGAACCGCCGCAAGAGCGTCAGCTGGCTCTTGTATTTGAGGATTGCCTGGTACTTCAGCTGCGTTACGTCGGCGGGCAGGGGCAGCGAGGACCAGGCGGTCGTCGTGTCGGCGAAGGTCGTCGGCGGCGTCAGGAGGCCGTCGAGGTGCATCCCCTTGGGGGCCGGCCAATCACCCCGGTGGACGAGGTACAGATAGACGGTGGGGTTCTGGGCGAAGGGCCGGCCCTTCTGGCGCAGGTCGGCCAGGGCATAGGTGGTGAAGGCGTTGAGGGCCCAGTGGTCCGGGTGGGCGTCGTTAGGGTGAGGCATGACGATGACGTCCGGCCGGAAATCGGCCAGCACCTTCTCCAGGTCGGCCAGCAAGGACTCGCCGCTGTATGCGGCCGCCGGAGTGAAGCTGTTGCGGTAGGGCGAATGGGCGACCTTTGTGTACGGCGAGGTATAGGGCTTGGCGTCGCTCCAGTTGTCCAGCCATAGCCGGACCAGCCCGCGGTCGGGGTAGCCGAGGAAGATCACCTGGTCCGCGGGAACGCCCAGCAAAGCCAGGGCGGCCAGGCTCTCCTTCTGCCGGACGTAGCCGAACTGGACGTACTGGGCGGGGGTCAGGCGGAAGCGCCGGTACTGGTCCTCGACCGCGTAACGGAAGCCGTCGCCGTTGGTGGCCAGGACGACGCGGACCTTGTTCCCGCGACGCTCGGCTTCGGCGATAAAGCCGCCGGGACCGAGGGTTTCGTCGTCGCTGTGAGGAGCCAGGACCAGGATCTTGCGACCGGACGGAACCTCGACCAGACCGAGCGGCACGTTGCGCCCGGGCCTCGGGAAAACATAGAAGTAGAGGGTGAGCCCCAAGCCGAGGACGGCCAGAAGCAGGGCCACCCTAAGGATGACCCGCGGCAAGCGTCCCTGGATTCTTAGCTTTGGCCAGCGCAACGAACGCCTCATGAAACCCCCGGTCCCTTGGTGGGTACTCATGAATTCCTTGCCGGGTCGGAAATTCCCTTTGTGGTTGACCCATGCCCTGTTGACCCCTCATTCCCCCCCCGTGAGTCAGAAGAGCGGCGACCCCGGTGGGGTGCAACTTTTGCTGGCCAGTCTATCTTTCTGTAGAAGGAAAACTCAGAACCGTCACGAATTCATGGCGAAATACCACGCGAGGTTGCTCGAATGCGGTTCGGGTGGCCAGAAGACACGGCATCATCCGGCCAACTATAAGGTCGCTATGGTAATTCCGCCGCCGGACTGCTGGTTTTAGGCAGCCAAAGCGTAGGCAAAAAAGGGGGAAGTTGTCGGAATGAGAATTCCTAGGATCATGGCGATCGTCGCTATCGCCGTCTTGATTCCCGCGGTCGCCCTCTCCGGCTGCGCTGGCGGAAAGGACAAGACCACCCTCAGGGTCGGGTTTATCACCCCCCTGACGGGCGACGTCAAGACCTTCGGGGAGTCGACCAAGAACGGCTTCCTGCTGGCCATGGAGCAGGCGGGAATCACCGCCGAGAAGGGCGGGAAGATCGGTAACGTCCCGGTCAAGCTGTTCATCCAAGACGACCGGAACGACGTCACCGAAGGCGTCAACGTGGCCACCAAGCTGATCAACGAGAACAAGGTCCAAGCGATCATCGGCTCGGTCACGTCGAAGGTGACCATCCCCATCACCAAGGTCACCAACGACGCCAAGGTCGTCCAGCTCACCAGCACGGCCACCAGCCCAAAGGTGACGGTCGAGGACGGAAAACGCAAACCCTATGCTTTCCGAGCCTGCTTCATCGACCCCTTCCAGGGTACCGTTGGGGCCAAATTCGCCCTCAATAACCTGAAGGCGAAGACGGCGGCGATTCTCTATGACCAGTCCAACGACTACACCATCGGCCTCTCCCAGTACTTCAAGGAAGCCTTCGAGAAGGGTGGCGGCAAGGTCGTCCAGATGTCCGCCTACGCCACGGCCGACGTCGACTTCTCGGCTGTCCTGACTCAGATCGCCAAGCTTAAGCCGGACATCCTCTACTTGCCCGACTACTACCAGAAGGTCTCCCTTATCGGCAAGCAGGCCCGGGTCAAGGGGATTAAGGCCACCTTCCTGGGCGGCGATGGTTGGGACTCCGGCGAGCTGGACTTCAAGGTGATGGATGGCGGCTATTTCACCAACCACTACTCACCTGACGACCCACGGCCCATCGTCCAGGACTTCATCAAGGCTTACAAGGCCAAGTACGGCTCGGTCCCGGACGCCCTGGCGACCCTCGCTTATGACGCCACCAACATGCTTATCTCCGCGGTCAAGCAAGTCCAGAGCAACGACCCGGAGAAGATCCGCGAGGCCCTTGGCACGATGACCTTCAATGCCGTGTCGGGCGATATCAAGAACGACGCCAACGGCAACCCGATTAAGGCCGCCGCTATCCTCCAGATCAAGGACGGCAAGCAGAAATACGTGGCCACTGTCAGCCCCTGACGGTAGCCTTTGTGGGGGGGGAGGGCCCAGCCCTCCCTCCCTTTCCATCCCAACCTTCGGGGGGTTGGACTCATGATTGAGGCCATCAACCAGGTCCTGAACGGCCTCCAACTCGGCTTAGTTTACGCCCTTATCGCCCTGGGCTACACGATGGTCTATGGAATCATCCGCCTGATAAACTTCGCCCATGGCGACGTGTTCATGGTCGGCGCTTTCATCGCTTTCATCTCCACGGTCAACTGGCACCTTCCGTTCTACATCGCCGTTCCGCTTAGCATGCTCATCTGCGCCGCCCTGGGCGTGATCATCGAACGCCTGGCGTACCGGCCGTTGCGGTACGCGGCGCGGATAGCCGCCCTGATCAGCGCGATCGGGGTTTCGTTGCTCATCGAGTACGGCGGCAGCCTGAAGTTCGTCTTCGGGCCGAACTACCGGGTCGTGCCCCAGCCGTTCTCGGTCGTACAGTGGGACCTCAGCGGGATCTCGGTCTCGAACATCCAGGTCATCGTGCTGGTCACGGTGGTTATCCTCCTGGCGGGGCTGCAGTACCTGGTCGCCCGGACCAAGACCGGCAAGGCCATGCGGGCTGTCTCCTTCGACCACGACGCGGCCCGTCTGATGGGCATCAACGTTGATGCCATCATCTCGTACACCTTCGCCCTCGGCTCGGCCCTGGCCGCCGCCGGCGGGGTGCTCTACTCCGTGGCCTACCCCCAGATCAACCCGTTCATGGGGATTATGCCCGGTCTCAAGGCCTTCACCGCCGCCGTCCTCGGCGGCATCGGGAGCATCCCTGGGGCCATGCTCGGGGCCCTGATCATGGGCCAGGTCGACGTGCTGTCGGCGGCTTACATCTCGTCTCAGCTGCGCGACGCGATCGCCTTCACCATCCTGATCCTGGTCCTGCTGGTCAAGCCGTCGGGGCTCCTCGGCAAGACCGGGCCGGAAAAGGTCTGAGGGGGTGGGCCGGACATGAAACGTACCAACCTGACCGCCGGGCTACCGCTCGTCCTCCTGCTCGCGCTGGTGTTCTTCGTCGCCCGCGAGGTCCTGGGGAGCCTCGAGATCATCAACTATTACTGGCAGTTGATCCTGGACCAGTCGCTGATCATCACCACCGCGGCCATCGGCCTGTCCATCATCTACGGCTTCGCCGGCCAGTTCTCCCTGGGCCACGCGGCCTTCTTCGGACTGGGGGCCTATACCGCGGGCCTCATCAGTAAGCTCTGGGGACACGGCAACTATGGCGTTTTCCTCCTGTCGCTTGTGGCCGGGGCGGCCCTCGCCGGCGCCGTGGCCTTCTTGATCGGCCTGCCCATCCTCCGCCTACGGTCGGACTACCTGGGCATCGCCACGATGGGCTTCGGGATCATCGTCAAGGTCCTCATGGACAACTCCAACAAGTGGATCACGGCCACCGGCGGGGCTACCGGGATGACCGGCGTGCCCCAGATCGCCAAATTCCCGGTCATTTTCAGTGTCTTCCTCCTGGCCGTCCTGCTCGCTCGCAACCTGCGCCTGTCGTCGTTCGGGCGGGCCTGGACGGCCGTTCGAGAAGACGAAGTCGCCGCCGACGCCATGGGGGTCGACCCAACCCGGGTCAAGACCCTGGCCTTCGTCCTCGGCTGCGCCCTGGCCGGCGTGGCCGGCGCTCTGTACGCGCATCGGTATCCCATCGTCCACCCGTCGTCCTTCGACTTCCTCAAGTCCTTCGACTTCCTCATCATCGTCGTCCTGGGCGGCCTGGGCAGCATGAGTGGGACCATCGTCACCGGCGTCGGCTGGGTCTTCCTGCTGGAGGTCCTCCGCGCCGTGCTCGGCCAGAGCTTCCTCGACTTCCGCGGGGTCATTTACGCCCTGACCTTGGTCCTGGTCGTCATCCTGCGGCCGAAGGGCCTTCTGAGCGGCATGGAATGGCAGGCCCTCATCCCGCGACGGGTCCCCGAGGGAAACCCGCCGGCGAAAGGAGAGACGCCCAATGTCAGTGCTTGAGGTCAGGAACCTGACCAAGAACTTCGGGGGCCTCCACGCCGTCTCGGACTTCAACCTGACCATGGAAGAAGGCGAACTGGTCGGGCTCATCGGCCCCAACGGGGCTGGCAAGACCACCGTCTTCAACCTCATCACCCAGATGATCCCACCAACCTCCGGCAGCGTCATCTTCCAGGGCGGCGACCTGGCCAGGCTGAAACCCTTCCAGGTCTGCCGAAGCGGCATCGCCCGGACCTTTCAGAACATCAGGCTGTTCAAGGACGTCACCGTTCTGGACAACGTCCGAACATCTTTCGGCACGCGGCCGGGCTATGGCTTACTGGGGGCCGCCCTGCACCTGAAAGGCTACTCCCGGGCTGAGGCCGAACTAACGGCCAAGTCCCGCGACATCCTGGAGGTCCTGGGCCTCCTCGACAAGCAGTATGAACTGGCCGGCTCCCTGCCGTACGGGCAACAGCGGCGGCTGGAGATCGCCCGCGCCCTGGGCACCGGCCCGAAGTTGCTGCTCCTGGACGAGCCGGCGGCCGGCATGAACCCGTCGGAGGTCGGCGGCCTGGTCCAGTTGGTCCTCTCGATCAAGGCCCGGTTCGGGTTGACCGTCTTGCTCATCGAACACCAGATGGGCCTGGTGATGAACCTCTGCGAGAGGATCGTGGTGATGGATTTCGGTGAGGTCATCGCCGGAGGGACGCCGGTCGAGATCCAGGGCAATCCCAAGGTCCTCGAAGCCTACCTGGGGAGGGCTGTGGCGTGATCCTCCAGGTCAAGGACCTGAACGTCGCCTATGGCAGCATTCTGGCCCTACACGGGGTGGCCTTCGAGGTCGCCGAGGGCGAGATCGTCACCCTCATCGGGGCCAACGGGGCCGGCAAGTCGACCAGCCTGAGGGCCATCTCCGGGCTGGTCAGGGCGCGCTCGGGCCAGGTCATGTACCACGACGCGGACATCACCCGGACCCCGGCCCACCGCATCGTCCAGATGGGGATTGGCCACGTGCCTGAAGGCCGGAAGATCTTCGCCAACCTGACCGTGGCCGAGAACCTCGAGATGGGCGCCTACGCCCGGGCCGATCGGGGCAGCCTGCAGGCCGCCTTTGACCGGGTCTTCAAGAGCTTTCCGCGCCTGAAGGAACGGCTCAAGCAGAACGCCGGGACCCTCTCCGGCGGCGAGCAGCAGATGCTGGCCATGGGCCGGGCCCTGATGTCCACGCCAAAGCTGCTCCTCCTTGACGAGCCGTCGATGGGCCTCTCGCCCATCCTGGTCCAGGAGATCTTCAGCATCATCCAGGAGATTAACCGGCAGGGGACGACGGTCCTCCTGGTCGAGCAGAACGCTTACATGGCCCTGCAGGTCGCCAGCCGTGCCTACGTCCTGGAGACCGGGCGCATCGTCCTCTCCGGTCCGGCGGCCGAACTGCGTGAGAACCCGCGGGTCCGGGCGGCCTACCTGGGGCAGGCGGTATAGGCGCGCGCGAGCCCGGGTCCTCGGGGTGCGGCGCTGAACCAAGGGTCATTGAAGGCGAGAAAGCCTCCCGTCCGCGAGGGCGGGGGGCTCTTTTTCGCTCCAGGAGTGGGCGCCGGTTCCGCGCCGGGTCAGAAGTCCTTCCGCTCCAGGAGCCGCTGGGCCACGGCATAGACGGCGGCGGCCAGGACCACCATCAGGAAGACGAAACCCCAGTGCGGCGAGCCGTCCTCAGCTACCGGCCCGGCGGTGAAGTAGTAGAATAGAGACCAATGCCGGGTCTTCTGGAACCAGCTCGGGAGGGACAAGAACAGGAGGGCCAGAGCGGTCGCGCCACCCGCCTTGACCGCGTCGTCCAAGAGCACCGAGAACACGTAGGTCAGGCTCAGGACGACCAGCCCGGTGGCGATGACCAGGGGCAACGCAGCGAGGTGGCGACCGATGGCGTAGCCGTGCCCGGCGGCCAGCGACAGCGGGTAGAGCAGCAACGTGCCAAGGACGGTGATGACCGCGTAAACCGCGGCCGAGGACAGCCATTTTGAGAACAGGACGGTGCCCCTGGGCACGGGCTTGGACCAGAGGAAGCTGGAGGTTCGGCGGGACACCTCGGAGGCCACCGCGGTCATCCCGAAGAGGATAAGGTAGAGCGTGGCCATCTGGTAGAGGTTCTTTCCGAACCAGTTGGCCCAGGCGTAGCCGGGGTAGGCGGCCAACTGGGCGGCGAGCTGTCCCTGGGCCCATTTGGGGACGGGCGCCCCCTGCAGCATCTGGCCGAGGTAGTTGAAGGTGAAGGCGGTGATGGCCGCCGTGACCAGGAGGACCGCCGCATAAGACCAGACCTTCCAGCGGTTCTCACGCATCTCTTTCCGCCAGACCGCACGATTAACCGAGAACAAGGCGTTCACCCCCGGCGTAGTCGACGAAGATCTCCTCGAGGGTCATGTCGACGACCTCGAGATAGGACGGGTCCAGGGCCTGCAGGCGGCCGCGGACCTCGTCGAGGCGGCTCTCGACGCTGATGAGCCAGCCGCGGCCCTCGCGGGCGACGGCCCGCACCCCCGGCCAGCGGCCCAGGTCATCCGGCGCCCCGCCGGCGAGGACCACGCGGACCTTCTTGACGTTCTCCTTCAGGTGGTCCATGCTGTCGGCCAGCACCAGCCGCCCGCGGTTGAGGAGGGCGACGTGGTCGGCGACCCGCTCGACGTCGCTCAGGATGTGGGTCGACATGAAGACCGTCTGTCCGGCCGCGGCGACCTCCCGGAGGATGGTCGACAGGAACTGCTTGCGGGCCAACGGGTCCATGCCCGAGGTCGGTTCGTCCAGGATAAGCAGCTCCGGGACGGGGCCCAGGGCCAGGATCAGGGCCAGCTGGGCCTTCATCCCCTTGGAGAGGGCCTTCACCGCCCGATCCTTGGGCAGCCCGAAGAGCTCGAGGTAGCGCGCGACGAGCTGGTCGTCCCAGCGCGGGTAGAGCCCTCGGGTGAAGGCGATGATCTCGCGCACCCGCATGTAGCCGTAGAGGTCGGCGTTCTCGGCGACGTAGCCGATCCTGGCCCTGGCGGCCAGGCTCCCGGTGGCCAGGTCGTAGCCGAGGACGCCGGCCCGGCCGGCCGTCGGCCGAAGCAATCCAAGGAGCATCTTGATGGTCGTCGTCTTGCCCGCGCCGTTGGGCCCGATGAACCCGAAGACGCTGCCCCGAGGCACGGTCAGATCGAGTCCGGCGACCGCCTCGGTGGTCCCGAAGCGGCGGGCCAGGCCGTGGGTCTCGATGGCGTTGGCCGAGCGGCCGGCCTCCGTGGTCGTCGCGGCCGCCCCGGCCACTGAGGGCGCAGTCACATCGTTCATCGCTTGTCCTTGAACCATTTCTTCAGACCCTCCCGGAAGAGCCGTTCGACATCCCCGACCGACAGGTCAAGGTGGAGCGCTTCGACCATGAGCTGGTCGACCAGGCGGGCACAGACCCGCTCGCGCTCCTCTTTGATGAGGGTGGAGCCCTTCGTGGCGACAAAGGTCCCCCGCCCCTTGACGGTGACGATGGCCCCTTCCTGTTCGAGCTCCTGATAGGCCTTGGCGACCGTGTTCGGGTTGATGGTCAACCCCGTGGCGACCTCTCGGATCGATGGAAGCTTCGTTTCAGGGGCCAGAAGCCCGCTGGCCACGGCGTGTTTGACCTGACTGACGATCTGCAGGTAGACCGGGACGCCGGAGGCTGGGTCAATGTGGAACCACAACGCTACACTCCACCCCCCGTCGGGAAGGGGCCCGCACCGGCCCCATGGTCGGTCGACCCCCGGCCGCTGGGACCGGGCAGCCGGGTCCGTTTGGTCATCTCTAGTGTACTAGGTCAGTAATACACTGTCAAGAGAGAAATGCCCCCCGCCGCGGTGTTTATTCAAGCGACGGGGGGCTTGCCTGTCACTCACAAACCTGATTCCCGCCTGCGCGTGCGGCCTCGCCGCGCGAGACGGCGCGGCCCCAGCCTAGCTTCGGAAGAGGACGCTCTCGCGCTGGAAGAGCCGTCCGGCCAGGCGCAGGGCGACGACCACGTAGATGGCCGAGAAGACCAGCGTGTCGCGGATATGGGCGGGGTTGACGAGGCCCATGACCAGCTCTTTGAAGGCCATCATCCCGTTCATCACCGGGACCATGTAATACCATCCGGGGATGTCGGCCGGCGATACGAACTGGGTCAGGATCCACGGGATGATGACGATGAAGGTGATCGGCGTCAGGTAGGTCTGGGCCTCGCGGAAGCCCCGGGCGAAGGAGCTGACGGCCAGCTCGACGGCGGCGAAGAAGGCCGAGAGGGTCAGGGCGACGAGGAAGATCAGGCCGATCTGGGTCGCGGTCAGGCTGAAGGTGGCCGCCTGGCCGGGGACCATCGAGACCGGCGAGACCTTGAAGGCGACGGCGAAGCCGACCAGCGAGATGGCTGCGGCGATGAGCGAGCTGACGACGACCACGAGGTATTTCCCGACGGCCAGGGACATCCGGGACACCGGGACGGTCAGGATGGCCTCGAGGGTGCCCCGCTCCTTCTCCCCGGCGGCCACGTCGATGGCCGCATAGAGCCCGCCGGTGGCCGACCACATGGCCATGAGCATCGGCAGGATCATCCCCAGGAAGCTCGCCCCCATCTGCTCCTTCGGGGCCACGTTCTCGACGTTGATGGCCAGCGGCGTGAGGAGGTTGGGGTCGTAGCCACGGGCCTGCAGCCTGGCGGTCACGGTGGCCTGCGAGAAGGCGATCAGGATGCGGGCCACCTTCTCCTGGACCATCGACGACTTCTGGTCGGAGGCGTCGAAGGCCACCCGGACCTGGGCCGGTTTCTCCTGGCGGAGGCGGTCCTCGAAGTCGGCCGGGACGTAGACGACGGCCAGGGCCTGGCGGTCCTTGATGGCCGTGGCCGGGTCGGCCGTGACCAGGTTGAACTGGCCGCTCGCCTCGAGGAACTGGACGAGGGTGGGCGCCCGCTCGGCGCCGGCCACGACGACGTTGGACTTGGTCCGCCGGACGTCCTCGATCTGCTTGATGGCCGCCCGCGGCCCGATGAGGGTCATCAGGGGGATGATGACGATGGGCAGGATGATCATCGCCCACCAGGTCCGCCGATCGCGGATGGTGTCGCTGAGTTCTTTCGTGAAAACAATCCAGGCGTGTCTGAAGTTCAGGCTCTGACTCATTGGTGCCGGCCCCCGATCAGGCGGAGGAAGACGTCCTCGAAGCGCTCGCGCTTGGCCATCAGCTCGTCCATGGTCCCGGCGGCGATGATCGAGCCGTGGTGAATGATGGCCACGCGGTCGCAGAGCTTCTCGACCTCGCTCATGATGTGGCTGGAAAAGATGATCGTCTTGCCTTCCCGCTTGGCCCGCAGGATGAACTCGTCAACGGCGTGGATGGCGGTCACGTCGAGGCCGGCCGTGGGCTCGTCGAGGAGCATCACCGGCGGGTCATGGACGAGCGCCCTGGCGATGCAGACCTTCTGCTTCATGCCTTTGGAGAACTTGCCGACCCGGCGGTCGGCGGCGTCTTTCAGGTCGAGCCAGGCGAAGAGGACGTCGATGCGCTTGGTGAGGGTGGGCCCGGGGAGGCCGTGGAGCCGCCCGAAGTAGGCGACGTTCTCGCGGGCCGTCAGCCGGTCATAGAGCCCGGCGTCGGAGGAGACGAAGCCGATGGAGGCCCGCACCTTCTGGGCCTCACGGGTGACGGAAAAGCCGTTGACGACGGCGTCCCCTGAGGTCGGGGCGAGCACCGTCGCCAGGACGCGGAGCGTGGTCGTCTTCCCTGCCCCGTTCTCCCCGAGGAGACCGAAGATCTCCCCGGGGCGGGCGGCGAAACTGACCCCATCGACCGCAGTCAGGTTATTGAAGCGTTTGGTCAAGCCTTGGACTTCGACCATGGGGCCACCCCTTGATGCTTTCTCTCGCCGGACGCGCTCAGCGGGGCACCAGCTCGAAGCGGCCGACTCCGCCGGCAAAGTTGATGTTGATCTTCACCGGGGCCGCATCATAGTTCGGCGAGGTGTCTGGCGGTGAACTCGGGCCTCAGGCTCTCGGGCCAGTTCTGCGGCCGAAAAAGATGATGTTGAGCCCGGCGATGATCAGGAGTAAGGGCCAGAGCTTGGCCACCGCCGTCCAGAGATCCAGCCGGCATGGCGGTTCATCGATGGTCTCCCCTTAGCCCGGTAAAGACGATGTAGGCTCCGAAGGCGATGAGGACGAGCGGCCAGAAGAGCCCCCAGGTGAACCAGGGGATGAAGTTGCGCAGCAGGAGCAGCAGCCCGAAGCCCAGGAGGAGCCAGCCGAAGACGGCGGCGGTACTCCCGGAGGCCTGCGTCCGTCGGCCTTCGGCGTGGCCCGGGGCCGGGGCGCCGGCTTCGGTCGCGCCGCCGTTCTCAGCCGCTCGGCCGCTCGGGTAGTTGTCGGGGACGTAGCCGTAGGGCTCCTCGGGGATGATCAAAGCGGCCAGGATGTAGGCCAGGATGCCGGCGCCGCCGGCGAAGACGGCCACGGCCCAGATGAGCCGAACGACGGTGACGTCGATCTTGAAGTAGTCGGCAATGCCCCCGCAGACGCCGGCGATGACTCGCTCATGGCGCGAGCGGTAGAGACTTCTCATGTTCAACGCTCCTTGAAGCCGCCCGGTTTCGGACCGCGGGTCTAGGGCGGCAATACTCCATACGCGGAAAGAGGCCGCGAGTTTCCGAGGGCGCCCCGGTCAGGGTTGTTGACCCGGGTCGTAGTCCCGGGGCTCCTCGGGAACGGTAGAGTCTTCGCATGACAGTGGACGCTCCTTCCTTCGGTTCAGCGGGCGTCCCGGCCCATCAGGAACACCCTGGCGGCGCGCTCGGAGGCGGCGGCGACGAGGCCGGCCGCGTCCTCCATGGCCACTTCGAGGGGCATGGGCCCGTCGACAATGGGCAGGACCACGGTCCGGCCCACCTTCTCCAGTTCCCCGGCCCCCGGGCCGATCGAACCGGCCAGGACGACCGTCGGCCGCCCGGCTTCGGCCGCCGCCCGGGCGACGCCGTACGGACCCTTGCCCCGCACGGTCTGCCCATCGACGCGGCCTTCCCCGGTAAAGACGAGATCGGCCCATGGCAACTGTTCGCCGAACCCGACCAGGTCGAGGATGAGGTCGATACCCGGGGTGAGCCGCGCCCCAAAGAAGGCCATCAGCCCGGCCCCGAGACCGCCCGCGGCGCCCGCCCCCGGCCGGCCGGCGACGTCGCGCCGCAGGTCCCGGGCGAGGATGCGCCCGTAATGGGCGAGGGCCCGGTCGAGGGCGGCGACCATCTCAAGGGTGGCGCCCTTCTGGGGGCCGAAGACCGCGGCCGCCCCATTGGGGCCGCACAGCGGATTGTCGACATCGGAGGCCACGGTCAGCTCGACGCCGGCGACCACGCGGTCGAACTCGCCCGTCTCGATGCGGTCGAGGCCGGCCAGGGCGCCGCCGCCCGAGGGAAGTTCGCGGCCGGTGCGGTCGAGCAGCCTCGCCCCGAGGGCCTGGGCCAGGCCGGCCCCGCCGTCCACCGTGGCGCTCCCGCCGATGCCGACGATGATCTTCCGGCACCCCAGGTCGATGGCGGCCCGGACGAGTTGACCGGTGCCGTAAGTGGTGGCCCGCATCGGATCGCGCCGGTCCGTTGGGACCAGCACCAGACCGCTGGCCGCGGCCATCTCGATGACGGCCGTCTTCCCGTCGGGGAGGATGGCGAAGGCCGCCTCGACCGGCTCGCCGAGAGGACCGGTGACCCTCCGGGCGACCGCCGTCCCGCCCATGGCGGCCAGGAAGGCGCGGACCGTCCCGTCGCCACCGTCGGCCAGGGGGATGAGCCGGCACTCGGCCTCTGGATCGACCCTTCTGACGCCTTCGGCGATGGCCTCGGCCACGCTGGTGGCGTTCAGGCTGCCCTTGAAAGAATTGGGAGCGGCGATCACCTTGAGGCTCAAGCCACCCTCACCCCTTCCCTCAGGCGGGCTACGTCGGACTTGCGAATGGTCGCCGCGGTGAGGGTCAGGGCGTTGGCCGCGCCGCAGGCCGTGGCCGTCTTCAGGGCTTCGATGACGTCGCGCCCGGTGGATAGCTCGCCGACCAGGCCGGCCAGGAAGGCGTCCCCGGACCCGACCGTGCTGACCACCGGGGAGACCGCCGGGGGCTTGATGAAACAGGAGATGAGGCTCGGGTCACCGTCCGCCCGCTCGAGGCGGCCGACCGCCGCGGCCCCCTCGCGTCCGGCCGTGACCACGGCCAGGAGGCAACCGGACGCAGCCTGCAGGCCCTCGGCGAGGCTCAGAGGATCGACCCGGCGCCCGCTCGTCCCGAGGGCCTCGGCGGCCTCGGTGGCGTTGACCTTGACCACCGCCGGCCGGGCCGAAAGGCCGTGCCGGAGGGCTTCGCCGGAAGCATCGAGGGTGGCGTGGAAACCGTGGGACCGGGCGGAGTGGACCAGTTCGGCGTAGAACCCGGGCGGGACACCCGGGGGCAGGCTCCCCGCCAGAATGAGGTACGGGCCGGAGAGGGGCGCGTCCGGGACCCCGGTGCCGACGGCCCCGGCGGCGTACTCGCCCATCAGGCCGCCGAGCTTCTGCTTGAGCCGCAGGAGCTCCCCCGAAGCGATCGGCGCCCCGGGCTCCAGGACCTGGGTGAGGGCTTCCGAGACCGGGTCGATGACGGCCAGGCAGGTGCGGGACTCTTCAGCCGTCCAGACGAACTCGGTGGTGACGCCCAGTTCCTCGAGGCCACGGTGGATGATCGCCCCCCGCGACCCACCGGCAAACCCCGAGGCGACCACATGGTAGCCCAATTCGCGCAAGACGCGGGCGACGTTATTGCCCTTGCCGCCGGGGACGGTGGCCTTCTCCTTGACCCGGTTGGTCTCGCCGACAATCAGTCCGGGTACGATGTAGGCCGTGTCGAGTGAGCTGTTGACGCTGACGGTGATGAGCAATCCCGTCTCCCCTCTCTTATAACCAGGGTGACCCGGTCCGAGTTTCAGGTCTCCGGGACCCCTTCGACCGGGGCCAGGACAGCCCGGGTCAGGTGGCCGCCGGAGTCATAGAAGAACTCCCCGGCGAAGTCCGGGGCCGCGGGGTCGAAAAGCCGTTCCAAGTATAGCGGGACGTCCTCGGGCCAGGCGAGCCGGCGCGTCTCGGCCAAGGGCACCCAGGCCAGCGAGCCCTCTCCGGACGGGGACTCCCACGGCACGGGCGCGGGCGGCTCTTCGCCGGGCGCGGGCGGGACCTGCCCCGGCGGCGCCGCGGCCGTGAAGACCCAGATGCGCTCCACCGTCTCGGGGTCGCCGTCCCAGCCGAAGAGGGTCAGGGCGGCCCGCCGGTGGACGGTCTCCAGGCGCAGCCCGGTCTCTTCGAGGACCTCGCGCCGGCAGGCCGCTTCGGGCGTCTCGCCGGTCTCGACGCCGCCGCCGGGCGCGTTCCAGCGGCCAAGGTCGGGCGCCCGCCGCCGCTTGATGAGGAGGGCGGCGGGCGGCTCCCCGGAGCGGATGAAACAGACCACTGATTCTCGAGTCAAAATCTTCACCACCCACACGAGAAAAGACCGCCGGCCCTGACGGCCGGCGGCCCCCCATTCGAACGGCAGTCTGCGGGCCGTCGGCGCGACCCGGGTCCGGGCTCACTCGGCCCGTGGGCCGGACTCGCCCAATCGTTCAAGGACCAGCGCGGCAGCGCCGATGACGCCGGCGTCCTCGCCCAGGCGGGCCGGGACGACCCTGACCGCCGCCGCCTGAACCTTCATCGCCCGTTGACCGACCACCCGGCGGATGGGCGCCAACAACAGCTCGCCGGCCTGGGCCACCCCGCCGCCGATGATGACCAGTTCCGGGTTGACCAGGTTGATGTAGTTGGCGATCCCGATGCCCAGGTAAAGCGCCGTCAGCTCGATGATCTCCCAGGCCACGGGGTCACCCTGGCGGGCGGCCTGAGCGACCACCGAGGCGTCGATCCGGTCGACCTGCCCGCCGACCATGGCCACCATGACCGTGTCCACGCCCCTGTTGACGGCCTCCCGGGCGCGCCGGGCGATGGCCGGCCCGGCCGCGAGGGCCTCCAGGCAACCGCGGTTTCCGCAGTTGCACGGCGGGCCGTCTTTCTCGATGGTCATGTGGCCGATCTCCCCGGCGCTCTCCGTGGCCCCCCGGACGAGTTGCCCTTCGAGCATCAGCCCCGAGCCGATGCCGGTGCCGATGGTCAGGCAGATGAGGTTGGAGACCCCACGCCCGGCCCCGTACCAGGCTTCGGCGAGGGTGGCGCAGCGGACATCGTTGTCCATGAAGGTCGGCAGGTTGAACTCGCGTTCGATGGGCCGGACCACCTGGACGTTGTGCCAGAAGAGGTTGGGCGAGAAGATGGAGAGGCCGAGTGACGAGTCGATGAGGCCCGGGATGCCGAGCCCGATGCCGGCCAGCTCGCGCTTGGTCGCGCCGCTGACCGAGATGACCTCCCGGAGCAGCTCGACGATGCTCGAGATGATCCCGTCCGGCCCGCTTTCGACAGCCGTCGGGGCCTTTCGTCGCTGAATGATCCGGCCGGCCTGGTCGACCAGGGCGGCCGACATGTGGCCGCCACCCAGGTCGACGCCCAGAAGCAGAGAGGCCTGTCGGATGGTGCGCACCGGCAACTGCTCGGTGGCCACCCGGACCGCGGCGCCACTAACGGCCATGCCCTCTCCCCCCGCAGGACACATCTTTCTGCAAGGTTCGCTACTTTCCAGACATTTCCCTCTTCAAGAGGTCGATTATTTGGACCGGGGTGGGGTCACGGCCATGGGACTGTGCCAGATA
>JAJZPE010000234.1 GCA_021811325.1 Bacillota bacterium
TCGTGGCCGGCCGTCGCCCTCGTTCCACTGGTAGGTCGGGTCGGACACCTGGTTGAGAGCAGCCGCGGCCCCAGCCTCCGTGGGGTTGACGGCGGTGGCCGCGGAGAGCGCCTTGACGGCTTCGCGGCGCTTGTACGCCCGGCCGTAGGCCCGCCCCAGGGTCGTGTCGGCGTCGGATTCGGCGATGGAGCCCAGGGCCGCCGCGGCAGCGTCGGCCAGAAGGTAATTGTGGGCCGCGTCCACCAGGCCAAGCAACCCTTGAGCCGCCTCCCGGGTGCCGGTCCCGTCGTTCCGGTCCTGGGCGATCCGGAGGGCCTGGAGGTAGCTGTAGGCCGCCCAGAAGGTGTCACCGCCGGCAGCCGCCGCGGCAGCCTGCGATAGGAAGGACGGAGTGCCCGGGGACGGCGCGCCGGAGGATGACGTGCCTGGGGACGGCGCCCCGCCGGCCGAGGCGACCTTCAGGGCCATCGACTCGCCCTGCGTCAGGTTCGTGCTCCCGGCCGGCCCGCTCCGGACCCCGATGAGATAGGTTTGGCCGGCCAGGCCGGTCAGGTCGGCCGTGGCGGTGAAGGAACCATCGGGGGACCGGGTAACGGTCGCCCGGGTCAGCGGCTGACCGTAATCGTCATACACGCTCACCCGCACCTCGGCGTCGGCCGACGAGCCGGTGAAGGTCACCTGGCGGGTGGTGGCGATGGCCGCCCGGAGCGACACCGGAATGGGTTGCCCCGCCTGGTAGATGGGCGGCGACCAGGGGTCCGCCGGCTGATCGAGGACCACGACCTCGGTGGCTCCGGCGCGATACACCCCGTCCCCGCCGGACAGGACCAGGTGGACCGGGGCACTGACGGCCTTGAACCGGTTAAGCCAGGCGGAGTCCGGCTTGGCCCGTGGGTCGGAGAGGCTCGTGGCGTAGTACCGGCCGTTCGCCGCGCCGGAGAGGGCCAGCCTGGGGTCGGTCACCCAGGCGGTGAAGGCCTTGGCGGGCAGAGCCACCTCCGTCGGCTCTTCGGTCAGAGCCCCGTCGCGAACGATGACGTAGTACTCCCGGGCAACCAGCGAACCGCCGGACCCGGCGTTCAGGAGCACCCTGTAGATTCCCGGGCCCTCGGAGAAGTCAACGCGCCCGACGGACATCCCCTGGGTCAGTGGCAGGTGCTCCTCCGCCTGGATCATTGACGAGCCGTGGTAGACCCAGTAACTCACATTCCCGTCGGTCGAAGCGATAAGGAAGGGTACGATGTTGCGGTCGGTGACAGTGTAGGTCGTGGTGGGTTCCTGCGACTCGATCCCCCTCGGGATGACGGTCAGCGCCCCGATGATCCCGAATCCCAGGGCCGACGACTGGTCCGTGGGCGCGCGGTCCGTCTGCAGGCGAGTGAGGTAGGAGCGCATGGCGGCGGCGGTCTGCGGGTTCTTGCGGACGTCGCCGTAGGCCGTGTTCGGGGCCCGGGCGGTCGCCTGCGGGCTGCCCATGAGCACGCGGAAGTCCTCCGCGAAAGACTCGATGGTGGCCCTCTTCCACAGGTCACGGTCCGCCTCATTGGACGAGGTCGAAGCCGGCTGGAAACCGGGAAGGCCACGGACGGAGATGTACTCCTGCCAGGTCGCGGGCGTATCGTCCTGGCCGATGTAGAGCCTCTGGAAGTGGTGGCCGAACTCGTGGGTGACGACCACCTCGTCCGCGTTGGTGTCTGGCTTGCGGGCCCCGATGTAGGTGTGCCCCAGGCCCCCCAGAGCGGAGGTCATCCCCTGATAGGGATAGGCCAACAGGTACGCCTCGTAGCCTTCGAGAGCGGCCCCGTCTACGCCGATGTAGTCCAGCGCGGCCGCGACCTTGTCCGCACTGGCGTACTTGGCGGGATTGGGTGCTTTGGAAAGGTCAAGGGTGCCCGAGCTGACCTGGTCCAGGGGCGGATAAAAGGCGGCCCCGGGCCGGACCATGTTCCGACCCACCAGGTAGCGGAGGAGCGTGTTACGGGCCTGCATGGCCCGGTTCAGCGCCAGCAGCTTGCCGGAGGTCTGTGGCCGGTAGATGGCGTAGCCCTTCGGCGCCAGGTATCCTTCGGCCGAGCGGAGTTGGTCGATGGTCTCCTGGATCTGTGACATCTCCAAGGCCAGCTTGGCGGCGAAGGCAATGGTCTGGCTGTTCTCCGATGGAGGTGCGGCGGCCGCCGGCGCCGCCTGGTTCCAGAGCGCGGTCAGGTACTGCTTATCATTCCGACCCCACTCGCCGTATGGCGCCGCCGCCAGGTAGGGGACCTGAATGGTCTCGGACGGGGCAGCCACGGCGAAAACCGGAGCGGCCTGGATGACATTGGTGGGCAGGACCAGGACAGGCAAACACAGGACGATGACGAGGGTTCTCAGCCACGGCACACGACGGCCAAGGAGTGACATGTTACTCGCTGACCTCCTT
Organism: Bacillota bacterium; assembly: GCA_021811325.1. GTDB lineage: Bacteria > Bacillota > Sulfobacillia > JAJYWN01 > JAJZPE01 > JAJZPE01. The sequence continues at coordinate 2,420 of JAJZPE010000234.1, forward strand.
CTGGGGTTCCATCCGCCCATCGCCAGCTTCCGGGGAAATCATATCCGCTCTCGCCTTGACGTAGGCCAGAGCGCCAACTGCAGCTCTTGAGTCTTCCTGGTGACGTGGCTCATCCCGCTTCCCAGGCGCGGTCACAGATCCATTGGATTCAAGGGGGGCAAAGATTAGGCCAGCCCGTTAGTTTGCAACTCGTCGCCGAGCAGCACGTCCTCCCAGAGCTGGCCGGCGATTTCTTCTTTCAGGCCGACGACGAACGTCCGGACCCGGCCGGCATCCTCGAGCCCTGTCTGTCCTTCGACACGGCTTGGCAAAGACCTGTCGGCCGCTGCGGGGCGGCTCCCGCCGGGAGGC
>JAJZPE010000235.1 GCA_021811325.1 Bacillota bacterium
AACCCTCGTCGCGCTCGCTGAGGTTCTTGTAGACCAGCTGGTAACGGCCGATGTCGATGGCCTCACCGGGCATGATCGACTTGGTCTGGTCGATCTGGAAGGCGTGGGAACCGGCAATGGCCACGATCATCACGATGACCGACAGGTGGACCAGGTAGCCGCCGTAACGCCGGCGGCTCTTGACCAGCATCCGCGGCAAGGCGACGAGGGCGTTCTCACCGGTCATGTGCATCCTGGCCCGCACGCCGCGGATGACCTCGAGGGCGATGGTGGCGGTGACGAAGACCGAGAAGGTGTAGGCGAGGAGGGCCCCTGGGCTGCGGATACCGTAGATGAAGGCGCCCACGGCGTAGGCGACGGCGGCCGCCGCCGGGTAGAGGAAGTTCCGCCGGAGGTTGGCGAACGACGCCTTGCGCCAGGCGATCAGCGGGCAGACGCCGACGAGCACTACCAGTAGGATGCCGATGGGCACCATCACCCGGTTGTAGTACGGGGCGCTGACCGACACCTTGTTGCCGGTGAAAGCCTCGGACAACAGCGGGAAGATGGTCCCCCAGAACACGGTGAAGGCTCCGCCGATGAGGACCAGGTTGTTGGCCAGGAAGCTCGATTCCTTCGACAGCAGGCCCTCGAACTGGTGCTCCTCTTTGAGGAGGGGCAGCCGCCTGAGGATGAGCCAGACCGAGGCGAAGACGACGACGGCGATGAAGCCGATGAAGTAGGCCCCGAGGGCCGAGTCGCCGAAGGCGTGGACCGAGGCCAGGACGCCGCTCCGAGTGAGGAACGTCCCGAAGAGGGTCAGGGCGAAGGTCACGACGATCAGGGCGACGTTCCAGACCTTGAGCATACCGCGCCGTTCCTGGATCATCACCGAGTGGAGGAAGGCCGTGCCGGTCAGCCACGGCATCAGCGAGGCGTTCTCGACCGGATCCCAGCCCCAGTAACCGCCCCAGCCCAGTTCGACGTAGGCCCACTGGCCGCCGAAAATCATCCCGATGGACAGGAAGAGCCACGTGACCAGCGTCCAGCGCCGGGTGATACGGAGCCACAGGTCGTCCGGCCGCCTGAGGATGAGGGCGGCCATGGCGAAGGCGAAGGGCACGGCGAAGCCGGCGTAGCCGAGGTACTGGGTGGTCGGGTGGATGATCATGCCCGGGTTCTGCAGGAGCGGGTTCAGCCCCTGGCCGTCGACGGGCGGGCTCGGCAGCCGCACGAAGGGCGGGGCGACGACGGCCAAGAGGTAGGTGAAGAAAAAGCCGATCCCGAGGAGGATGGCCAGGACATGGGGGGTCATGGCGGCCCCTTCATTCTCTTTGTACCGGGCCAAGGCCACGAGGGCCGTGAAGAAGGCCAGGACGAGGGTCCAGAGGAGGAGCGAGCCGGCGTTGTGGGCCCAGAAGGCCGAGATCTTGTAGAGCGTCGGCAGTGAGCGGCTGGTGTTCATGGCCACGTACTCGAGGCTGAAGTCGCTGGCCAGGAGGCGGTCGACGAGGACGGCCGAGGCCGCGGCAATGGCCGCCGCGAAGACCACGGTGGCCGCTCTCCCGCTCTTGATGAGCCGGCCGTTGAGGTTGCGGAGGCCGAGGATGAACGCGGCCACCCCGTACCCGGAGACGGCCAGAGCCAGCCAGATGAAGAAGCGGCCCAGTTCGATCAAGGGGGTTACCTCTTTTCCCGGTCGATTTCGGCGACGATTTCCCGGTAGGTCTGCTCGCTGATCTTGCCGCTCAGGAGGAGGCGGCGGGCCGCCTGCTTCTCGCCTTCGGTGGCGGAGGACCCCGTGGAACGCTGGGCCTCCGACCGCGGTGCTGCGGGACGTGAGGCCCCCGAGGGCGAGCCACTCGGTCCGCGGCGCGGCCGGCGGCGCGACGAGCCGCCCCGGGCCCCGTAGACCAGCAGCCCGCCCAGAGCCCCGACGACCAGGACGGCTAGGACATAAAACGACGGGTCTTTGAACAGCCCCTTGCTCTGGGCGCCGCCGGTCGAGAGGGAGGCGCCGGCCCGGGCGATGGACGGCCGGGTGTCCGGCTTGGCGTAGCTGAGCTTGAGCCGGACGGGCTCTTCCGGCTTGAGGTTGCTGTAACGGTAGTTGACGTAGCTGAAGCCGGCCGAATCCAGCCCCTGCTGCTTGGGCTGCGGGTCGAGGGTCACCGACGTCGACCGGAGCGGCGCCAGGACCGTCAGGTCGAGGGTGCCCACGTCGTAGGACGGGTGGAAGTAGAAGTCCAGGTCGCGCCGGTCGCCCGTGAGCCGGAGGGGGTTGTAGTAATACTCGATGTAGATGGGGTAGTCCGCGCCCGGCTTGAGGGCCTTGGACGGCGACCACGTGAAGGTGAGGTAGTCGTTACCGGTCTCGGTCGTGTATGGGGCGCAATAGGCGTGCTTGTTGCTCCCCTGGGTCTCGCAGATGTGGACCTCGTTGGTCGGGCCGGCCGGGTTCACGCCCTTGGGGACGTGGAAGATCATCTTCCCGCCGTAGTCCGCGGCCGCCGCGTTGGTGAAGCTCAGGTCGTAGGCGACCAGCACGTCCGTCGTGTCGTACTCCGGCTCCAGGTGGATGTCCATGGCCTTGATGCTGATCGGCGAACCTCCGGCGGCCCCCGCGGCCAGGGCCGGGGCCGGGACCGCCACCGTCACCGCCACGACCAGTGCGGCCGCGAAGACGGCCGCCCTCAACAGGCTCCCGATTCTCCGCCGGTTTCGGACTCTCAGCAGGTGCCGCACACGCAACAAC